>NZ_JBFUEA010000007.1:0-349397 GCF_056404435.1 Mucilaginibacter sp. P2_D11
TTGTCAACCAGCTCTTCAAGGATAAAAGTAAAATCTATCAGTTCATTGATCTTGCGAAGAAGATTGTCTTTGGGTACGATCAAATCATACAATCCCGAAAACGCGCTAAATTGGATCTTTTGTTGTTGAGCTAACATCTGAAAGGCGTTCTAATACACCTTTAAAATACAAAAAAAGGAGCAGAAAGACAATCCTTCCTGCTCCTTTTTTACACCTCTTTTTCTAAAAGGACTTTTTCAGTGCCCTCCCGTTTGGCGAGGCGTTTTTGTTTTTTATATAGAAAGGCGGCTGGTTATTGCTGCCCTTGCCCTTGTGGCATCAAGGCCGAGAATTTGCTGCCATAATCATTTAACTGTGTTTCGGCTTTTTTGGCCCAGCCCGGCTGGTTTACGCCGGTGGCTAAGCTTTTTATGCTGTTAAGCAATGATAACGAAAGCTGTACAGCATGCACATCCACGTCGTTTGCATCTTTTTGGTAAACGATGTAATTGTAGGCCAATTGATCTACCACGTAATCGTAAACCAATTGTGTAAGCTTATTGCCCAGGGTTGCATCGCCAACGGCATAGGCGCTTTGCGCCAGGTAATACTTGCGTATAGCTATCTCAGGCGACGACATATCATCGGGCAAATTATCCTGGAATTTCTTCAGCGTGCTTTTAGCCAGGTCTATATGTCCCTCTTTTACCAAAGCATCGGTAAGGCTTACGAACATGCGTGTTATTACCGGGTAAAACAAAGTGGTTGAGGTATTATCGAGGTTTTTGGCGGTCTTGAGTTGGCCGTACCTGAATTTGTTTACCACGTTGTTGTACATTACCAGCGTGTTGGTAGCCTCCAACGGCGAAACGGTGCTATCGGGCTTAAGCGGCAGCAGGCGGTAAGCAAAACCCTCGTTGTACATGTATTTATCCAGGCCAAGCATGTTTTCGTTGCCGGCGGTTACGGTAAAGTATATCGGGCGTTTCCAGTTGTTGTGCGCCAGTATATCCATAATGGCCAGGTTGTCTTTGGTCACGTATTTGCCCGGATAGGTAAAATCGAGTTGGGCGGGGATACGGTCTTTAAGAGCCGCAGGCACCACGCCGTTTTTGATAGCTTCATCGGCATTTACGGTTAGCTTCAGGTTTTTGGTTGGCAGGTAATTGCCCCATTGGCCGTCGTTGTATTGTACCTGGTTGCTTTGGTTATCAGAGGTAATGAAATCGAATACCTCTTTAAGTTCGGATGCTCCGGGTAGTTTAGCGTCGTCGTAATAAATCACGTCGCGCACGCCCATCTTGAATTTATCGTTGCTCATGGTGAGCGGCAGCGGGTCGGATTCGTTCATCTTCTGTTTCATCTGGCGGATATACCAGTCGGTACCCAGCAGGCTTAGGTTTACGATACGCACATCAGGGCGAACACCTTCAACTTCTTGTATGTACCAAAGCGGGTAGGTATCGTTATCGGCAAAGCAGAATAAAATAGCATTGGGCGCGCAGGAGTTAAGGTAATCATAAGCCATATCGTGCGGGGTGAGCTTGGTAGAACGGTCATGGTCGTCCCATTCCTGGTTGGCCATCAGCACCGGCGCGGCCAGCAAGCATGCCAGGCTGGCTACTATAGCGCCTGTTTTGGCATTTAGTTTTTTACTAAGGACTTCGGCAATCATCAGCACGCCGAGCCCTATCCATATGGCAAAGGCATAAAAGGAGCCTGCGTAGGCGTAATCACGTTCGCGCGGCTGTAGCGGGTCCTGGTTAAGATAAAGCACTATGGCCAGGCCCGTGAAAAAGAACAACACTACTACCACGCCGGCATCGCGCTGGTTGCGTTTAAAGTGGTACACCATGCCCAGCAGGCCAATAATCAGCGGCAGAAAATATAGGCGGTTGTATGCGTTGCTTTTGGTTACCGATGCAGGCAGATGCTTGCCGAAGTCGAGGCCGCTTATCCAGCTGCCATCTATCGTGTTGTTTTGTCCATCCAGGTCGTTTGCGCGGCCTACGAAGTTCCACAAGAAATAGCGGGTGTACATTTGGCTTACTTGCCAGCTAAGGAAAAAGCTGAGGTTGGTGCCCATGGTGGGGTGTTCCTGCGCGTCAAGGTGGGTCCATTCGCGGTAAAATTGCGGGTGGTTAGGCTTCTGGCTAAACATACGCGGGAACAGGGTGTTGCGGTCGTATTCTGAAATGATTTTTGTGCCGGCCTGTTCGTACTTGGTGTCGCCGCGGCGGTAAAGTATAGCACCCGGTTTCTGGCTTGTCAATTCCGAATCGAAGAACTCACCGTACATCAATGGCGTGTCGCCATATTGATCGCGGTTAAGGTAGCTGTTCAGCGCGAAGGCATCTTCAGGGTCGCTGTTGTTGAGGTTGGTGCCGGCCTTAGCGCGGATAATGATCATTACGAATGAGCTATAGCCGAACAGGATAAACACGGCGCATATCAAAACCCGGTTTAGGGCGGCAAGTTTTTGGCGTACGTTCAGCGCATATTCCAAAACAGCCAGCACAATCGCAGAGCCTATAAAGCCCCATATTCCGGCACTCATGGTAAGCAATACCACAAATGCGCCCGCCGATATAAAAAGGAATGCGTTTGTTGGTTTTATAGTGTAATAAATCCCCGCTGCCAGGGCTACGATTACCAGCACGAAAAACACGATGGCCCCGCTACCGAAACCCATACCAAGGGTGTTTACGAAAAGCAGATCGGAGAAGGCCGCTCCTTTAACCGTAAACTGTATAACGCCCCAAAGGATAACAGCTACGGTAACAACGCCTAAAATGAATGTTAAGATGGTGCCTGCGGTGCTTACGTTTTTAGCACGTTTAAAGTAAATAATCAAAGCGATAGCCGGGATAACCAGTAAGTTTAATAAGTGGATACCGATAGAAAGACCCATTACGTAGGCTATAAATACGATCCATTTATCTGCCCGTGGCTCATCGGCGTGGGCCTCCCATTTCAATATGGCCCAGAAAACGATTGCCGTACAAAGAGAAGATTGCGCATACACTTCCGATTCTACAGCCGAGAACCAGAAGGTATCCGAAAAAGCGTAGGCTAGTGCGCCAACCGTGCCCGAACCCATGATAAGGATAAGGTTGGTGTTGCTTATCTCTTCGCCGGCTTTTACCAGCATCTTTTTGGCGAGTGCGGTGATGGTCCAAAAAAGGAACAGGATAGTTGCCCCGCTGGCCAATGCCGACGACATATTGGTGAAATACGCTACCCGGTTCCTATCGCCCAGAGAAAGCAGCGAGAAAACTTTGCCAATCATGGTAAACAGCGGCGCACCGGGTTGGTGGGCCACCTGCAGGCGGTAAATACAGGCGATGAATTCGCCGCAATCCCAGAAACTGGTAGAGGGTTCGAGCGTTAAAATGTAGGTGATGGATGCGATAAGGAAGGTTGCCCAACCAAAAATGTTATTGTATTTATTATAGTTCATAGCGTGTTATGCTGTGTATGCAGGTTTTTAAAGAGTCGAAATTAGCAAAAGAATTATGCTTTTAAGCGAAAAAGCTGTCGATTAACACTTTTTAACGTATGGGCGAGTGTGCGTTAAACGGTTTAAAACACTTTTTTAACTTTTGCTTTTGAGTTCCAAAAAATCGTCCTATATTTGCATTCCTTTTCGGGGCGGATAACGCAACGCAGGAGATTGCCTGATAGTATAATGGTAGTACGACGGTTTTTGGTACCGTTTGTCTAGGTTCGAATCCTGGTCGGGCAACAATAAGAGTTCGGATTTCGGATTTTCAATTTCGGATTAACCGTATTGGAAATTAGAAATCCGAAGTTTTTTATACAGGTTGCTAAGTTTACCGGGTATAGATGAGGAGTGAAATCCGAAATCGAACATCCGACATCCAAAATCAAAAGATGCCTTTACAGTTTAATACCGTTAAGCTATTTGCAGGTTCCGGTTCGCTGGATCTGTCGAAACATATTGCTGCATCTTATGGCCAGGAACTTGGCGACGTAGTGCTTTCGCGTTTCAGCGATGGCGAGTTTCAACCGCATTTTAACGAGAGTATCCGCGGTTGCGATGTGTTTTTGATACAAAGCACCCACCAGCCTACTGATAACCTAATGGAACTGCTGATGATGATTGATGCCGCCCGCCGTGCATCTGCCCATTATATCATTGCGGTTATCCCTTACTTCGGTTTGGCCCGGCAGGATAGGAAAGATAAGCCACGTGTGGCCATCGGCTCAAAACTGGTTGCGAACTTATTAGTAGCAGCGGGCATCAACCGAATCATGACGATGGATTTGCACGCTGCGCAGATACAGGCATTTTTTGATGTACCGGTAGATCACCTGGATGCATCGATCATATTTGTGCCTTACATTAAAAGCCTTGGCTTGGGTAACCTCACCATCGCTTCGCCTGATATGGGCGGCAGTTACAGGGCACGCAGCTTTGCCAAGTTCTTTAATGCTGAAGTGGTAATTTGCGATAAACGCCGTAAACGCGCCAACGAAATTGAGAGCATGACCATTATAGGTGATGTGACCGATCAGGACATTGTACTGATAGATGATATATGCGATACGGCAGGTACGCTTGCAAAAGCAGCCGGCCTGATTATGGAACGCGGCGCACGCAGCGTACGCGCGGTTTGTACCCACCCGGTATTATCGGGCAAGGCGTACGAAACGATAGAAGCTTCGGCATTAACCGAGCTGATTGTGACCGATACCATACCGTTGAAACACAGCAGCCCTAAAATAAGGGTACTTACCACTGCCGACCTGTTTGCGAAAGCGATAAGCAACGTAAACGAACACGGCTCGATAAGCCAGTTGTTTAAGGTAGATTAAAGTGGTTGATAGTTTATAGGTGATGGTTCATAGCCGGAGCCTTTGAACAATAAAGAGATTAAAAATTTTGTGGGGAAGTTAGATGCTATGAACTATCATCTATGAACCATGAACTAACAAATAAATAAATAAATAATGAAATCAATTGCTATTAGCGGTTCTCCAAGGGAGAACGTAGGGAAACGTGACGCAAAAGAGCTGCGCTACCAAGGTTTGGTGCCTGCAGTGCTTTACGGTGGTGCTACTCAGACCCACTTTTCTGTGTCCGCAGCTGATTTGAGAGCCGTAATTTACACTCCGGTTGTTCATTTCATCGACATTACTGTTGCTGGTGTTACATCACAAGCTATTATTAAGGATACACAGTTCCATCCGTTGACGGAACAGCTTATCCACATCGATTTCTTGTTGTTAGACGAGAAAAAACCTGTGACCATCGAGATCCCTGTGAAATTGACAGGTACTTCTCCGGGTGTAAAGGTGGGTGGTAAACTGGTACAGAAACTGCGTAAACTGCGTGTTAAAGCTTTGCCTAAAGACCACTTAGATAACATCGAAGTGAGCATCAGCGCGCTTGAAGTTGGTAAATCGGTAAAAGTTAGCGAAATCTCTTTGCCAAACTTAACCATCACCAACGCACAGGAAGATACCATCGTATCGGTAACTACCTCACGTGCATTGCGCCAGGCAGAACAAGAAGCTGCTTCAGGTAAAAAATAATTTGGTGATTTCACCGATTATCGTGTGATTACACCGATTACACAGATCATAGCGATGGGTTTTAAACCCATCGCTATTTTTGTTATAAATTTAAAAATGCAACCAATCTCCATTCACTAATCACCACTCACCAAATGAAATATCTAATAGTAGGTTTAGGGAACATCGGGCCAGAGTATGCTGATACCAGGCATAACATCGGTTTTATGGTGCTTGATGAGCTGGTGAAGCAGGAGAAGGAAAAGTTTTATAGCATGCGCCATGCTTATTATGCCGAGGTGCCCTATAAAGGCCGGATGTTGCACCTCATTAAACCTACTACCTACATGAACCTTAGCGGCAAGGCCCTTAACCATTGGATGAAGGAGCTGAAGGTGCCGGTAGAAAATGTATTGGTGATTGTAGATGATATTGCCCTGCCATTGGGCACGCTGCGCCTTAAACCGAAAGGTAGTGCGGCCGGGCACAACGGGCTAAAGCACATAGAAGCTACCCTTGGCAATAACGAATACGCCCGCCTGCGTTTCGGCGTTGGTGATAATTACCCCAAAGGCCGTCAGGTTGATTACGTACTGAGCGGTTTCGATAAAGACGAACTGCCGGAACTCCCCGCGCTGATAGACCGCTCCATCGAAATGGTAAAAAGCTTCTGCACCATAGGCACGGAACTGACGATGACGAAGTTTAATAAGTAAACCGTTGCGAAGGTTTATAATGTGAGCTTAATAGATTCTCCCTCAACAAACCTGCCTTTTGAAATCATTACAGGGATTTTTTGCTCTTGCGACAGGCCGATTGTTTCGCCGCTTTTTAATGTAACGTCGCTTGTAATGATGTAAGCGCAAATGTTCAATAGAAACTCGTACAAGTCTTCTAAACTAAGTTTTGAATTGACGATTTCTATCTCCTGCTTATTAAACTCTTTAAGGCCGTAAGTGTAGGCACAGTTACCGGTTTCCAGTTTTCTTAACCCAATATATACCCACAACGAAACCGGGAAATCTCCGTTTTCGAGTAAATCCATACTGTCTATATACTGTTTTTTGGGGATGAGTAACGATTCGCTTCCCAAGTAGACGCCAATAGCATCAGACGTTTTAAAAATAGAGTATAAAACCTTGCTTAAAATTTCACATCTTTCACGCCTGCTTTTTTGCCCCGCCATCAGCGTTGCAAATGCATGGCCGGTATGATGTTTTAGGTCATCTAAGGCCTTTGGCCAATTGTATGCATATTGCGCAGTTCCTTCTATATCGGCCCGGGGAATTTGTACCTGCATCTCGGCAAGTGCTAAAGTTTCCCCATCTATTTTAAATGAAGCAACTTCGTTATTGCCTTCTTTATCCAGAGGTTTTATCCCCCAGTGCGATTCAAAATGTGCTATAATCTTGTCAACGTCAAAGCTATCACCGTTGTTGAAAATAGGCATTGCCAGCAAAATTTTACTTTCCTGGCTTTTTGGTTCTTGTGTTTTCTTAAAAAAATCGAATAGGCCCATATTCCCTTATGGTGTTTATGACCGAAAGATACTATAATATTGTTTTACGTCGGCGATTTTTTTGACCGGCATTAGGCGTGCACCTACGGCGCAATTTCTCTGTTTGGCTTTTTTCTACAAAGCGGTAACCCCTAACGGGGTAAGCCCTCGCATTCGTAATACTTTTGTTACCTAATAGTTTAGTTAAAAATGCATAAAAACGCCTTTCCCACTGCAACAGAACCGTATTTTTGTGCGTCTTTTCAGCAACTATTACACTATTACATGAAAAAACTTTTACTGGCAGCGTTCGGCTGTTTCCTAAGCGTGATGGCTTTCGCGCAAACCAATCAGCCCACTATCAGTATTAAGGGCATTGTAATAGATTCTGCCGCTAACAAGCCGCTTAGCTACGTTACCGTTGCCATAAGCGATATTGCCACCAACGCCCCCGTAAAAAGCAGCCTTAGTAAAGATGATGGCTCTTTCGAGCTTACCGGCCTCGCGCCGAAAACCTACAGGCTTTCCTTGATTTCCGTAGGGTATAAAACAAAAGCGATTGAATTGAAAGGCACAACCGTCGATTTAGGCCGATTGCTGGTATCACCATCAAGCAGCCAGTTGAACGAAGTAACGGTAACGGCCGCAAAGCCGCTGATGAGGCAGGAAGTTGACCGCCTGAGCTACGACGTGCTGGCCGACCCGGAAAGCAAAACCCTTACCGCGCTGGATATGATACGCAAGGTGCCCCTGCTTTCGGTAGATGCTAACGATGCCATCAAGCTGCGCGGAAGCGGCAATTACAAAATATTATTGAACGGCAAGGAGTCGGCCATTATGGCGCGCAATCCGTCGGATATCCTAAAGGCCATGCCCGGCGCCAACATCGTGAAGATAGAAGTTATTACCACCCCACCTGCCAAGTACGATGCGGAGGGCCTTGCGGGTATCATCAATATCATCACCAAAAAGAATGCCGACCAGGGTTACAATGTAGGCATAAACTCAAACTATAATTCCGAATACGGTCCGCGTGCCAACCTGAATTTTACGGTAAAACAAGGCAAATTCGGCCTGAGTGGTTTTGGCGGCACAGGCAAGCGCCCGCAACGCAGCACCGCCTACTTCAACCAAACCGACTTTTTGCAGCAACCATCCTCCATCATACAAAACGGGAGCCGCTTTAATAGCGGCACTAATAACTATGTGAGTACAGAACTAAGCTTCGAGGCAGACAGTCTTAACCTGCTTACCGGCTCTTTCAACTACTATCGCAACGCCAATACAACCGGAAGCAACCAGATTACCCTACAAACCGATAACGGCACTGAAACTGATTTTACCACCATCAATGTGGGCAACGGGAAATTCGAGGGCAAAGATTTCGGCCTGAACTACCAGTTGGGTTTTAAGGGGAATAAAGAAAGGCTGCTCACGGCATCATACAAATTCAGCGATAACCGTAACAGCACGCTCAACACCGTAAGTCCCGGCAATACTTCAGATTACCGCCAGTTCAACAGCTCGGGCGCGAAGGAGCACACTACTCAGCTTGATTATATACAGCCATTTAAAGTAGTGACCTTTGAAGCCGGCGGTAAATTGATCGATCGCAACAACTTCAGCGATTTCCATACCGATGTGTACGATGCTGCCACCCAGCAATACCTGCCCGATGCCGCGCAGGACAACGTTTTCGATTACCGCCAGGATGTGTACAGCCTGTACAACTCCTACACTTTAAAGTTGACCAAATTTACCGTTAAAGGTGGCGTGCGCTACGAGCGGACCAATATAGATGCCAACTTCTCGTCTACCGGTACCAGCCTCGATCAAAACTTCACCAACGTAGTACCCTCGTTATCTATACAGCGCAGCCTCAAAAATAGCAGCATTACTTTTGGCTTTACCCAGCGCATCCAACGCCCGGGCATTTTTCAATTGAATCCTTTTGTTGATAGGAGCAACCCCAACTACATCACTACCGGTAACCCGGCGCTTGTCCCCGCTGTTAACAACAACTTCGAGCTGAGCTATGGCAACTTCGCCAAGGGCTCGGTAAACATCAGTACCAGCTATTCCTTCGCTGATAATACCATACAGCAATTAGCCAGCGTAAACGGTACGGTTACCACCACCACCTACGCCAACGTGGGCAAAAACAAGCAGTTAGGACTGGATCTGAACCTGAACTACCCTATCACCAAGAAGCTGAACGTGAACATAAATGCCGAACTGTTGCGCGTTTGGCTGGAGGGTTTTTACAACAACCAGTTGTTTAAAAACCGGGGCTACCAGGGCCATGTATTTACCAATAGCAGCTATAAATTTGATGATGGGTACCGCATCGGCGTCAACATAGGTTTCGATAGCCGCTATGTGTTGCTGCAGGGTACCGATAACTATTACCTGGGTTACAGTGCCAATGCATCTAAAGAGCTGTTCAACAAAAGGGCCAGCATATTCGTGTACACCCAAGGGCCGTTCAAGCGATTCATCAAGTTGGATTTCTCTACCCGCACGCAGGATTTTATCAATACATCCTACAACTATCAGATATTCCGCACCTTCGGTATTGGCTTCAATTATAAATTCGGTAAGTTGAACAGCAGCCTTAAAAAGAACCAGCGCGGCATCAATAATGATGATACCAGCGGGGGAGGAAGGAATTAAAATCCGCCGTAAAAAAATTCTTAGCAACGGGTTTGTATGTTTCAAAACATAGCTGTATGTCCGCGTCGCGAGTCGACTCACCCCCCGCCCCCTCTCTGCTGCGCAAAGAAGGGGAGACATTGGGGGCTATACTTTCCTTCATCCTCTTTCTATCTCCTCACCCTCTTTGCGAAGCAGAGAGGGTCGACGCACGCGCATGCGGGCCGTCGGGGTGAGTTAAATATACGAGCGACAAGTAGGCGGCTATGCTCCAAAAGAGGGAATTAGGTTTACTCCGACGCATATTTTCAGCATGAAGGCGGGGCTTTTAAAAAACAAAACCCCGATTGATTGCTCAACCGGGGTTTTTATTTGGATACTTATCCGAAGCGAATTACTTCACTTCTTCAAAATCAACATCAGTTACGTTGTCGGCATTTTCAGCTTGTGGCTGGCCGGCATCGCCTTGTGGCTGTTGGCCACCATCGGCAGATGCTTTGTACATATCCTCGCTGGCTGCTGTCCATGCTGCGTTCAGTTCTTCCTGTGCAGGCTCAATAGCTGCAAGGTCTTTAGCTGAATAAGCTGCTTTCAGTTTCTCTAAGCCGGCTTCGATAGCGCCTTTTTTATCGGCAGGGATCTTATCTCCGTACTCTTTCAGTTGTTTTTCTGTAGAGAAGATCAACGCATCGGCACTGTTCAGTTTTTCAACTTCTTCTTTTGCCTTTTTGTCAGAATCTGCATTTGCTTCTGCTTCATCCTTCATCTTTTTGATCTCTGCATCAGTTAAACCCGAAGAAGCTTCGATACGGATTTTTTGCTCTTTGCCGGTTGCTTTATCTTTTGCAGATACATGCAATATACCGTTAGCATCGATATCGAAAGTTACTTCTACCTGTGGTACGCCACGAGGCGCAGGTGGCAAACCATCCAGGTGGAAACGGCCGATGGTACGGTTACCCTGTGCCATTGGGCGCTCGCCCTGTAATATGTGGATCTCAACAGATGGCTGGTTATCAGATGCAGTTGAGAAGGTCTCTGATTTTTTGGTTGGGATAGTTGTGTTCGATTCGATTAGTTTGGTCATTACACCACCCATAGTTTCGATACCCAATGATAATGGGGTAACATCTAACAGCAACACATCTTTAACCTCGCCGGTTAATACACCACCTTGTATAGCAGCACCAATAGCAACAACTTCATCAGGGTTAACACCTTTTGAAGGCGCTTTACCGAAGAATTTTTGAACGGCATCTTGTATAGCAGGGATACGTGTAGAACCACCTACCAAAATAACTTCGTCGATATCTGAAGTGCTGTAACCTGCGTTTTTCAAAGCAGTACGGCAAGGATCGATAGTACGTTTGATCAGGCTATCGGCCAATTGCTCAAATTTAGCACGGGTTAAAGTTTTAACTAAGTGCTTAGGGCCTTCGGCACCTGCGGTGATGTATGGCAGGTTAATTTCTGTTTGAGTTGAGCTTGATAACTCAATTTTTGCTTTCTCAGCAGATTCTTTTAAGCGTTGCAGAGCCATTGGGTCTTTACGCAGGTCAACACCTTCGTCGCTTTTAAATTCGTCTGCCATCCAGTCGATAATTACCTGGTCAAAGTCGTCACCACCTAAGTGTGTATCACCATCGGTAGATTTTACTTCGAACACGCCATCACCTAATTCCAGGATAGAAACGTCATGTGTACCACCACCGCAATCAAATACGGCAATTTTCATATCCTTGTGTGCTTTGTCCAAACCGTAGGCAAGGGCAGCAGCAGTAGGCTCGTTAATGATACGGCGAACTTTTAAACCTGCAATTTCACCGGCTTCTTTAGTTGCCTGGCGTTGTGCATCGTTAAAATAAGCCGGAACGGTGATAACCGCTTCAGTAACTTCGTGGCCTAAGAAATCTTCGGCAGTTTTCTTCATTTTCTGAAGGATCATGGCCGAAAGCTCTTGTGGCGTATATTTACGGTCGCCAATTTCTACACGTGGGGTGTTGTTGTCACCTTTAACCACTTTGTATGGCATACGATCAGCTTCTTTGGTAACCTCATTAAACTGGTTGCCCATGAAGCGTTTGATAGAAGAAATAGTTTTTGTTGGGTTGGTGATAGCCTGGCGTTTTGCCGGATCGCCAACTTTACGTTCGCCATCGTTCACAAAAGCTACTACTGACGGCGTAGTACGTTTACCCTCGCTATTGGCTATAACAACAGGCTCGTTGCCTTCCATTACAGCAACGCAGGAGTTTGTTGTTCCTAAGTCGATTCCAATTATTTTAGACATATTGATTGATTTTTTTCTTTATTAAGTATTGCTTACCAACGCTATTTAACAAGGGTTGTGCCAATACTTAAATGGCAGAGAAAATTGTATGTAATTGGCAGAATACTTACACAGCGGCAGGGTGGATTACTTTGTGGTGACAGGTTGGCAGAATACGGATGTGCAGATGTGCAGATTTTAGATGTGCAGATGGATTTCTGAATGCATATATTGTGGAATGAAAAATGCGCTGGTTTTATTGATGTTGATGGTTGCCGTTACCGCTTCCGCCCAGCCGCCGGGCAGGGCGCAGGAAACATCGCTTTTAAAATGGCTGATAGAAAAAGACCGTATCACTTATTTGCATACTAAAACAAATGACGCTGTGTTTTATAAAAAGCAATACAATTTGCCCACAGGTGTTATACATAAAAGCAAGTATGGTGGGCTGCCGAAATCTATAACTAATCATCTTAATGAAGTAGAATTAGAAACTTATAAAGATGCGCCGATGATGATGCAGACTGATTGGCGTTACTGTAAACTAAAGGTCGACTTTACCAATAACTACAGCAAACGGGCAAGGGAGCTCATAGCTAAGCATCAAAAGGTATTCACTTTTTCTAATCCTATATTCCTGAACAAGATGGGAACACGTATCATCATTGGTGAGTACGTTACATGCGGCGTTAATTGCGAGCGTACCGACATGCTGCTCTGCGAATTTAAAGACGGCAAATGGCAGCTCATCGCGAGGGCTATCATAACCAGCGATTAATTTGAAAATGAGATAATTTGAAGATTTGAAAATGGAGCTCCCGCATTTTCAAATTATCTCATTCTCAAATTTTCAAATCCAATTAATTATTCACCGGCGCCACCCTTTCCATTTCAATCTTCAATGTCTTACCACCTATTTTTCCAACGACTGTTTTCATTTCGCCGGTGCCGGGAGTGATGGTGGCGGTAAGCGAGTCTTTCATGGTCTCCGGGTATTGGAATTTTACGGTAATTTGTTTGGTTTGCGGGTTGTATTTGTACCTGCCAATTACTTTGTTGCGGTAATCGGGATAACCCAAAACCAGGTCGAAGCGGTCGATAAATATATGAGTGAGCACGCTGTCGCGGCAGGGCGCCTGGGTTTGGTCGGTATTGTTGATGAATACACGCTTCACTTCGTATTTACCGGTTATTTCGGTGTAATTGGTTGGGTATTGGTGTACAGCGAGGGCAATCGCCGGGATAATAATAGCTGATGCCTTTACTGCATAACCCATACCCTTGCTTCGAAAATTGTACAAGGGCGAATTGCCTTTTGAAACGAGGAAGAAATCAACCAGGCGGCGGTACTCCAGCAGGATGAGGTATATTACGGCGAATACTTCCAGTACCACATATACCTGCACCAGCAGGTTCAGGTAATAAAAATCCAGCAACATAATATTCAGCAGCATGGGCAGCAATACAAATGCGCCCACCAACCGGGTTTTGCGGAATAGCAAAAGCACTCCGCCCAAGATTTCGATACAGGCGATAATATCCACCATAGAATGATAGCGCCCCATAAATGCCCACATCAGCATTTCATTGGGGATGGCGGTAAAAGGGTCATCCAGCATGCCCAGCGGCACGTAAAATTGCAGGTGGCAAAGCTTCTGTCCGCCAAACATCACCATGTCCAGCGCGAGGGTATAACGCACAGCATTTTGCCAAAAGGCGGTGTAGTTAGTAACATCGATAGTGCCCTTTGCGGCTTTGCTTTTCCAAACAAATATTAAACAGCAGATGGCAAGGAAATACCCTGCCGTAACGCCATAAAGCAACACCGGCGGTATATTTTCGCCAAGGGCAACACGGATAGCGCGGGCAAAAACCATAAAGCCTAAAAAGGCAGCAATAAAAGCCGCAAGGGCGAGCGGAGAGAAAGGTTTACGTTCCATAATACATTGTGTTATTTAGTTGGCACAATGTTAGGCAGATGGGCAATGCCTGTCGTTCGGGATTATCCAACGGAACGTGTTTGATGGGATAATTTTCAAGTCAAGCGAGGGGGGGCTGCGCGATTCCCCTCTTGAGAGGGGTGGAGGGGTGTGTTAGTCAGCATTGTGGTGAAACCCACCCCTGCCACCGCACAATCCGGCACGCCCCCTCCCAGGAGGGGAACCGGAAATATCCCGCTTTTCAGGATTGCAAAGAAGCCGTAGCCGCCTTATGCTGATTTATAAACCCACTCGGCGACATCCCCATCTGCGCTTTAAACACTGTATTAAATGTGGTTTTAGAACTAAAACCCGCACTATAAGCAATACCCAGCATATTGAGGTGCTTATATTTATCCGATAGCATAATTTGTTTAGCCTCCTCTACCCGGTAAGCGTTCACAAACTGGAAAAAGTTGAGCCCTATCTTCTCGTTTAGCAGGTAAGACAGATCGTGTACAGACACACCCGTGGCTTCGGCGAGGTGAGGCAGACTGAGTTCGTTATCGAGGTAAAGCTTTTCGGCCGTCATCAGGCTTTCGAGTTTGGTGCGCATCTCCAGGGACTGTTCTTCTGTAAGGCGTTGTTTGATGGGTTTTACCTGTGCATCAACTTCCACGATAACTTCGTTGAGGGCCGTCAGTTCTGCCACTTCAAAGGGGAACACCTCTTTTTGTGCCAGCGAGTAGTAGAATATGGCGAGGCCGCCAAGCAGGTAGCCTGCGGCAATAAAAACCGATCGTATGTGTATCCCAAAGAAAATGGATGCGAAAAATAATGCCAGCATCCCACCTACGCTCAGCAGCAGGTATTTGAGCCAGCTAAGGTTTACGGGTACCGTATCGGAAGCAATAAGCAACAAGTGCTTTTGATGTTTGCGCAAAGTATTAAAGGCCAGTACCCAATATACAAGCAATTGCACATTGATAGACCAGCGCACCAAAAAGCCAATCACAAAGTTCAGCTTCGGCGGCAAGCTGAAGCGCCCGCCTATCAACTGGTGATCGGGGAAATACAAAACCGGCACCATATACAAAAAGAAGATGGCGAAAGGTATAAAATGCAGGTAATCCTTTGCTTTAAACTTGCTGCCCGGCGTGGTGAACTGAACGATGCTGAGATACAAGGCGGGTGCCAGCGCGAAGCGGGATAATTCGTTAAAGCCGATAATGCGTGGGTATGTAGCATCCAACCTGGCATCGTAGAGCACCACATTACAAACCATGCAGCCTACCGCAGCAAAAAACAGCCCCAGCCAACGGTTGGCCGCCACGTTTACCTTATGCGGATTGAACCAGGCCACAAAAGCCATCAAAAAAAAGCAATTGCAGGTGATGATGTTTAAGATAAGCTCAGTACTCATGCCTTAAAATTAGGATTTCAATTTGAAAATAAGATAATTTGAAAATTACAAAACACTATATTTGGATAACAAAAATTACCGCCGCTGTTACTTAACGCACCAAACAGGCTAATTACACTGCCTGGAATTGTATAACATTCAGCCATTCTAAAGGCTGCTTTTAACCACCAATTGCCGGTGGACTGAATTTCTTTTGTTATATAATTTAAACCAAAACAATGTTTTTTATCGAATCCGAACGGTTAAAATTAATACCGTTAACACACACGCAGCTTTTGTTATTACAAGAAAGCCGCGAAAAAATGGAACTATCTATGGGCCTTAATCCATCAAATATGCTTGTAGACCAGATTTGGCAAGACGAACTTGCCGACGCCATCGAGAACTGGTGCATCCCCAAAACACTTGCTAATCCTGATAAATGGATATGGTACAGCATTTGGGAGGCGGTGCGTAAAGACACCAATACCAGCATCGGCGGCTTCGGCCTGGGTTGGCCCGATGAAAAAGGCGAATCTATCACCGGCTACTCAATCGACCGTAATGAGCAAGGCAAAGGCTACGGCACCGAGGGCTTAAAACGCATATGCGAATGGGGCTTTGAAAACCCGGACGTAAAAGTGATATGGGCCAGCACGGACGATTGGAACGCGCCCTCTAAACGGATACTGGCAAAAGCCGGATTTGTTGAAAACGGCGTAAGGGACAACCGGCCGGCATTTTATCTGCGGAGACCTTAGTTGAGTACTTAAGCATCCTGCCTGCAAAGCGGGGTGCTTATTTACTACATGAAACTGGCTTGCCGGACGAAAAGTCTATCTACAGTTGGGCGTTTCTTTCCACTTGTCGAGGTAAGCTTTTATCAGGCTTTCGGCCTTCTTTAATTCACCGGGCGATAAATAACTTTTTATTAAAACCCGGGCGGTGGTGGCTTGTTGCCGAGGGTCATATTCTGCCGCGAGCATTGCCCATAAGTAAGCGTTCACATTCGCCTGATCCGCGTCTGATCCAAAATAATTTACAGCTAATGGCCCCATCGCGTTAGGTTGTTTCTGCTCGGCAGCCAACTTAAGCCAATGGCGCGCGGTGGAATCATGCGAATCCGCACCGTTATACATTAATGAAAATCCGACGGCAAACTGCGCAAGGCAGTTGCCTTTTTCGGCGTAGGGTTTTAATTTAATAAGGGCTTCGTTAAAATTTTTAGCGTCAAAGGCCATCAGTCCTTTATCAAAATTGCTGTCTTGCCCAAAGCTTTTAAAACCTGTTACGATTACCAGTAGAAGAAGAGCTAACTTTTTACTTAGCATATTCTACAGGTTCTATCCAGTTACCATCATCCTTAATGATACCGACCAATTCATCAAGCGCATTGGCGGAGTTGATGTTTTTCTTCACTGCCTCTTTACCGCGATAGAGGGTAACCTTATCTGTACCCGAGCCAACATAGCCATAATCGGCATCGGCCATTTCGCCAGGCCCGTTTACAATGCAGCCCATGATGCCAATCTTCAAACCTTTTAAGTGACTGGTGCGGCTGCGGATCATTTGGGTAGTCACCATCAAATCAAACAAGGTGCGCCCGCAGCTTGGGCAACTGATGTATTCTGTTTTGGAGATGCGCGAACGGGTGGCCTGCAATATCCCAAAAGCTGTGGAAGTAATCACCGAGGTTTCTATCTGCGGCGCATCTATCCAAATCCCATCGCCAAAACCATCAACCAATAAAGCGCCCAGGTCGGTAGCAGCGTAAAGCTGTAGGTTAGATGTGAGATTTGAGATATGAGATATGAGACCGGAATCTTGATTAGATATGAGATGTGAGATATGAGATGTGAGACCGGAATCAATTGGTTTCCCGTCTTCCGGGCTTTCGGACTGCCGACTTTCGGACTCAAAACTGTAACTCCGTTTTACAATCACAGGCACATCCAAACCAAATTCTTCCAGTTTCAGGAAAAATGAGCGCTGATCTGCCATGCCGTGGAGTTGGTTGGTTTCCAACACAAATACCAGGCTTTTATCCATTTGCAGTAAACCGAACGCTTCCGAATCAAGATCGGCGTTGGTTATCCTCACGAGATTTAGCGCAGAAGTACGGTCTGCACCCTCAGCAATATATTCCTCTAACGTAAACACCGGATGGCAAAGCGTTTTATCAGCCAGTTTTTGCCAGGCAATGTAATTGTAAAGCTGTTTTAAGTTGCCGGGCAGGTTAAATGATGGAAGGCTATCGCCCAGGTAAACAAAATCTACCGATTGCTCGGCCATGTTGTATTTATCCAGCAGGGGCGAATACAGGTAACCAGCCGCATTCATCACGGCAGGGTCCTTCAGGTTGGCTTGTGAAATATCAACCACCACTCTTGGCACCATGTGCCCGCCTATAAAGGCATTGGCCTCGTAGGTTTCGCGTTTTTTGTATTCGTAGGGATTGTGTAGGCTCAACCCGGCGCCCTCCAAAGGGGAGGAGATATTTGATTCGCTCTCTTGGTTCTTGATTCTCGGTTCTTGACTCCTTTTCAAATATCTGTTTACCAGCGCAATGGCAACAGGTGCTTCTGCCTCGGGTTCTTCGGTAAGGGATACGCGGACGGTATCGCCAAGGCCATCTTCCAATAAGGTACCAATGCCTACAGCAGATTTGATGCGGCCGTCTTCTCCGTCGCCGGCTTCGGTTACGCCCAGGTGCAACGGGTAATTCATGCCTTCGGCCACCATGGTTTGTACCAGCAGGCGGTAGGCTTGCACCATTACCTGAGGGTTGCTGCTCTTCATTGATACCACCAGGCTGTAATAACCCAGCGTTTCACACATGCGGATGAACTCCATAGCGCTCTCTACCATGCCCTGCGGTGTATCGCCGTAGCGGCTCATGATACGGTCGCTCAACGAGCCGTGGTTAGTGCCGATGCGCATGGCAGTACCGTACTCTTTACAAATTCTTACCAGAGGGGTAAACTTCTGAAAGATGCGCTCCAGTTCGCCGCGGTACTGGGCATCAGTATAATCTAACTGATCGAATTTTTTTTTATCGGCGTAGTTGCCGGGGTTTACGCGCACCTTTTCTACTATGCGGGCAGCCACTTCGGCAGCGTTTGGCGTAAAATGTATATCGGCAACCAACGGCACGGTGTAGCCGCGCTGGCGCAGTTGTTTTTTTATTTCGGCGAGATTGTTTGCTTCTTTGATGCTGGGCGCGGTGATACGCACATATTCGCAGCCGGCATCAACCATGCGGATGGTTTGCTCTACTGTACCAATGGTATCCATGGTATCGGTAGTGGTCATGCTTTGGATGCGGATAGGGTTGTTGCCGCCCATAGGCACATCGCCAATAAAAACCTCGCGGGTAACAAAACGTGAGTAGTCAGTCAACGAATTACAGTAACGGCCTTGCAGCATTTTTACGGCATCAGCATTCATTTGCAGGGTGGTATTAATAAGCTGCAAATTTAAGGATAAAGTTGGAAGTAGTTAGAATGGTTGAGAATAGTTAGAAAAGTTAAAAAGGGGGTAGAGAAGTTAAAAGGGTTAAAAAGGTTGGAGAAGTTGGGAGGTGCAAATATCCGTGACGCTCGTGAACCATCGCGGCCCGGATATAATAATATCTCAGTGGCACGTAAAATCTCCTGCAAAACCTCCATTGAACGAAACGTTTTACCTGCTCATCCGTTATTATTACATAAACAGATAAGGCCATGGCAAATTTTAAGGACATCATCGCATCAGAAATACCCGTTTTGATTGATTTTAGCGCCGAGTGGTGCGGCCCCTGTAAAATGATGCCGCCGATACTGAAACAGGTAAAAGATGCCCTGGGCGATAAAGTAACCATCCTCAAGATAGATATCGACAAAAACCCTTCGGCCGCCAGCGCTTACCATGTGCAAAGCGTACCCACGCTAATGGTTTTCCAAAACGGCGAAAGCAAATGGCGCCAAAGCGGCGTAATACCGGCAAGCCAGCTGCAACAGGTGATACAGCAGTTTATTAAGTAGATTTGAGATTTGAGACATGACATATTAGAAAATGCACACGAGCAGTTTTCGAAATTCTGTAAATTCTCAAATTCTGTAAATTCTGATTCAGACAATCCTGTTAATCCCTCAACCCTTAAATCGTGTCTACAAATAACTCAGCCACCATTGGCTATGTGTTTTTTTGTATTGGCTGTACCACCTGCACGGGAAATACAGCGTTAAAATAACAAGCAGCCATATGATATATGCTCCGCCCAAACTGTAACCAAAGCCCGGCGGCGTAAAAAGAAAGGGGATGTTGGGCGTAATAATTTGCGAGGGTTTATACCCCTGTGCAAAAAACAAGATAACCGTTAGGAGCCTGATTAGGTAAAAATGCAGCATGTAATAAAAGAAAGGCACGTTGCCGTAGGTGGTAAAAAACGCGGCTACTTTGCCTTTGCCCCTTTCGGTAAGGGCGAGCACCAGCAGGGATACCGATAGCGTCATGCACGTGTACATCAACGATGGCGGATACTTGCTTACGTTTAAAAACGAAAGGAAGGTGTAGGTGCTGTTTTTTTGCAGGGCCCAGGGGGCAGGGTCGCCGTAGATGTTGGTATAGCGCAGCACCACGAATAGCACAAACGCCGTGGCAGAAGCCGTTAATAATAATCGCTTGCGTTTGGCAGCATCGAAGGTGGCGTTGTAAAGCGGCCCGAAAAGATACCCCATCAGCATTACGCCCGTCCATGGTAGTACGGCGTACAATACAAAAACAAAATGGCTTGCATCAAGCGGCAGTACGGTGCCCCTGGCAGTAAGGAAAACCTTTAACAATACCGATGATGCGCCTGTTTGGGGCAGCACCATGCTGTCGAGTATATTATGCCCGAAGAACAGCAGAACGGCTAGGCTAACCGTAATCCATTTCGGCAGCCATATCAGCAATCCCAGGAATATCATACTAAGCCCTATCACCCATATCACCTGCAATACAAGCACGTTATAAAGCGGGTTCAACGTAAGGGCCAGCGTTATCAGTAATAGTTCTACTACAATAAGCCATAATCCTCTTTTCATCAAAAAACCGCTGAACTGCTTTTTTGTACGGCGCGTACCGGCCAGGTAAGCCGATATGCCACTGAGGAACACAAATGTTGGCGCGCAGAAATGCGTTATCCACCGGGTGAAAAACAGGGCTGGGGTTGTGGTAGCCATGTTGGTAGGGTCGCTGGTGAGTGCGCCAATTTGAAAGTAATCGCGCACATGGTCCAGCGCCATAATCAGCATAATTGCTCCCCGCAGTATGTCAATAGATTGTATCCTTGTTTTTTGGGGAGCGGCAACGGTTGTCATTGTATATAAAGGTTTTGAGCTTTGAAGATACAATTATTCTTGCCGAAATAACAAACAGGATACCCGGAAATTATTGCTTCTCTGCCACGGGCGCCTCGTCTTTTTTTGCCGGTTTGCGCAGGTACAGCCACGATAGCAGGTAGAGACATAGCAGGCCGAGGAGGAAACCACCGGTTACATCGGTAAACCAATGCGCACCCAGGTAAATGCGCGAGAAGGGGATGGTAAATATCATAAAAAGGCTTATTAGCGCTACCATTACCCTTGCCCATTTGGCAATGCCTTCTAACTGGTACATCAGCATCACCACGAAACCGAAGAATACCACATAGAAGAGTACATGCCCGCTGGGGAAACTCTGCTGGGTAGTTTTAAGCACCACCCGCACCAGGTCGTCGGTAGGGCGGGGGCGGTTTACCAATACTTTTACAATAGTACTTACCAGGCCGGCTACCATGGTAAACAATATATATACCGCGGCCTTTTTAAACTTAAAAATAAAAAGCAACAGGCTGGTACAAACAATCATGATGGGCGATTCCGGCATAAAGCCGGGGCAGCTGATGAGGTACATGGCCGTATCCAGAAATTTATTCTGATGCTCCTGTATCTCTTCCGAGAATTCGATATCGATAAACGATGTTGGGTGCAGCATCACCAAAATGGTAAGCACAATAAAGCCGATGCTGATGATAGCCAATACCAAAAACAATATGTGTTGCCTGCGTTTGTTCATCTATGATTCTCCGTAGCTGTTTTATATTATTTAACCTGATACGTAGTACCGGGTTTTAACTTTTCGGTTATTTATTCAATAATAGCGTATAAATTAGCAGCAAACAAAACCTTTTTTGTGCAGCAACCGGCGGAAGGCATATTTCATGTGAGTGAAGAGGCAGGCATCAAGCTTTTCGTGCCAAGGCCCTCACCATCTTATTTCGCAGCCATTACCGGCGACGTAGTATTTGCCATTAGTGGCAAGTTGCTGCATAATTACCTGCTGCCGCGCAATTGCCCACGGGTTACCTTTTATGCAGGCGATGATACCAGCCAGGCCGATAGGGATCGTTTCCTGGGTACATCGGCTGCCACCTATATTATAATAGTAGAGAGCGGATGGTATAAGCAAATATGCGATACCGTTTTAACCTGCTATGAATTTGCGCCGGATAATTTTACGCTGCTTGATGCATGCGCCGGTTATCACATATCATATGAGCCCGAAAAGCCCGTTGCCGAACAAAGGGTTGCCAATATAATAGAAGAACTGCTGAAGCGCGATGTGGAGCTGAAGTTTACCCCGTCTCTTATTGATGTGGCGGCGGGCTTAAGTAAATCTACCTTGAATTTCTCGCTCATCAGGATGCGAAACGCAAAAGGCATATAACCTGTTTGCAGAATTTACGTCGCCAGAGTAGCGCGAAACTTGCTAAATTCGATAAACAAGCAGGCTCCCGATGGTATCCCCGGGGAACGGCCGTGCATAAAACTTAACGTTTTGACAGTGATAATGATACCCCTGCGCACCTGTACACAAGGCAGGAAGGCCCATTTTCCGCACAAAATCAGCCGAATTATGCTGCTTTAGCACCCCTTGATTTTTTTTGAAAAATAATTTTGCACGGCTTTAAATTTTTGTAGATTTGCAATCCGTTTCAGAGAGGTCATTAACATGCTCCTCGCCGCAAGCGGAAAGGTTCTTTAAAATAAAAAAAATAGCGCAATATTAATTGCCGCCGATTTTGGGAAAGCTAAATGTGAGTACTGCAAATTGGTAACAATTAAGCCTCCTTAGCTCAGCTGGTAGAGCGACTGACTTGTAATCAGTAGGTCATTGGTTCGATCCCGATAGGAGGCTCTGTTATTTCGGAGATGTGATGCTTAGCTTCCAATTGAGCATGGCAGATCCGAAATCAACAACGGGGGGATACCAGAGCGGTCAAATGGGGCGGACTGTAAATCCGCTGCTTCGGCTACGAAGGTTCGAATCCTTCTCCCCCCACTTTAAATGCCTAAAGTGCTAAATTCTAAATTCTAAAATTTGTTTTAGGGTTTAGAGTTTAGCTTTTAGATTTTGAAAAATTGCGGAAGTAGCTCAGTTGGTAGAGCGATAGCCTTCCAAGCTATAGGTCGCGAGTTCGAACCTCGTCTTCCGCTCGGTTGGTTCATTAGTGGGTTGGTTCATTTGTTCATTAGTGACAGCCGGAAAAGACCAATGAACTACTGAACAATTGAACCAATGAACAAAAAAGCCGACGTAGCTCAGGGGTAGAGCACTTCCTTGGTAAGGAAGAGGTCATGGGTTCAAATCCCATTGTTGGCTCATTATATTAATAATAAGTATAATACGTTTTAAAGTATAAATTAACCTACAAACAAATATAAATCATGGCAAAAGAAAAATTTGACCGCAGTAAACCGCACTTAAACATCGGTACTATCGGTCACGTTGACCACGGCAAAACAACCCTTACTGCAGCTATCACTAAAGTATTAGCTGATGCAGGTTTATCAGAAGCTCGTTCATTTGATTCAATTGACTCAGCTCCTGAAGAAAAAGAGCGTGGTATCACAATCAACACTGCGCACGTTGAGTACTCAACTGCAAACCGTCACTACGCTCACGTTGACTGCCCGGGTCACGCGGATTATGTGAAAAACATGGTTACAGGTGCTGCTCAGATGGACGGTGCAATCATTGTTGTAGCTGCTACTGATGGTCCTATGCCACAAACTCGCGAGCACATCCTTTTGGCTCGTCAGGTAGGTGTACCTTCATTGGTTGTATTCATGAACAAAGTGGATATGGTTGATGATCCAGAATTGTTAGAATTAGTAGAAATGGAAATCCGCGAACTATTATCGTTCTACGATTTCCCAGGTGATGATATCCCGGTTATCCAGGGCTCTGCCTTAGGCGGCCTGAATGGCGATCCACAATGGGTTGGCAAAATTATGGAGTTGATGGATGCTGTAGATAGCTACATCCCTATCCCTCCGCGTTTGACAGATCTTCCGTTTCTTATGCCTGTTGAAGACGTATTCTCGATCACTGGTCGTGGTACTGTTGCAACTGGTCGTATCGAGCGTGGTGTTATCAACTCTGGCGAGCAAGTAGACATCCTGGGTATGGGTGCCGAAAACTTAAAATCTACAGTTACAGGTGTGGAAATGTTCCGCAAGATCCTTGACCGTGGCGAAGCTGGTGACAACGTAGGTTTATTGTTACGTGGTATTGAGAAAACCGATATCCGTCGCGGTATGGTTATCTGCAAACCAGGTTCAGTAAAACCACACACAGATTTCAAAGCAGAAGTTTACGTATTATCAAAAGCTGAAGGTGGCCGTCACACGCCTTTCTTCAACAAATACCGTCCTCAGTTCTATTTCCGCACAACAGACGTTACAGGCGAAATCAGCCTGGCAGAAGGTGTAGAAATGGTTATGCCTGGCGATAACGTTACCATCACTGTAAAGCTGATCAACGCAATCGCAATGGAAAAAGGCTTACGTTTCGCTATCCGTGAAGGTGGCAGAACAGTAGGTGCCGGCCAGGTAACTGAAATTTTAAAATAATTTCTTACCCTTAAATGGGTAGCAAAACGGTTAATTTTTGTGTAAAGTACCGGAGCTTTCGCTTCGGTACTTTATTCACAATATAAGTAACATAACAAATCTCCCTAAACAAGAGGTTTAATAATACACGGGAATAGTTCAACGGTAGAATAGAGGTCTCCAAAACCTTTGATCAGGGTTCGAATCCTTGTTCCCGTGCTTTAAGTATCAATAAATATGGCTGGCGTAGCTGAGTATATAAAAGAATCATACATCGAGTTGACCGAGAAAGTAACCTGGCCAACCTGGAGGGAGTTGCAAAACAGTGCCGTACTGGTATTGGTTGCCGCTATTATCATAGCCATGGTTATTTTTGGTATGGACCAAATTATTGGGTACCTGCTAAAAACATTCTATACATCAGTAGCCTAAATTATATATTATAGATGAGCGATCAATTAAAGTGGTACGTAGTTAGGGCTATCAGCGGTAAAGAAAAAAAGGTAAAGCAATATATCGATGCCGAAGTAAACCGCTTAGGCATAACTCATCTTATACCGCAGGTACTGATCCCTACCGAGAAATATTACCAAATGCGCGATGGGAAGAAGATTGCTAAAGAACGCAACTATTTCCCGGGATACGTATTGATGGAGGCCGCGCTTGATGGCGAGTTGGAACACATCATCAAAAACATTAACAGCGTAATTGGTTTCCTTGGTGATAAGGCAGGTAACGCTATCCCACTTCGCCAGGCCGAAGTTAACCGCATTTTAGGCAAGGTTGACGAGATGACCGCACAGGGCGAAACCATGAACGTGCCATATTACGTTGGCGAAAACGTAAAGGTAATGGACGGCCCTTTCAACGGTTTCAGCGGTGTGATAGAAGAAGTGAACGAGGAAAAGAAGAAACTGAAAGTAATGGTAAAGATATTCGGGCGCCGTACGCCGCTTGAATTGAATTACATGCAGGTAGAGAAAGAATAGTTTAGATAGGAGATGTGAGATTTGAGATGTGAGAAACATCGCCAAGTCAAATTGATCAACCTAAACAATAATCATAAAATATAAAGGTTTGAATAACCTGGTATGAGTCTCAAGTCTCATATCTAACATCTCAAATCTACAAACGTCTTAAATGTTACTTAGCTTCCACTTACTAACATTGAGTTATAATTAAATCAAAGTAAAATGGCAAAAGAAGTCGGTGCGATGGTAAAGCTTCAGGTAAAGGGCGGCGCTGCAAACCCATCTCCACCAATTGGCCCAGCATTGGGTGCAAAAGGTGTGAACATTATGGAGTTTTGCAAGCAGTTCAACGCACGTACCCAGGATAAAGCTGGGAAAGTGTTACCGGTGCTTATTACTGTTTATGTCGACAAGTCTTTCGAATTTATCATCAAAACCCCTCCGGTAGCTATACAGCTTTTAGAAGCAACAGGCTTAAAGAGTGGTTCGGCAGAGCCCAACCGTAAAAAAGTTGCCAATGTAAATTGGGAACAGGTTGAAACTATCGCCAAGGATAAAATGGTTGACTTGAATGCATTTACAGTAGAATCAGCCATGAAAATGGTGGCAGGTACTGCCCGCAGTATGGGAATCACCGTATCAGGTACGGCTCCCTGGAACTAAATGATCTAAGGATTGGGGAAGCAGGGTAAGGGTTTCAAAGCTCCTATTTAACATCTCAAATCTAAGGTCAAAATTATTAATTAATACAAATCAGTTTAAGACAGTGGCTAGATTAACAAAAAATCAAAAAGCGGCACTATCCAAAATTGAGGCGAACAAATCGTACTCATTAGAAGCAGCATCAGCTTTGGTAAAGGAATTAACCTTAACCAAGTTTGATTCATCTGTTGATATCGATGTGCGTTTAGGCGTAGATCCGCGTAAAGCCAATCAAATGGTGCGTGGTATTGCAACCTTACCTCATGGAACCGGTAAAACTGTACGTGTATTAGTTCTTTGTACTCCTGATAAGGAACAAGAAGCTAAAGACGCAGGTGCAGATTACGTAGGTTTGGATGAATATATTGCCAAGATCGAAGGCGGATGGACTGATGTTGATATTATCATAACTATGCCTAGCGTTATGGCTAAAGTTGGTCGTTTGGGTCGTATCCTCGGTCCGCGTAACTTAATGCCTAACCCTAAATCGGGTACAGTAACACCAGAAGTTGGTAAAGCTGTAACCGAGGTAAAAGCTGGTAAGATCGATTTCAAGGTTGATAAAACCGGTATCATCCATACCTCGATAGGAAAAGCGTCTTTCCCTGCCGATAAAATTTACGAGAATGCATTAGAAGTATTGCAAACCATCTCTAAATTAAAACCATCAGCAGCAAAAGGAACATATTTTAAGAGCATTCACATCTCTTCAACAATGTCGCCGGGTATAACAGTTGAAACTAAATCAGTAACGGGAATTTAATCATGAATAAAGAAGAAAAATACGACCTTGTCGTTGCTCTAAGCGAGCAGATGAAAGAGTATGGTAATTTCTATATTACTGATACGTCTGATCTTACAGTTGCAAAAGTTAACAATATCCGTCGCCAATGCTTCGAGGCAGATATCACCATGAAGGTAGCAAAAAACAGCTTGATTAAAAAAGCGATGGAAGCTGCCGGTGGCGATTTTAGCCCGATATACGATGTGTTGAAAGGTTCATCATCAATCTTTTTCTCAAAATCGGCAACTGCCCCGGCAAAGCTGATCAAACAATTGAGGAAAAAAGGCGAGAAACCAATCCTTAAAGCAGCGTACATCGATTCAGCAATATTTGTTGGCGATAACCAGTTAGATACTTTGACCAAACTAAAATCAAAGGAACAACTGATAGGCGAGATAGTAGGCTTACTGCAATCACCAGCCAAAAACGTTATTTCTGCATTACAATCAGGCGGAAATACTATTGCAGGCTTAGTGAAAACATTACAAGAAAGAGGTTAACGAACGCCTCATTAAAAGTTCGAAATAAACAAAAAGCATTAAAGTAAAAAATTAAAATAAAATGGCGGATTTAAAAGCGTTTGCTGAACAGTTGGTAAACTTAACAGTAAAAGAAGTAAACGAATTAGCTCAGATCTTGAAAGATGAGTATGGCATTGAGCCTGCTGCTGCTGCTGTTGCAGTTGCTGCTGCTCCTGCAGGTGGCGATGATGCTCCTGCTGCTGAAGCAGTACAAACTGCGTTTGACGTTATCCTGAAAGAAGCAGGTGGCGCTAAATTAGCAGTTGTTAAATTAGTAAAAGACCTTACAGGCCTTGGCTTGAAAGAAGCTAAAGACTTAGTTGACGGCGCACCTAAAGAGGTAAAAACCGGCGTAACTAAAGAAGAAGCTGAATCTCTGAAAAAACAATTAGAGGAAGCCGGAGCTGTAGTTGAGGTTAAATAATTTAGCCCACACAAAATAGCATCAGACTCCGTCCATTTTGGACGGGGTCTATTGCTGTTTAAAGGGATTTGAGATGTGAGATATGAGACGTTAGATTTTTATCCTAACGTCGTCAAACATCGTCAATAGACAAGGTGGTCTCAAATCTCATACCTGCCTGCCGGCAGGCAGGTCTAGTATCTCACACCTAAAGTGTTTATAAACTAAAATTATAATACCTTGGCAAACAATAATAACCAAAGAGTAAACTTTGCAACCAGCAGAAAGGTACTTGATTACCCCGATTTCCTGGATGTGCAGTTACAGTCTTTCCAGGAATTTTTTCAATTGGAAACCACGTCAGACAACCGCTACAAAGAAGGGTTGTTTAAAGTATTTGCCGAAAACTTTCCAATATCAGATTCAAGGAACATCTTCGTTTTGGAGTTTCTTGATTACTTTATTGACCCGCCACGTTACGATATACGCGAGTGTATTGAGCGCGGTTTAACTTACAGTGTGCCATTAAAAGCAAAACTTCGCTTGTCATGTAACGATGCCGAGCACGAAGATTTTGAAACGATTGTACAGGATGTTTATTTGGGTACCATCCCTTATATGACACCTAAAGGTACCTTCGTTATCAATGGCGCTGAGCGTGTAATTGTATCGCAATTGCACCGTTCACCAGGTGTGTTCTTCGGCCAAAGCCGCCACACCAACGGTACAAAATTATACTCGGCCCGTGTTATCCCTTTCAAAGGATCGTGGATTGAGTTTGCTACAGACGTTAACAACGTGATGTATGCCTACATTGACCGTAAAAAGAAATTCCCGGTTACTACGCTGCTTCGCGCCATCGGTTACGATTCTGATAAAGATATATTAGAATTGTTTGAACTGGCCGACGAGGTAAAAGTAAGCAAAAGCGGCTTGAAGAAATTCATTGGCCGTAAGCTTGCCGCAAGGGTGCTTAAAAAATGGGTAGAAGATTTCGTGGATGAGGATACCGGTGAAGTGGTATCTATCGACCGTAACGAGATCATCCTTGAGCGCGAAACCGTTTTGGAAGACGACCATATTGATATGATCATCGATGCCGGTGTTAAGACCATCATCCTGAACAAGGAAGATGCTGCCACCAGCGGTGACTATACTATTATATACAATACCTTACAAAAAGATACTTCGAACTCGGAGAAAGAAGCGGTGGAGCACATCTATCGCCAGTTGCGTAACGCCGAACCACCTGATGAGGAAACTGCACGTGGTATCATCGATCGCTTGTTCTTCTCTGATAAAAGATATGACCTGGGCGATGTGGGCCGTTACCGCATCAACCGTAAATTAAAGCTGAACACCTCTGATGAAACTAAGGTTTTAACCAAGCAGGATATCATCGCGATTGTTAAATACCTGATCAAATTAATCAACTCGAAAGCCGAGGTGGATGATATTGATCACTTGAGCAACCGTCGTGTTCGTACTGTTGGCGAGCAGCTTTATGCACAGTTTGGTGTTGGTTTGGCACGTATGGCACGTACTATACGTGAGCGTATGAACATTCGTGATAACGAGGTGTTCACACCAACCGACCTGATCAACGCACGTACTCTTTCATCGGTAATCAACTCGTTCTTCGGAACAAACCAGTTATCGCAGTTTATGGACCAAACCAACCCACTGGCAGAGATCACGCACAAGCGTCGTCTGTCAGCCCTTGGGCCCGGCGGTCTGTCACGTGAGCGCGCCGGTTTCGAAGTTCGTGACGTACACTACACCCACTACGGTAGGTTGTGTACCATCGAAACTCCGGAAGGCCCGAACATCGGTTTGATTTCATCGCTTTGCGTGCATGCCAAAATCAACAACTTAGGCTTTATTGAAACCCCGTACAAACGTGTGGTTGAAGGTAAAGTACAGGTTAACGAGCCGGTTATCTACTTGTCTGCAGAAGATGAAGACGGTAAAACTATTGGCCAGGCCAACGCGCATTACGATGACAAAGGTGTATTTGCCTTACCAAAAGTAAAAGCACGTTTCGAAGGTGACTTCCCTATTATCGAGCCGGAAAGGTTGGATTTGATGGACATTGCGCCAAACCAGATCACTTCTATCGCGGCATCGCTGATCCCGTTCCTGGAGCATGATGATGCTAACCGTGCCCTGATGGGTTCGAACATGCAACGCCAGGCTGTACCATTGTTGCGCCCCGAAGCGCCGATAGTAGGTACAGGTTTGGAAGGCCGTGTGGCAAAAGACTCTCGTACCCTCATCAACGCCGAAGGCGATGGCGTGGTAGAGTATGTTGATGCTAACGAAATAAAAATTAAATACGACCGCGACGAAATGGATCGTTTGATCTCTTTCGAAGGCGATACGAAGAGCTATATCTTAACCAAGTTCAAAAAGACCAACCAAAGCACCACCATCAACCTTAAACCAATCGTTAAGAAAGGCCAAAGGGTTACAAAAGGCGAAGTGCTTTGCGAGGGCTACGCTACACAAAATGGCGAGCTTGCATTGGGCCGTAACCTTAAAGTGGCTTTCATGCCTTGGCAGGGTTACAACTTTGAGGATGCGATTGTAATATCTGAGCGCGTTGTTTCTCAGGATATCTTTACATCGTTGCACGTTGAAGAGTTTGAGCTTGAAGTACGCGATACCAAACGTGGTGAAGAAGAGTTGACACCGGATATCCCTAACGTTTCTGAAGAAGCTACCAAGGATCTGGACGAAGACGGTATCATCCGCGTTGGCGCCGAGGTTAAAGAAGGCGACATCCTGATTGGTAAGATTACCCCTAAAGGCGAATCGGACCCATCACCGGAAGAAAAATTGCTTCGCGCCATATTTGGTGATAAAGCAGGCGACGTTAAGGATGCATCGTTAAAAACACCGCCATCAATTGCCGGTGTGGTTATCGATACCAAACTGTTCAGCCGTGCTAAAAAGACCACCAAGGCCGAAGAAAAAGCACAGATTGAAAAGCTTGACGTTAAACACGATAAAGCCGTAAAAGAGCTTAAGAATACTTTGATAGACAAGTTGTTCGAGATTGTTAACGGTAAAACTTCGCAAGGCGTTTACAACGTTTACAAAGAGCTGTATGTAGCCAAGGGCGTTAAATTCACCCAGAAGATACTTACCGAACTGCACTACGAGAACATAAACCCAACTAAGTGGACCACTGATGATGATAAGAACGAGCAGATAAAAACTTTGCTCCACAACTACAACATCAAGGTAAACGAAGAGCTTGGCGCATATCGCCGCGATAAATTCGCGATCAGCGTGGGCGACGAGCTGCCATCGGGCATTGTACAGATGGCTAAGGTTTACATTGCCAAGAAGCGTAAGCTTAAAGTGGGCGATAAAATGGCGGGTCGCCACGGTAACAAGGGTATCGTTGCACGTATCGTACGTGACGAGGATATGCCGTTCTTGGAAGATGGCACACCGGTTGATATCGTACTGAACCCACTGGGCGTACCTTCGCGTATGAACCTGGGCCAGATCTACGAAACCGTATTAGGTTGGGCAGGTAAAGAGCTGGGCGTTAAATTCGCTACCCCTATATTCGATGGTGCCAGCCACCACGAAGTAGAAGAGTGGGTTGCGAAAGCAGGCTTGCCAGAATCTGGCCGTACTTACCTGTACAATGGCTTAACCGGCGACCGTTTCGATCAGCAAACTACCGTAGGTATCATCTACATGCTTAAACTGGGTCACATGGTTGATGATAAGATGCACGCACGTTCTATCGGGCCGTACTCTCTTATCACACAACAACCATTGGGTGGTAAAGCACAGTTTGGTGGTCAGCGTTTTGGTGAGATGGAGGTTTGGGCACTCGAAGCATTCGGTGCATCTAACATCCTGCAGGAGATATTGACCGTTAAATCGGATGATGTTATCGGCCGTGCCAAAACATACGAAGCTATTGTTAAAGGTGAAAACCTGCCAACACCATCAGTTCCGGAATCATTCAACGTATTGGTTCATGAATTAAGAGGTTTAGGTTTGGATATCACGTTGGAATAAGATTGTTGTAAAGTTGTAAGGTTTGAATGTTGAAAGGTTAACCCCAAGCATTCCAACCTTACAACATTTCAACTTTGCAACGTTCCAACTCTTCAACAACATTAAAAACAAAGGAGACTATGTCTTACAAAAAGGATAATAAAATCAAAAGTAATTTCACCACAATTACGATCAGCTTAGCTTCCCCGGAATCTATTCTGGAGCGTTCGAGCGGTGAAGTTTTAAAACCGGAAACCATCAACTACAGGACTTACAAGCCTGAGCGCGATGGTTTGTTCTGCGAGCGTATATTCGGTCCGGTAAAAGATTACGAATGCCATTGCGGTAAATACAAACGTATCCGTTACAAAGGTATCGTTTGCGACCGTTGCGGTGTTGAAGTAACCGAAAAGAAGGTACGCCGCGAGCGTATGGGCCACATCAACCTGGTGGTGCCTGTTGCGCATATCTGGTACTTCCGCTCGTTGCCAAACAAAATTGGCTACCTGCTGGGCTTACCAACCAAACGCCTTGATTTAATCATTTACTACGAACGTTATGTAGTTATACAGCCGGGTATCAAAGAATCTGATGGTATATCCCGCATGGATTTCCTGACAGAAGAAGAATACCTGGATATATTGGATACCCTGCCAAAGGAAAACCAATACCTGGACGACAAAGATCCACAGAAATTTGTGGCCAAGATGGGTGCCGAAGCATTAGAAGATTTGCTTAAACGCCTTGATCTTGACCAGTTATCATATAACCTGCGCCACCAGGCAGCAAACGAAACTTCGCAGCAACGTAAAAACGAAGCTTTGAAACGTTTGCAGGTGGTTGAGGCTTTCCGCGATGCAAAAACCAGGATTGAAAACAACCCTGAGTGGATGATCGTAAAAATCGTTCCGGTTATACCGCCAGAGCTGCGCCCATTGGTACCACTGGAAGGTGGCCGTTTCGCAACTTCGGATTTGAACGACCTTTACCGCCGCGTAATTATCCGTAACAACCGTTTAAAACGTTTGATCGAGATAAAAGCACCGGAAGTAATTTTACGTAACGAAAAACGTATGCTACAGGAAGCTGTGGATTCGTTGTTCGATAACTCACGTAAAGTAAACGCAGTAAAAACTGAAGGTAACCGTGCATTGAAATCACTTTCGGATATCCTGAAAGGTAAGCAAGGCCGTTTCCGCCAGAACTTATTGGGTAAACGTGTGGATTACTCGGCGCGTTCGGTAATTGTTGTAGGCCCTAACTTAAAGCTGCACGAGTGCGGTTTGCCAAAAGATATGGCTGCCGAATTATTCAAACCATTTATCATCCGTAAGATGATTGAGCGTGGTGTGGTTAAAACGGTAAAATCTGCGAAGAAAATAGTTGACCGTAAAGACCCATTAGTTTGGGATATTTTGGAAAACGTATTAAAAGGCCATCCTGTATTACTAAACCGTGCGCCTACGTTGCACAGGTTGGGTATCCAGGCGTTCCAACCTAAACTGGTTGAGGGCAAGGCTATACAATTGCACCCGCTTACCTGTACCGCCTTCAACGCGGATTTTGACGGTGACCAGATGGCTGTGCACGTACCACTAGGTAACGCAGCAATTTTGGAAGCCCAGGTATTGATGCTTGCATCGCACAACATCTTAAACCCTGCCAACGGTACGCCAATTACAGTACCTTCTCAGGACATGGTGCTTGGTTTGTACTACATAACCAAAGGCCGTAAAACAGATGAAGGACGCGTTGTAAAAGGACAAGGCTTAACTTTCTATTCTGCCGAAGAGGTAATTATCGCTTACAACGAAAGGAAGATAGACCTGCACGCCTTTATCAAGGTTAAGGGAAGGATTAAAGAACGCGATGGTATCATCGTTTCTAAAATAATTGAAACTACTGTAGGCCGCGTGTTATTTAACCAGCATGTGCCCGAAGAAGTTGGCTACATTAACGAACTGCTAACCAAGAAATCACTTCGTGATATTATTGGCGAGGTTGTTAAGATGACCGGTATGGCCCGCGCAGCACAATTCCTTGATGATATCAAAGAATTAGGCTTTAAGATGGCATTCCAGGGTGGTTTATCATTTAACCTGAAGGATATTAACATTCCTGAAGAAAAGGTTACATTGATTGCCCAGGCTTCTAAAGAAGTAGAAGATGTTATGGGTAACTATAACATGGGTTTCATTACCAACAACGAGCGTTACAACCAAATCATCGATATCTGGACACGTATCAACAATCGCTTAACTGCGAATGTGATGAACATCCTGAGCAACGATAACCAGGGTTTCAACTCTGTTTACATGATGCTTGACTCTGGTGCGCGTGGTTCTAAAGAGCAGATCCGTCAGCTTGCAGGTATGCGTGGTTTGATGGCGAAACCTCAAAAATCAGGTTCGGGTGGTGAGATTATCGAAAACCCGATCTTGTCTAACTTTAAAGAAGGCCTGTCGGTATTAGAGTACTTTATCTCTACCCACGGTGCCCGTAAAGGTTTGGCGGATACGGCGTTGAAAACAGCGGATGCTGGTTACTTAACCCGTAGGTTGCATGATGTTGCACAGGATATGATCGTTGGTATGGTTGATTGCGGTACTTTAAGAGGTATCTACACAACCGCATTAAAAGATAACGAGGATATCGTTGAGCCTTTATACGATCGTATTTTGGGCCGTACAACGCTTCATGATGTGCATGACCCTATCACCAACGATCTTATCGTTTCTGCAGGCCATGATATTACCGAAGAAATAGCCAAGAAAATAGAGAACTCACCGTTGGAGGGTATCGAAATTCGTTCGGTATTGACTTGCGAAAGCCGCAGAGGTGTTTGTACTTTATGCTACGGCCGTAACCTTGCAAGCGGTAAACGCGTGCAAAAAGGCGAGGCAGTGGGCGTAATTGCAGCACAGTCGATAGGTGAGCCGGGTACACAGTTAACGCTGCGTACATTCCACGTGGGTGGTACCGCATCAAACATCGCGGCAGAATCGCAAATCAACGCGAAGTTCGAAGGTGTGATCGAATTCGAAAACGTACGTACCGTTACTTACAAAACCGACGAAGAAAACGTTGATGTAGTATTGGGCCGTTCGGGCGAGTTCCGCATCATCGAGCCGGGTACCAACAAGGTTATCGTTACCAACAACATCCCATACGGTTCATACCTGTATGTGAAAGATGGTGCCAAGATTGCCAAAGGCGACCGTATCTGTTCATGGGATCCGTACAATGCGGTTATCATATCAGAGTTTGCGGGTATCACCACTTTCGAAGCAGTATTAGAAGGCATCACCTTCCGCGAAGAAAGCGATGAGCAAACCGGTCACCGCGAGAAGGTTATTATCGATACAAGGGATAAAACAAAAAACCCTGTTATCCAGATAGCCGATACAAAAGGTAACATCATTAAAGGATACAACATCCCGGTAGGTGCCCACATTTCTGTTGAAGAAGGTGAGAAACTACAAACCGGACAAGTTATTGCTAAGATTCCTCGTTCAACCGGTAAAACGCGAGATATTACAGGTGGTTTGCCACGTGTAACCGAGCTGTTCGAAGCACGTAACCCATCAAACCCTGCGGTAGTAACCGAGATTGACGGTGTGGTAACTTTAGGTGGCGTGAAACGTGGTAACCGCGAAATCACCATCGAAAGTAAAGATGGCCAGGTGAAAAAATATCTGGTGCCATTGTCTAAACACATCCTTGTACAGGATAACGACTTTGTTAAAGCAGGTATGCCATTGTCTGATGGTTCTATCTCTCCGGCAGATATCCTTGCAATTAAAGGCCCTGCGGCCGTGCAGGAGTACCTGGTTAACGGTATACAAGAGGTTTACCGCTTACAGGGTGTGAAGATAAACGATAAGCACTTTGAGGTTATCGTTCACCAGATGATGCAGAAAGTTGCTATTGAAGATGCAGGCGATACCCGTTTCCTTGAAAGAGAAGCTGTTGACAGCTGGGATTTCATGATAGAGAACGACGAGATGTTCGACAAGAAGGTTGTTACCGAAGCCGGTGATTCAACTAACTTAAAAGTAGGTCAAATTGTATCTTTAAGGAAACTACGCGACGAAAACTCTATCCTGAAACGTAAGGATGCGAGATTAGTTGAGGTAAGGGATGCAATTGCTGCAACTTCGAGCCCGATGCTGCAAGGTATCACCAGGGCATCGTTGGGTACCAAATCGTTCATCTCAGCAGCATCGTTCCAGGAAACCACCAAGGTACTGAACGAAGCAGCCATTGCAGGTAAAAAAGACAACATGCTTGGCCTGAAAGAAAACGTTATCGTTGGTCACTTAATTCCATCCGGTACAGGCTTGCGCGAATACGAAAATATCCGTGTAGGTTCTCAGGAAGAATTCGATCGCCTGATGGCTTCAAAAACTGAAGAAGTAGAAGCTTAATCAGATTTTTTTTCAAATACTTTTGCAAAGCCTGCCGTGAAAACAGCAGGCTTTGCTATTTTTGGTACCATGGAAGAACAAAACGAAACCCAGATAAACATCGAGCTGTCTGAAGAGATTGCCGAAGGTGTTTATGCTAACCTTGCCATCATTACTCACTCCAGTTCAGAGTTCGTGCTCGATTTTATTCGCGTGATGCCGGGCATCCCCAAGGCCAAAGTAAAATCGCGCATTATATTAACGCCCGAGCACGCCAAAAGGCTACTTACCGCGCTGGAAGACAATGTAGAGAAATACGAGGCTGTAAACGGCCGCATCAAAATAGGCAACGACCCTACAGGCGGCGCTTTCCCCATCACATTTGGTGGGCCGATAGGGCAGGCGTAGTTTTTAAGTCCATAGCCCATGGTCAATAGTCCATGGTCGAACGGGCATTGTTTCTAACTATGGACTATGGTCCATCGACTATCGACTAATTAATGGAAAAAGATTCAAAGATATATATTGCCGGGCATCGTGGGATGGTGGGTTCTGCCATTCTTCGCAAGCTGGAAGCAGAGGGATTTACTAATTTTATCTTACGTGGTTCTGGCGAGGTTGACCTGCGCGACCAGCAACAGGTCACCGCTTTTTTTGCCGAGGCCAAACCCGATTACGTGTTTTTGGCGGCTGCAAAAGTTGGCGGTATTGTGGCAAATAACACCTACCGTGCCGATTTTTTGTACGAGAATCTGCAGATACAAAACAATGTCATCCATAACGCTTACTTAAACGGCGTAAAAAAGCTGATGTTCCTGGGTTCGAGTTGCATCTATCCAAAACTGGCCCCCCAGCCTTTGAAAGAGGATTACCTGCTTACCGGTACGCTAGAGCCGACCAACGAGCCATATGCAATAGCCAAAATAGCCGGCATAAAAATGTGCGATGCTTACCGTGCGCAATATGGCTGCAACTTTATATCGGTAATGCCTACCAACATGTATGGCTATAACGATAACTATCACCCGCAGAACTCGCACGTACTGCCGGCCATGATACGCAGGTTCCATGAGGCTAAGGAACAGGGTTTGCCCACGGTTACTATTTGGGGTACAGGCTCGCCGCTTCGCGAGTTTTTATTTGCCGATGATTTGGCCGAAGCTTGTTACTACCTGATGCAGAATTACGACGAACCAGGCCTGGTAAACATTGGCAGCGGTACCGAAATAAGCATTAAGGACTTAGCGCTGCTGATAAAAAAGGTAGTTGGCTACGAGGGTAATATCGATTTTGACACGAGCAAACCCGATGGTACACCACGCAAACTGATGGACGTTACCAAACTGGCCGAAAAAGGCTGGAAGTATTCTACCAAGCTGGAAGACGGCATCCGCCTTGCGTACCAGGATTTTTTAATAAAACACGTAGAACGATAGAACAATATAATTCCCAAAAGTGTTAGCACACCGTTAACAGAAACTGATACAAATGAGTAAAACCATCATCTTCGGCGCTTCGGGCCAGTTAGGGCAATGTTTCAAAAAGCTTGCAGCAGATAAAAACCTCGATTTTTTTATTTTTCCGGATGAAACCGAAGCAAATATTTTAGATGTAGAGGGCTTAGGTAAACTGTTCGCTAAATATAAACCCGCTTACGCCGTAAATTGTGCAGCTTACACTGCGGTGGATAAGGCAGAAGACGAAACAGAACTTGCCGAAAAGATAAACAAGACAGGCGTTGAAAACATAGCCAAATTGTGCGGCATGCACGGCACCACCCTGGTACAGGTTTCCACCGATTTTGTATTCAAAGGCGATTTATCTTCGCCGCTTAACGAGGAGGATGAAACGCTGCCCATCAGCGTTTACGGCCAAACTAAGCTGGATGGAGAGAAGGTGATACCGGCGCTTGTAAATGAATACTTTATTGTACGCACGGCCTGGTTGTATTCGGAATTTGCTAATAATTACGTTAAAACCATGCTAAGGCTGGGCTCCGAACGCCCCGAGCTGAAAATCATTGCCGACCAGGCTGGTACGCCCACCTACGGTGTAGATTTAGCGGATTGCATCATCACTATCATACAATCGGGCAGCACGGCTTACGGCATTTATCATTACAGCAACGAAGGCATCGCTTCCTGGTATGATTTTTCTAAAGCGATATTCGATATTTCTGGAACGGATGTAAAAGTTATACCTATCCCCACCAGCGATTACCCTACAAAGGCCACCAGGCCACCGTATTCGGTAATGGATAAAACCAAAATAAAGAGAACATTTGGCATCGAAATTCCATATTGGAGAGATAGCCTGAAAGTTTGTATAAGCAAAATAAAACAACAAAACTAAACACATCATCACATGAAGGGTATCATTTTAGCAGGCGGATCGGGCACCAGGCTCTATCCCATTACCAAGGCCATAAGTAAGCAACTGATGCCTATTTATGATAAGCCGATGATTTACTATCCGCTATCGGTGTTGATGCTGGCCGGAATCAGCGAGATACTCATCATTACTACCGCCGAAGATAACCCCGGGTTTGTGCGTTTATTGGGCACAGGCGAAGAGTTGGGCTGCAAATTCCAGTACGCCATACAAGAAACGCCAAACGGCCTTGCGCAGGCTTTTGTGATAGGTGCAGATTTTATTGGGATAGATAAAGTTGCCCTGGTATTGGGCGATAATATATTCTATGGATCGGGTTTCAGCAGGCTGATACAAAGTTTTAATGATGTGGAAGGCGCGGCCGTATTTGCCTACCCGGTTGCCGACCCTGAACGCTATGGCGTTGTGGAATTCGATTCTGAATTCCGCGCGGTGTCTATCGAAGAAAAACCGGTAAAACCAAAATCCAAATACGCCGTGCCGGGCTTGTATTTTTATGATAACAGCGTGGTAGAGATAGCCAAGAACATAAAACTATCGCCGCGCGGCGAATACGAAATTACCGATGTAAACCGTGTTTACCTGGAGCAAGGTAACCTAAAAGTTGGCGTAATGGACCGCGGCACCGCCTGGCTGGATACCGGTACCTTCGATTCATTGAGCGATGCTACGGAGTTTGTCCGCGTGATAGAAAAACGCCAGTCGCGCAAGATAGGATGCATTGAAGAGGTTGCCTACCTGATGGGCTTTATTGATGATGAGCAATTGAAAGTATTAGTACAGAAATACATCAAAAGCGGCTACGGGGCTTATTTGCAGAGCTTGCTGGACTAATAGCTAACCAATCGTCATGTTGAACTTGTTTCAACACCCCATCATAAAAGTTGCCACGATGCTTAGCGGCTTTGCAAGTTGGCTACCTGTCCAATGGGGTGCTGAAATAAATTCAGCATGACGTGGTTTTTTTTATGATTAAAGCTTCTCGGCGATAGTCTTTAACATTGTCTCTGTTAGATTTTCTTCTTGGGCGTCCACCCAAACAATCTCTTTATCTTTCCTGAACCAGGTCATTTGCCTTTTGGCAAAGCGGCGGGTGTTTTGTTTTATTTGCGCAATCGCATCGGGCAAATCGGTATTCCCGTCGAGGTAATCGAATATCTCGCTGTAGCCAACAGTATTCAACGCATTCAGGTGCCGGTATGGCAGCAGCGATTTCACTTCATCCACCAAACCATCGGCCACCATCAAATCTACGCGACGGTTGATGCGGTCGTACAAAACTTCCCTCGGCCAATCCAGCCCAAGTTTGATGATGTTAAAGGTGCGTTTATTGATTTTTGCTGTGCGATAAGATGAGAACGGCCGGCCCGAACTTTCGTAAACCTCTAGGGCCCGTATGATGCGCTGTGGGTTGCTGATGTCGACCTCGTTGTAATACACCGGGTCTGCCAGTTTTAGCCGCTCCTGTAGTACTTCGATGCCCTTTTCGGCCAGCTCGTTGTTCAGCCTGTCGCGTATGGCGGTATCGGCAACCGGCAAATCGTCGAAGCCCTCGCAAATGGCCTTGATGTACAGGCCTGAGCCTCCTGCAAGTATAACAACGGGGTGCTGCTGAAAAAGTTGCTCCAATAACGCCAGCCCCTCGCGCTCGAAATCGCCAACGGAAAAACTTTCTGTAATAGAATGTGAGTTGATAAAATAATGAGGGGCAGCGGCAAGCTCCTCTGCAGTGGGCTTGGCTGTACCGATGGACATCTCCCTGAAAAACTGCCTCGAATCGGCAGATACCACAGCCGTATTAAAATGCTGCGCCAATTGGATAGCCGCCGCAGTTTTGCCCGATGCTGTAGGCCCGGCAATTACGATGAGGGTGGGAGAGGTGGTGCTCATGATTTAGTTGAGGAAATATCGAACACCGAACGCCGAATAATGAATTTCGAAGGGGTAGGAATGATGAATTTTGCACTTCGAAATTCGGGGTTCAAAATTCATCATTCGATATTCAATAATACTAGTAATCGTCGCTACGGCCCGGCTTGTCGTCGTCGTCGAAGCCGTCGTCATCGCCGAAGCCGAATACGTCTTCTTCCTCGTCATCTTCTTTCTTTTCTTCTTCGGGGTCGTCAATACCGGTATCAGTTACTTCAGAAAAATCTTCAGCATCTTCCGGGTTGTACAACATCTCGTTCAGGAAATCCAGATCCTCATCAGGCGCAGTTGCTGCAGTAGCGGCCGCAGCAGAATTGAATGCATTGCCAAACTGTTTTGGCGCTTCGCCAACGCTGCGTACTACTAAGGGATAAGTAGCGCCGGGCGTGTCATTCAATATAATCTGCTTCAATTCCACGTGGAAATCGAAGGGGCGGTCGAAATTGAAGGTGTAATAGAATTTCTGGTGCGGATCGTCGATATAGCTGCTCAGCTTTATCTTGTCCATCAGCGGTATCTTGCGGTCTATCCTTTTTTGGTTGGGCAGGTAGGTTATCTCTTCGCCCTTCATCCATTGATCGTTGCTGATGTAGAACGACGAAGGATACTCGGCATTGTATCCGGTACTCTGGTGTATAGCGCGGTGCAAATCCTCAAACGTTTGGTTCGATTTAACGTCAATATCCCTGCTTACATCATCGTAATCCTCAAAAGTAACCCTGAACCTGTATAATGCCATTTGTAGTAATTTTTGTCAAAAATAATAAGTTTTAAATCAATTTGTGCTTTCCACAACTTTCAAGCCAATTTCGGCGCCTTTTTCTATAGTAAAATTCAATGCAGCCTCGCGATTGTTGGGTATTTCGCCCTCAAGTATGGCTTCGCGTATCTTATTTTTGATAATACCCACTTCGCGACCCTCTTTTATGCCAAAAAGCTGCATAATATCCAGTCCCGTTACCGGCGGCTGCCAGTTTCGGATATTATCACGCTCCTCCACATCCTTCAATTTCTGCAAAACCAGCTCGAAATTGTTACGATACTTTTTAACCTTGTACTCGTTTTTGGTAGTTACGTCTGCTTTACACAACAGCATCAGGGCCTCTATGTCTTCCCCGGCTTCGAACAACAACCGCCTTACAGCCGAATCGGTAACGATAGATTGCGACAATACAATTGGCCTCAAATGCAGCTGCACCAGTTTCTGCACAAATTTCATCTTCTCGTTCAGCGGCAGCTTCAGCTGTGCGAATATCTTGGGCACCATGCGCGCGCCTTTGTCCTCGTGCCCGTGGAAAGTCCACCCGTGGGCCGGTTCGAAGCGCTTGGTTGGCGGCTTGGCAATATCGTGCAATATAGCCGCCCAGCGCAGCCAAAGGTCATCAGTGGTTTCACAGATATTATCCAGCACCTGCAGGGTGTGGTAAAAATTATCTTTATGGCCTTTGCCGTTGATGATCTCCACACCGTAAAGCGCGGTCATCTGCGGGAAAATGATATGCAGCAGGCCCGTATCGAACAAATAATTGAAGCCAATGGACGGCTTTGCCGAGAGGATAATCTTATTCAGTTCGTCGGTAATCCGTTCCTGCGATACAATTTTGATACGGTGCAGGTTGCTTTTGATAGCGGCGATGGCCTCTTCATCAATCCGGAAATTCAGTTGCGATGCAAAGCGGATGGCGCGCATCATGCGAAGCGGGTCGTCTGAAAAAGTTTCTACCGGGTTTAGCGGGGTGCGGATGAGCTTCCGTTCCATATCGGCTATGCCGCCAAAGGGATCTACCAATACGCCATACTCCTCTTTGTTTAAAGTTATGGCCAGCGCGTTGATGGTAAAATCGCGGCGTTTCTGGTCGTCTTCTAAGGTGCCGTTCTCTACGATGGGCTTGCGCGATTCGGAGCGGTAGCTTTCTTTGCGTGCTCCCACGAATTCTACCTCCACATCCTGGTAGCGCAGCATAGCCGTGCCGAAATTCTTGAACACCGATACCTTTACGTTGAGCTGAGCGGCAACCGCCTCGGCAAAGGCGATGCCGTTGCCTATCACAACAATATCGATATCTTTTGAGGGGCGGTTGAGGAAAATATCGCGCACGTACCCGCCAATGGCGAAGGCCTGCACATCATGCGCCGCAGCAATGCTGGAGATAACACTAAATACCGGATGTTGCAGGTGTTGTTTCATAAAAATACAAAGGCCACATGATAGGCCTTTTTCAAAAACAATCAATATAAATTGGCTTTGTGTTACTTGCGGTTTTTTTACCGCAAAGCGCGCAAAGATTTGCAGCTTCATTAGCGCAGAGACCACAAAGCTTTGTAAACAGGCCATCAGATAAACATAACCCAAAATGCCTGTACGTTTTACAAACGTAACTTAATAAGTAATTTATACCCATAGCAAAGCTTTGTGCCTCTTTGCGTATCTTCCTTTGCGTTCTTTGCGGTAAAATTTTCACCACAAAGTTTACAAAGAAATGCACAGGCCAAATTTTTATTTGTTGTTCAATCAGGCTTTTTGTTTTGATACAGCCTTTTAGGCAAACGCCACAAATTTAATCATATTAAAATTAACGGCGAATAAATTCAAAACTGCCGTTAGGGGCCAACCTCATGATGGTGGATGGAGCTTTTTTCTCCATGCTATGTTGGTCGATATCTACCACGTAATCAACGCCGTTGATAACATCAGGACTAATCTTGCCGAAGTATTCCGGCGAAGGCTGCCCGCTGATATTGGCCGATGTGGATACGATGGGTTTGCGCAGCCGCTGTATCAGTTGCTGGCAAAAAGGGTGGTTTGTTACCCGTATGCCCACGCTGCCGTCTTCGGCAATAAGGGCCGGGGAGAGGTTTTTTGCGCCGGGCATCACCAGCGTAAGCGGGTTCTCGGCAAATTCTATCAGTTGGTAAGCAATCTCGGGCACCTCGCTGATATAACTTTGCAGCTTGTTATCGGTATCTACCAAAATAATCATGCTTTTGCTTTCTTCGCGCTGTTTAAGGGCGAAGATTTTTTTTACAGCCTCGGTGTTAGTAGCATCGCAGCCGATTCCCCAGATGGTATCGGTAGGGTAAAGGATGATGCCGCCATCCTGCAGCACCTGCAATGCCTTGTTTACTTCGTCCTTAAGCATGGGCGTGTAGTGTTTGGTATATATTCATCATTTGCGCCGCTAAGGTACGGTCTTGAAAGCGTTGTGCATAATGGAGGCCTTCGCTTATCATCTGCTGTCGCGATTCATCGTTGGATAATACCTCGTCGATTTGCTCCGCCAGCTCCTTTTCATCATCGGGACTAACGTAACGACTGCATGGCCCCCCTGCTTCCTCCAGACAGGAGCCTGTAGCAGCAATTACGGGAACAGCGGACACCAATGCCTCTAAAACCGGTATGCCGAAGCCCTCGTACCGCGAAGGGTAAACAAACAAGCTCGCCGATTGGTAAGCCGCAGGCAAATCGTCGAAGCTAACATCGTGCCTGAAAAGCATCCGCTCCGCTAAATTATTTGCTGTGAGGAATGCTTTCACTTCATCCAGATAAGCCGTTGGTTTGCCAACCACCACTACCGGTATATTTGTTTTTAAATGGGGCAATGCTTTTGCCAGCAGCATCAGGTTCTTGCGCTCCTCAATGGTGCCAACGTTCAGAATGAATTCGTTTGGCAGGCTGTATTTCTGCTTCGCGAGGATTATTTGCGCTTCGGGCTGCTTTACGCTGAACTCCGGCGCGCAGCCCTGATAAATCACTTCTATTTTTTTGGGGTCGATGTGCAATAGTTCTACCAGGTCCTCTTTAGTCCGCTCGCTTATCGCCACTACTTTATCCGCCGTTTTGCAGGCGCGTTTGGTTTTGGCGGTGTAGATGAAGCGGTTGATCCAGCCATAATATTGCGGGAAACGCAGGAAGATAAGATCGTGTATAGTAACCACGGTTTTGATGCCTGTATTGCGGATGCCCATCGGAAGCTCGTAACTGAGGCCATGGTAAATGTCCACCCCGTCTTTTTTTAAATCGCTTACCACGCCTTTACTGCGCCACAAAGCAGTGAGGTACTTGCCAGCAGGGGTGATGATTTTAATGTTGGGGAAGCTATCGAAAAAATTGCGCCATTTATTGGGTTTAAGTTTTGGCGTGTAAAGCAGGTAGGTATTATTAGGATAGTGCTGTGCCGTGGTTTTGATGAGCCAGCGGCTAAAATTGCCGAGGCCGGTGTTGTTCAAAAAAGCACGTTTGGCATCGTATCCAATTCTCATTTAGATGTGAGATGTGAGATGTGAGATATGAGATAGCTTCTGCATATCTCCCACCTCACTTCTGTTTAACACAATTTCGGTCTCAAATCTCATATCTCACATCTCAAATCTAATTACACCGCTACATTATTCTCCCGCAAAGCATCATTCAATGATGTCTTTTTGTCGGTAGATTCTTTACGGGTGCCGATAATCAATGCGCAAGGCACATTGTATTCGCCGGCTGGGAATTTTTTGGCATAAGTGCCTGGTATTACTACCGAGCGGGCGGGCACGCGGCCTTTATATTCAATCGGCTCGCGGCCGGTAACGTCGATGATTTTGGTAGATGCAGTCAAAACTACGTTAGCGCCTAAAACCGCTTCGCGCTCTACATGCACGCCTTCTACTACGATTGCGCGCGAACCCAGGAAACAGTTGTCTTCGATGATAACCGGAGCAGCCTGCACAGGCTCCAGCACGCCGCCTATGCCTACGCCACCGCTCAGGTGCACATGCTTGCCTATCTGCGCACACGAACCTACGGTTGCCCAGGTATCAACCATGGTGCCTTCATCTACATATGCGCCAATGTTTACGTACGATGGCATCATGATAACGCCTTTGGCCAGGTACGCACCGTAACGGGCGATACCATGCGGCACTACGCGCACGCCAAGTTCTTTATAGTTAGTCTTCAGGGCCATTTTGTCGTGGAAAACGAATGGGCCTGTTTTAATTTCTTTCATCTCCCGGGTAGGGAAGTATAGAATAACGGCTTTCTTTATCCAGTCGTTAGTATGCCAGCGGTTGCCAATAGGTTCAGCAACGCGTATCTCCCCTTTATCCAGGCGTTCGATAACGGTTTCAATGGCATTGGTATATTCGCTGTAATTCAGAAGGTTCCTGTCTTCCCAGGCATCTTCAATCATTTTTTTAAGATCGATCATTTAGTAACGAAATAAATTTTGCCAAATTAAAGGATTTTTGGGGAGATTTGTTTGAGATAATTGTACTTGCCAGGCTTCTAAGGCTGTATCATAAGGTTATTTAGAAAATTATTCGAATAAAATCAGCTTTGTGCTCTTTGTGTTCCTCCCTTTGTGAATCTTTGTGGTAAAATTAAACACAAAGGGCGCTAAGATTTTTGCACAAAGGTCACAAGGAAGTGTTTCGGCCAGTTTTTATTTTGTTGTTCAATCTTGGGTTTTATTTTGATACAGCCTCTCTATCATCTTAATAAATGAAATTATACTTTTCAATCATATTTACCTGCCTAACATACTTTGCAAATGCGCAAACCGATGAAGATATCTGGAAAACCTGGAATAAGAACTATCCAAAGCAAGATATAGCCGCTCTTTTGAAAGTAGAGCGACAATACGCGGCAAGCGTGGAAAAAAATCCGAAAATAGCGCCTTATTACGTCAGGATGGCAAGTTATCGTTTTAAAGCAACCTTTTTAGGGAAAGCGCAACCGGTTGATGTGGAAGCGATGCAGTCGATGCAACGGGTTTTTACCCTTAACCAGAGAGATCCTAATCAGGTAGCAACCCTTGTAGATTCGGTAGTATTGATGAAAGTAGGCCTACAGCAAATATGGATGCCTATACAGAAACATTTATTGCCGCAATTGCGCAAAGAGGTTGCAAAAGGCGGCAGATTAACGTTATACTGCGCGTTCCTGAATGAACATACCATTAAAAATAAATTGTTCAACAACTTCCTCATCTCCGAGTTCATACCCGGGAAAGAGGAATATTAGTACTTAGCAAATTATTATGCCCGAAAAAGAAATACTAAGAATTGATGAGTATTTTTGACGGATGGATTTGTTGGGCAGATTTGTTTGAGATTATTTCGTTCAATACTGTGCGATAACAACATCGAAGAAACTATTATATGAATATCAACATGAAGAAATGGTGCTTAGCGATAATATTAGTATGCTTTACCCTGGCAGCAAACGCACAAACAGCTGCCGAACACTGGGCACAATGGAACACTAATTACCCCGCAACGGATATTACATCAGTTTTGAAACAAGAGCGCCAGTACGCTGATAGCGTCGAGCATCATCCCAATATAGCACCGTATTATGTCCGGAAAGATAAATACAGGTTTACAGGTGTTTTTATGGGGAAGGTGCAGCCGGTTAGTGCCGACAGCATGAATTCTGTAAATAGAGTTTTTAAAACATTAAGCATCAATGCTACAGCAGAAGATCTGTTCGACTCTGCCGTACTCATCAAGGTAGGCAACGAGGAAATTTGGATGCCTATTCAAAAAAAATTGATAGACGAATTTCAAAAGGATCTAAAAAACGGGGATAAGGTTACGTTATACTGTTTGTATTTAAATGAACATACCAGCAAAAATGTATTGTTTAATCATTTCATCATCTCTGAATATTCGCCGGAGTAAGAATTGATGTATTATGCCCGAAAAGGAAAAACTGAGAATTGATAAATACCTGTGGGCTATCCGCATGTTTAAAACACGTACGCTGGCTTCTGATGCCTGCAAGGCGGGCCGAGTAAAGCTGAACGGGACCAATATCAAACCATCGCACGAGGTGAAGACCGGCGAAACCTACCAGATATCTAAAGGCCCCGACCGTAAAGTGATATTAGTAGCCGGTTTATTAGAGAACCGGGTAGATGCCAAAAAAGCCGTGGATTACTACCAGGATATTACCCCGGTAGAACAAACTACAGCCTTCAAATCGATGTTCCATGCGCCGGTGCTGAAACGCGACCGGGGTACCGGCCGCCCCACCAAACGCGACCGCCGCGAAACCGACGACCTGAAGGATAATTTTTTCGAGAAGCCGGAGGAGGAAACGAAAGAGAACTAAGTGCTAATAAACCCCCTTAAGATTTGACAACTTTCAAAAAGTTGCCAAATCTTATTATCTCAAAATGTTCCCGCCAACAAAATTATTCGCTCCTCAAGCTCTTTGTAGGATCAGCCAGTGATGCTTTTATCGCCTTGTATCCTACGCTTGCCCAGGCTATTGCTACAGATGTAAGTATCGCTACGATAAATATTTCGGGACCGATGGTAATCTTATAAGTAAAATCCTGCAGCCATTGATCCATGAAATAGTAACCCAGGGGAGCTGATATCACAAATGCAACTACAATAAGCACTGTAAATTCCTTCGAAAACAAGTAAACGATGTTCCCCACAGATGCGCCCAGCGTTTTACGTATGCCCACTTCCTTAATACGCTGTAAAGCCATAAATGATACCAGGCCGTACAAGCCAAGGCAGGATATAAATATGGCTATACCGGCAAATACTTTATAGAGTGTGGATAGTTGGTCCTCGTTTTTATAAAAATCAGCAACCGTTTTATCCAGGAATTGGTATTCATATACGCCCTCCGGGTAGGTTTTGTTCCATAAACCTGCCACGCTCGCCAGCGTTTGGCTTAAATTAGTGGGTTGCACTTTGATATTTAACTTTTGATAATAGATTTTCCATGGAGCCATCAATACAGGCGGGATGGCATATCGCAACGATTCCGAATGGAAATCCTTCACCACACCTGTTATCTGCGCCTTCTTTTTCTGGTCGTCCCATAACATAATGTATTTGCCGATAGCTTGTCTGGGGTCGGTAATGCCCAGTTTATGTATTAAAGTTTCATTAACAACATACCCTGATATAGTATCCGTTTTAGCGTATGGCCCCCCTGCTACAAATTGCATACCGTATAATTTGAAATATTCCGGGTCGGCCCATTTCAGGCTCGCGTTAAAATCGACAGGCTTCGCTGCATTGTCAACCCTAAAGTCGCTAAACCAACCGCCGTTGTCAGCCGGGCCGTATAAGCTAACGCTTATATCTTTTATCCCCGGTTGCTGTAGAAGCTCATCTTTCAGCGCATTTATCCTTGTCCGGCTAATGCTGTCTGCCGGGACAGGCACAGTAATCACTGCATCTTTATTAAACCCGAGCGATTTGTTTTTAAAGTAATTCATCTGGTATATCAATACCAGGGTACCGATAACCAGGAACTGCGCTATACAGAATTGTGTTACCACCAATACCCTACGCAGGGATATCCCGCTCGAGCTTCCGGCTTTGATTTTGTTTTTTAAAGCCTCGATTGGGTTAAACCCGGATAGTACGAGGGCCGGGTAAAAACCCGCCAGTAAGGTAACCCCAGTAAGTACAGTGGCTAAAAATGAGATCACTAATGGGTCTGCCAGGAAACCGCCGCTCAGCTGTATTTCCAGCAGGTTATTCAACAAAGGCAACGTAAGCCATGAAATTATGGAAGCAAATATAACGGCAAATAACGTTATGATCAATGTCTCGCTGATGAATTGCAGCAGCAATTGGTAGCGGTTGCTGCCCAAAACCTTGCGGATGCCAACCTCTTTCGATCGGTTTACGGCCTGTGCGGTGGCCAGGTTGATAAAATTAACGCAGGCGATAATCAGCAGGAACAAGCCAATCAAACTGATTACATTGATGAGCTCCTTACCAAAGGGGTGACGGCCGTAAACACCTACCGCGGTGTTATAATGCATATCTTTCAGTGCCTGTAATTGAAAGACCTGGTTTTTGTTGTAGGGCGGGGGTACATGCTTTTTTGCGAATGCTGCAAGGTTGGTGTTAAACCGTTTCACATCCGTGCCTGCCGGTAAAATAATATAGCAATTCTTGTCGCTGAAGGTGCTTATCCAGTCTTTTGCATTGTTGGTAAAATCGCCTCCTTTCCCAATAAGCGTCAACCATGATACGGCCACTTTCATCGGGAAGTCGGTATTTGCCGGCGTATTCTCAATGATGCCGGTCACTTTAAGATCGCGTTTGTTATCGTGCCGCACTATTTTCCCCATCGCTGTGTGCCAATCGCCAAAGAACTTGTCGGCTTCATCACGGGATAGCACTATCGTATTCGGCTCTGCTAAAGCAGTGTTTTTATCTCCGGCAAGCCACTTAAAATCAAATATCCCGAAGAATGCAGGGTCGGCATAATAAGAAACATCCTCCTTGAATTTCTTTACAGCGCTCCCATCGCTCCCTCCAGCAGAATAATGTGCACCGTCGTTCAGCATGATGTTCGACACCTGCTTTATTTGCGGGAAGTCTAGCTTCAAGCCCTCGGTTAACGGCATTGGCGTCCCGGCGTTGGCGTTTGTTCCATCAGGGCCGCTGTTTACTGTAAGCACGCGGTATATGTTGTCTTTATTAGCATGGAAGTTATCGAAACTTGTTTCGAATTGCACTATCAGGAAAATGAGCAGGCATGCTGCGATACCTATAGCCAGGCCGGTAACATTGATTGTAGCATAGCTTTTATTGCGCATGACGTTGCGCCAGGCGATCTTGAAATAATTTTTGAACATATAACTGCGGTTTAATTTCTCGTTTGCCCACATTGGCGTGGTTTTACGATACGAAATTACCCTCGCAGCTGCCGGGTGTCGCTCCGAATTATAATATGGTCGCTCTTTTTTCAGTTCAGATTTGTATTCCGCAGGGCTTTTACCGGTCATTTGTTTAAATGTGCGGTTAAAGGTAGTTTTTGAATTAAACCCCGACTCGAACGCTATGCCCAGCAGCGTTAGGTGGTCGTGAGCCGGGTCCTGCATTTTACGGGTAACCTCTATAATGCGATATTCATTAACGAAATCATTGAAATTCTTTTTGAGGGCTACGTTGATGGTTCGGGACAGATCGTGCGCATTTATATCCAGCGACACGGCGAGCGAACTTAAACTTAAATCGGCGTCCCGGTAAAGCCCCCTGGCTTCCATGGCATTTTTTAGCCGGATGCCTTTTTGCTTCAAATCTGCCGGGATGGTTGGTTTTGCTACCTGGGCTGCCTGGGCAGATACCACAATTTCCGGTTTTAAAAATGCGGCAACGGCTATCCGGATCATCATTATTGCCAATAGCAGGTTTAAGATGTAGTAAGCATGCACGGCAAGGGGGCTGCGATGATAAAAGGAAGCAATGGCGTAAGGTACCCATAGCAACCATATGATGCCGAAGCCCCTTATCAAGCGATGCAGCCACCGTAGCTTGTTGCGGTACCGATCGCCCCCGTTAAATTTTAGTTGTTGATAGTAGGTTTTTATAAGCCTATGAGCGCAGTATAGATATATGATAACCGAAAAAAATATCAGTAACTGCAAGGCCGGATTCAACAGCCCAAAGATGCGGGTATCATAGGTGGCTGCGCCTGTTGCTATGCTTTCTTTCACCGCCAATGCCCAAATGCCGACTTGCAGCAGTAAGGGGCTCAAATGCAATAAATCCTTCTGCCCGGATTTGTACCCAGGCGAGGTCATTTTGCGTACCCAAAAATAGATCATGGGGCCGAGGGCCGACAAATAGTTTAGCGGAAGCCGGCTCCATTGGCGGAAGTAGGTGCTTAAACCGATATCTATACATAGCACCCAAACCAAATGCATAACGACAATGAGCAAGGCCAGGCCGGCGAAAAGGTTTGCGTTTCGCCCCGGCCTGTTGGCAAACAATAATTGCAGGGCAAAAGTAAGCCCGGTAAAAATTGTTCCGAGGAACAGTAGGTCGTACAGGTTTATATGGAATATGTATGGATTCAAGTAAGTCAAAAACGTCAATTGCTGTTCCAAAGTTATAAATTACTGTAAATTAATATATTGCCTGGGTGGGTGTGATTTTTATTGTAACAAAACCGAACGATAAGGCGTGCGGTTTTGGAGGGCTGATGACCAAATCTTTTTAGGTAAAGTTAGGCGCATTTGGTGGCTTGATATACTTAAGCACGAACCCGGCGAGGCACCAGTAACAGCCTTGCAAGTGAGATGGTACCGGCCGCCCCACCAAACGCGACCGCCGCGAAACGGACGAACTGAAGGATGATCTTTTCGAGAAGCCGGAGGAGGGGAAAGAGGGATAAGTACCTTACAAATGCCCTGCCTGGTACTTCCTCGCCGAAAAGCTAATCAGCAATAAGGCCAAAATAATGGCTGAAAGAATGCCGGTGAAAGCCAGGGTGTGGTGCTGCGGTAAACTGCCCATGTAGTCGGCCAATGCCAAGCTATTCACAAGGGTATAGGTGAGCAGGAAAAAGATAACCTCGAACAATTTTTTGCCGCCACTCAAAATACCCGTGCACACGGCCAGCGACACCACAAATAAGGCCCCAATGATCGTGTTGATGATTGATATGCCATCCATCACTATAACGTATCGCAACACCAGTGGGAACGCCAGTGCCATAGCTAACAAGAAACCGGCTATTATTTGAGCGGGTAACATTCGTTGTAAGGGCTTGTAAGATGCGTAAGTGAAATAATGAAGCCGGTTGGTCTTTTCCTTCGTCACCAATTCCGACCAGCGGGTTACCTGTAAAAACCACAAAGCCGGGAGCAGGTACAAAGACGCTATAGGTAATGGCGCAAAAAGCATACTTAGGCTTAGGCCTATACTAGGCAACCATAACCATTTGTTTCCTTGCCTTATGAGCAATAACAACTCGGTTTTGATAAAGGGCACTATGCTGTAATTAAAAACTACCGGTGGCAACAAAGCACTGCTTATACCAGCCGGAATAACGGCGAATCCTTCATCATCCGGCATTACCGCTGCCCGCTTTTTCTTTTTGCCGGCTGCTTTCTTAAAATCAAACCGGTGAAAAAAGAAGGAGGAAAGGTAAACCAGTGCTACCGCAAAACTCATCCACAGCAAGCGGCTAAAAATAAATAGAGCGGTCCAGTTGATGCCGTTCCAGGTGATTAACTGAAAGGGTCGGCGCTTGCTAAATATAAATCCGAATGATACTTGTTCTATATGCTGATGGAACCGGGTGTTTATCTCGCTTTTAATACTGCCTGTAACCAGGCTTAAACCAAAAGGATCCAAAAAGCCGCTGGGAGGCTCTGCGCTTTTGGTATTAAGAGAAGAAAGCGCAGCCCCGCAAAGGAAGAAGTATATGATAAATTGCAGTATGCTGCGCTTCCCTAAAAACACTTCGGCCACTACCGCTAATGCAGCTACCAGGAACATGGCCGGCAATACAAAAAGCAAATACGGTAGTATAAAGTGAGCCAGAACAAGCGGATACCCGGCCCCGCGCGCGAAGAACATGAGTATGCTTACCGCAAATGTGCAAACGGCAATGGTACAAAGCACAACAAAGTTGCTCAGTTGTTTGGCCAGCAGGTAGCTGAAATTAGAAATAGGCGTGGCAGCAATAATTAAACCTACTTCGGTATCGATATCTCTTTTAATGCTGTTATTTACCAGCAGGAAACCGTAAAATGATAGCATTACAGCGGTCATGGTGGCTGATATATAACCAACCCATGCGGCGTTATAAACACTTTTGAACCCAACAGCGCTCAAAGTTGTGTACGAAGCGCTTACGGGCGGCACAAACAGGTAAGCCACATAAATGGTAATAGCCAGTGTAAGTAAAAAGGCATAGCTGCGGGTACGCTGCAGGTAATCGGCCTTTACAATGCTGTAAATGTATTGCATCGGCTTAAGCGTTATGTTGCGTTAACAATAAGTAGGCATCTTCTAAACCTGCGTCCACAGGCCTGGATGCAGCAACGTTATTCTGATCGGTGCTAATGTATCGTACCCTGGTACGGTCTTTTTGGCGGCTGGTATCAATAACCTTGTACTTTGTTTTAAATGCTGCTACTTCGCTACTCTCTAAAAGCACTTCAAATATTCGTCCCCTGGCCTGTTCAATAATATCGTGCTGGTAACCTTTGGTAATAAGTTTGCCGCTTTGCATAATGGCTACTTCATCGGCAATAGTTTCAATGTCTGATACGATGTGCGATGAAAGGATAATGATACAATCATCAGCCATCTCGCTGATGAGTTGCCTGAATCTAACCCGCTCTTCCGGATCGAGGCCTACCGTGGGCTCGTCAAATATGAGCACCTTAGGGTCGTTAAGGAGGGCCTGCGCAATGCCAACGCGTTGTTTCATGCCGCCGGAGTAGGTGCCGATAGGCTTTTTGGCATCGGCTGTCAGGTTAACACCTTCCAGCAGCATATCAATGCGCCGGCGCAGATCCTTGCCGCCCACGCCTTTCATGGCTGCAATATATTCTAAAAATTCATAGGCATTTAAATTGGGGTAAACGCCAAAATCCTGAGGCAGGTAGCCCAATACTTTACGGATGAAGTTGGGGTTGCTCACAATATCTACCCCATCTAAAAATATAGTGCCGCTGGTAGGCTGGCTAATGGTGGCAATTATCTTCATCAAGGTTGATTTACCGGCGCCATTAGGGCCAAGTAAACCTAATATGCCCTTATCAATAGTGATGGAATAATCTGATAACCCGGTTTTAGTTGCGTTATATTGCTTGGTAAGCCCCTTAATTTCTAATGCCATAGTTTGAAAATGAACGCTGCTATGACTTAGGCGTGCCCTGTCATGTTACATGAAGCGGAAAATAAACGCCGGTAGCATTGATTGCCTCATTCGGGAATCATTTCGAATTAGCAGGCGCAGGCATCATTTAACTTTTTCGAGAGCCGGAGGAAGAGTAGAGCATGTGGTTTATTTAACCGCAAAGAACGCAAAGATTTACTTGCTGATTAGCGCAAAGAATCACAAAGATTTGTTATAGTCCGTTACTGGCAATTGCGACAATAGTTTTATCAGCTATCAACTAAATTAATTTCTTTGCGGCTTAGCGCTTTTGCGTGAATTAATCGCCATTTAAATCTTTGTGCCCTTTGCGTTTTTTCTTTGCGTGCTTTGCGGTAAAATTAACCACAAGGGCAAACACAAATAATCCTTATTTTCGCTTTTTATACCACTCCCGCGCACAAAATGCGCCGGGATGCGTTAAATCACCTACATGAAAGAAAGCTACCCGGGCAAGGAACATAAAATTGCCATAATAGGTTTAGGCTACGTGGGCTTACCATTGGCCATAGAATTCGCCAAGAAATATAACGTATTAGGTTTCGACATCGACCAGCAGCGCATACTTGAACTTAGCCTGGGCACCGACCGCACCCACGAAGCGAACATCGACGACCTGCAACAGGTGCTTAAACATTCCGCCGATGCAGGCTTAAAGTTCTCATCTGATACCGAAGAATTGCGTAGCTGCAATACCTACATCGTCACCGTACCAACGCCAATAGATCAGTTTAAAGCACCCGATCTCGGTCCGCTGTTAAAAGCTTCCGAAATGCTCGGAAAATTGATGAAAAACGGCGATTTAATCATATACGAATCTACCGTGTACCCCGGCTGTACCGAGGAGGATTGCGTACCGGTACTGGAGCAAGCCTCGGGCTTAAAATATAACGAGGGCTTCTTTGTGGGCTACTCGCCGGAGCGCATCAACCCCGGCGATAAGGTAAATACGCTGGCCAAAATTAGGAAAGTAACCAGCGGCTCCACGCCCGAAGTTGCCGATAGGGTAGATGCCTTGTACGCCTCCATCATTACAGCAGGCACGCATAAGGCGCCGAGCATAAAGGTGGCAGAGGCCTCCAAAGCGATTGAGAACGCCCAGCGCGACGTGAATATCTCGTTCGTGAACGAACTGGCGTTGATATTCGACAGGATGGGCATCGACACCAATGACGTGCTGGATGCCGCAGGTACCAAATGGAATTTTTTGAGGTACAAACCCGGCCTGGTTGGTGGGCATTGCATAGGGGTAGACCCATACTATCTGGCGCATAAGGCCGAAGCATTGGGCTACCAGCCGCAGGTGATCCTCTCCGGCCGCCGCGTAAACGACGAGATGGGCAGTTTTGTCGCCGGTAAAGTAATTAAACTGCTTGTTGCAAAGGGGCACGATATAGGCAACATCAACGCGCTGGTGCTGGGCATCACTTTTAAAGAAAACTGTGCCGATGTGCGCAATAGCAAGGTGGTTGATATTTATACCGAACTGAAAGCCTTTGGACTGAACGTAGATGTGTACGATCCATGGGCCGATGCAGAGAAGGTGCAGCAGGAGTACCAGATAGAACTAACTGCGTCCATCGATAAAAAATACGATGCTATTATTTTAGCCGTAGCACACAATGAGTTTTTGGCCCTGGATTACTCGGTAATAATTAATGGCGAAACGAGTGTGATATATGATACCAAATCGGTTTTGCCGCGGGGTATTGTGGATGCGAGGTTATGATTATGATGAAGTGTAAGTGTTTCATTGCGCTTTAACCATTTTTTGCTATTTTATTTAAGCGGTTGGTGGTAAGTGTGTTATGGATTTTATATAAAGAATAGGGGTGTTCCAAAGTGTTCCGCTTAATTTAGTAAAGTGCTGGTAATTAAATAGATGAAAAAATAGGGCGTTCAACACGTATAGTGGAACACTTGATTGACATGCGCCGGCTTACTGCACTGCTGATGTTTGTTTTTTGAGTATTATTGCACGAAATTATACCCGCGCTTTTTAGCTAATGAAGAGTATCGCCCAAAAAGTATTTGATATCGAAATTGAGTCGCTGCAGCACGTAGCATCGATGATTGATGAACAGTTTTCGCAAGCGGTGGAAGCTATCCTGCGAAGTAAAGGCAAACTGGTGGTTTGCGGCATGGGCAAGAGCGGGCATATCGGCAAAAAGATCTCCGCTACGCTTACCAGCACCGGCACCCAAAGCTTTTTTATGCACCCTGCCGAGGCCTTCCATGGCGATTTGGGCATGGTAGGCGAACATGATATTATCCTCATCCTGTCCTACTCCGGCGAAACAGAAGAAGTACTGAAGCTTGTGCCTTTTTTGAAATGGCACAAGAATTTATCCATAGCTATTACCGGCAACCCAAATTCTACGCTGGCAAAAAACGCCACTTACCACTTAAATGTGGGGATCAAGCAAGAGGCCTGTCCGCTGGAACTGGCACCCACATCATCAACCACCGCAACCCTGGTAATGGGCGATGCTTTGGCCGTTGCGCTGATGACCGCAAGGGATTTTAGTCCCGATGATTTTGCGCGTTTCCACCCCGGCGGCCGCTTGGGCAGGAAGCTTTTAGTGAGGGTGAAGGACCTGATGCGTACCGATGCCCTGCCGTTTTTGGAGCCCGATGCCAATTTTACCCAGCTGATCATCCGCATGTCGGAAGGGAAGCTTGGCATGGTGGTATTAGGCTCTGCCGAAAAAGTTATCGGTGTAATAACAGATGGCGACCTGCGCCGTGGTTTGTTAAAGCATGCCGATATAAACCAATTGCCCGTGTCGGATATCATGAACCCGAACCCTATTACTGTGGGGGCGGATACGCTAGTCTATGATGCCGAAGCCATTATGCTGGAACGTAAAATAACAACCCTGTTGGTGCAAAATAACGAAGGCAAAATAACCGGCGTTTACCAAATATTCAACCAGGCATAAGGCGATATGAAAGCGATAATCGTAATACCCGCCCGCCTGAAATCAACCCGCCTGCCCGATAAGGTACTGCTGGATTTGGGCGGCAAACCCGTGATACAACGTGTGTACGAGGCCTGCATCAAGGCCAAGTTGCACCAGGAAGTTTGGATAGCCGCCGATAGCCAGTTGGTGTTTAACCTGTGCAAACAGTTTACGCCAAACGTAATCATGACCAAAGAAGAACACCCCAGCGGTACCGACCGTATTGCCGAGGTTGTGCAGCGCATCCCCTGCGATATCGTGGTGAATGTACAGGGTGATGAGCCATTCTTCGATGCCGATATTATAGACCGGCTGATCGCCGCCCTGCAGCAAAGCGATGCCCAAATGGCCAGCGTTTGCGCCCCTGTAGAAACGTTGGACGAACTACATAACCCCAACCTGGTAAAAGTGGTGACGGATGTTAATGGCTACGCGCTGTATTTTTCGAGGTTCAGGATACCGTACTCGCGCGATAAGGTTTTAGAAGAAGCCGACGCCTCGCTGTACAAAAAACATATGGGTGTGTACGCTTACCGGGCGGAGTTTTTGGCTAAGTTTATCCAATTGCCGCCGTCTTTTTTAGAAGGATCAGAAAAACTGGAGCAGCTGCGCGCGCTGGAAAATGGTTATAAAATTAAAATGATAGAAGTTGCAGGTTTCGAAAAAGGGATAGATACCCCGGAGGACCTTGAGCATGCACGAAAAAAAATAGAGAACAATGGCACTATATAAAAATATTACCGAAAAGCCCTTTTTTATTGTTGGCCCCTGCGTTATGGAAAACCAGGAACTGCTTTACACCGTTGCCGATAAGGTGGCAGAGATAAAAGCTAAATACCCCGTTACCGTGGTATTCAAATCCTCGTTTGATAAAGCCAACCGCACCAGCATCAGCGCTTATCGTGGTCCAGGTATAGAAAAAGGACTAGAGATGCTGAACAACGTGAAAGAGAAATTCGGGCTGGAGGTTACTACCGATATACACGAACCTTACCAGGCAGCCATAGCGGCCCAGGTGGTAGATATATTGCAGATACCGGCATTCCTTTGCCGCCAAACAGATTTGCTGGTAGCCGCCGCGCAAACCGGCAAGGTGGTAAACGTTAAAAAAGCCCAGTTTCTATCCGGGCAGGATATGTTTTACCCGGCGCAGAAAGTGAAAGAGGCGGGTAACGAGCAGATTATCCTCACCGAGCGCGGCAACTCGTTCGGCTATAATAATTTGGTTGTAGATTTCCGCAACATTGCCGATATGACGGCCTTTGGTTACCCCGTTTGTATGGACTGCACCCACTCGGTACAACGCCCAGGCGGCGCAGGCGGCAAAACCGGTGGCGACCGCAAATTTGTGCCCAATATGGCCCGCGCAGCCCGTGCTTTCGGCGCAAGCGGCTACTTCATCGAAACTCACCCAGATCCCGACCACGCCCTTAGCGATGGCCCGAACATGCTTTATTTAACGGATTTGGAAGAGTTGATCAAATCCTTGATAAGTTAATTTATCCCGCGTCATTTCGAGGCACGAAGCAATCTCTACGCATGAAGAGCCGCTATGCAAATCCGACCTGCTTATCGGGAGATTGCTTCGTGCCTCGCAATGACGTTGAGGAAGAAAAGTCCTAATACTCCGTCTTACCCTCCATACTCTCCCAAAGCTTAAACGCACTTTGGGCTTCTTTGCGCATCAACTGCACAAAGGGCATCCTGCGTTTCTCCATCGGCAAATCCAGTTCATCATAAATAAAATGGTCGTCAAAACCTATGGCTGCTGCATCGGCTTTGCTATTGGCGTAATATATTTTGCTGATTCGCGCCCAATAAATGGCACCGAGGCACATAGGGCAGGGCTCGCAGCTGGTATATATTTCGCAGCCTTCTAAATTAAATGTCCCCAGCTCCTGGCAGGCCAGGCGTATGGCCGATACCTCGGCATGGGCAGTCGGGTCGTTAGTGGGCACCACCTTATTGGCACTGCGGGCTATCACCATACCATCCTTTACCACCACTGCACCAAAGGGGCCACCCAATCCCTGCTTTACGTTGTATTCCGACAGGTCGATAGCCATCTGCATAAACTCCTCGTGTTTCATATTCTTGCGTTCTCTATAAATCAAAAAACCCCAACCAATGGCCGGGGTTTTGTTTTTATATTATTTGTTCCATTTCATCTGCATCCCGAACATTCGGGACACATCCGAAATCTGCACATCTTATTTCTTGTCTTTAGCGTAAGCTTCGTTCAGCCTTTTGATAACGTCTTTGGTTACATCCAGGCTTTCGTCACCAAATAAAACGGTAGTGTTTCCTTTTTGGAAAGTAAGCACCATTTTATAGCCTTTTTCTTTAGCGTAAGTTTTGGTAAACGCTACCAGTTTCTCGTAAAGTGCGTTGGTTTCGGTCAGTTGCTCTTGTTGCACTTGTGCACTGGCGTTTTGCTGCAATTGCTGAAACTCCTGATTTTTTTTCTGCAATTGCTGCTCAATAGCGGCACGTTGATCGGCAGGCATAGTTGCTGCGCTTTTCTGGTAATCGGCATACCGGCGTTGGAAAGCCTGTCCGACCGATTGTACCTCGTTATTGGCCGCTTTGCCTTTTTCTTCCAGGCGCTTGTTCATGTCTTTGATGTACTCGTATTGGCTAACCAACGAATCCTGGTTGATGTAAACAATTTCGGGGGTTCCGGTCACTGTAGAAGCGGGGGCAGTAGCGGGTTTATCAGCGGTTTTATTTTGATTGCAAGCAGCTAATCCTGCGGCAATGGCAATAACTAAAACTGATTTCGTAACAATAGAAGCCTTGATTTTCATTCTGTTTATCTAAAAAAATTTTGACAAAGATAAACTTTCGCAACAAGTTTCCTAATGCAGGATATGCAAATAGGCAGATGGGGAAATGTGCAGGTACAGATTACAGACGTGCAAATTACAGATGTGCAGACTTCTTTAGGCGAGGCTTCTAAGCAGCTTATGTAAACGACATTGATATGCAGGTAAAGAGGGGGATATGTTGAAAAAAAACATAATGCGGGCACCTTTTTGGACACTATGAATAGTGTATATGTGCTGCAAAATTCGTATTTTTGCTTGTTAAAACTCCACCCGGAGTGGTTATTGTTTTAGATAAATTATGAGCGAAGAAAAAGAGGATAAATCGAATTATTCAGCAGATAATATACAGGTTTTAGAAGGTTTAGAGGCTGTACGCAAAAGGCCCTCGATGTACATAGGCGATACGGGTGTTAAGGGTCTTCACCACCTGGTTTACGAGGTGGTTGATAACTCCATAGATGAGGCGCTTGCCGGGTATTGCGATACCATCAACGTTACTATTCACAAAGGCAATTCTATTACAGTTGTTGATAATGGCCGCGGTATCCCAACGGGTATCAACACCAAGGAGCAAAAATCGGCACTGGAAATCGTAATGACCGTGCTGCACGCCGGCGGTAAATTCGATAAGGACACCTACAAGGTTTCCGGCGGTTTGCACGGTGTGGGCGTAAGTTGCGTTAACGCATTATCGGTACACGTAAAAACGGTTGTTTATCGCGAAGGCAAAATATTTACGCAAGAGTATGAACGTGGTAAGCCGCTGTTCCCGGTTAAGGAAATCGGCGTATCTGATAGGACAGGTACCACCCAAACCTTCCAACCGGATGCAGAAATATTCACGCTGACCACCGAGTATAAGTTCGACACTTTAGCTACCCGTTTACGCGAGCTGGCTTTCTTGAATAAAGGCATCCGTTTAACGCTTACGGACGAGCGTGAGACCAACGACGATGGGACTTTTGTAAGCGAAGAGTTTTACTCTCAAGGCGGCCTTAGGGAGTTTGTGAAATACCTGGATGGAACCCGTGTGGCCATCATCCCGGATCCTATTTACCTGGAAGGTATTAAACAAGGCATCCCGGTTGAACTGGCTTTTCAGTATAACGATACCTATACCGAAAATGTGCACTCGTATGTAAACAACATCAATACCATTGAGGGTGGTACGCACGTGGCCGGCTTCAGGATGGGGCTTACCCGTACGTTGAAATCATATGCCGACAAATCGGGATTGCTAAAAAACATGAAAATCGAAATTACAGGTGATGACTTCCGCGAGGGGTTAACCGCCGTTATTTCGGTAAAAGTACAGGAACCTCAGTTTGAGGGGCAAACCAAAACCAAGTTGGGTAACAGCGAGGTGAGTGGTGCCGTTAACGTTGCCGTAGGCGAAATTTTGGGCAACTATCTCGAGGAAAACCCAAGGGAAGCCAAGATGATTGTGCAGAAGGTTATCCTTGCTGCAACTGCCCGTGCCGCTGCCCGTAAGGCGCGCGAAATGGTACAGCGCAAGAGCGTAATGAGCGGATCTGGCTTGCCGGGTAAATTATCCGATTGCGCCAATAACGACCCTGCATTGTGCGAACTATATCTGGTAGAGGGCGACTCGGCGGGTGGTACCGCTAAACAGGGCCGTAACCGCGAGTTCCAGGCGATATTACCATTGCGTGGTAAGATACTGAACGTGGAGAAAGCCATGGAGCACAAAATTTACGAGAATGAGGAAATAAAGAATATGTTCACCGGCTTGGGTGTAAGCATTGGTACACCCGAGGATGCTAAGGCATTGAACATTGCCAAGCTGCGCTACCATAAAATTGTAGTGATGACGGATGCGGACGTGGATGGGTCGCACATTACCACGCTGATCCTGACTTTCTTCTTCCGTTATATGAAGGAGCTGATAGAGTACGGCTACATATACATTGCTTCGCCGCCGCTTTACCAGGTAAAAAAAGGTAAGGAGTTTGAATACTGCTGGACTGACGAGCAGCGTGATACCGCCATCCAGCGCCTTAAAGGTGCCGGTAAAGAAGATAGCGTACACGTACAACGTTATAAAGGTTTGGGCGAGATGAACGCCGAGCAGCTATGGGATACCACCATGAACCCGGCTAACCGTACCCTCAAAAAAGTAAGCATAGAAAACGCCGCCGAGTGCGACCATACCTTCAGCATGCTGATGGGTGATGAGGTTGCCCCCCGCCGTGAATTTATAGAACGCAACGCCAAATACGCACGTATAGACACGTAGTAGATGTGCAGATTACAGATGTGCAAATGCCTTTAATATTCGGCCCCGCTTTGAGAAGAGCGGGGCTTTTTTGTGGTCTGAACTTTGTCTGAACTCGAATTTTAGGGAATTTTCGGAATGCGCAGAATTAGTAATTAATCCAGCATAATTCTGTCAATTCAATAAATTCCTTAAGATTCGAGTTCAGACAACCTTACTTCACGTCCAGTCCGACTGTTTTGATCAGGTTTTCTACACTCATATCTATACCATCCACGTGGTGCGTGGCTTGCAAGTAAAAGCTTTCGCGCTCGGCCAATTTGTGTTCGATAAAGGCTACCAGTTCTTCGCCTTTTTTGCCCTGCAGTACAGGGCGGGGTGTTTTGGCGTTCTCCAAACGCGAAGCCAGTCCGCGCGGCGATAGTTGTATATAGAGCGTTTGCCCGTGGCTGTTCATCCAATCCATATGATCGAAAAAGCAGGGGAGGCCGCCGCCTGTAGATACGATAACGTTTTCGGGGTACTCGGTTTGTTTTAGCACTTCCGATTCCAGCTTACGGAAGGCTTCTTCGCCATGACTGGCAAAGTATTCGGCAATGGTGCAGCCTACTTGGGCTTCCAATACGTGGTCCAAATCTATAAAGGCATAACCTAAACCCGCTGCCAGTTTTTTGCCCCAGCTGGTTTTGCCGCAGCCCATAAATCCTATTAAAAATACGCGGTTCATTGCTTGCTAAAATATTCCTTGTTCAGGTTTTCGTAGGTGGGCAGGTTGTGGTAATGCCATTTGTTTATTACTGTGCCGTTTTTTAACAGGATAATACCCGGGTTGGCGCGTACCATGCTCTTCAACGGAACGCCATCGGCATAAAATAATTCGCTCACCAGGCTGTTCTTTTTGGCAAATGCTTCTGCGCTTTGCGGCGGGGTTGAGCTGAGAAGTATGGTACGCGTATTATAGTTTTGATGCAGGTTGGCGGCCAGTGCATTGATGCGGCCGATGGCCTCCAGGTTGGTCTCATCAAGCTTATCGGCTACGATGAGGAGGCTATAAAACGGGTTGGAAAGCAATTCCTTGTTGTAGTTAGTTCCCTGAGCATCCTGCATGTTTAGGTCGCGTATCTTTGGTTCGAAGCCTTTACTAATCAACCTGTTTTCGGGGTTGGGTCCTATTTCCCAGTTGGTATCTTTCCAGATGGCTGGAGTTTTAAGGTATTCTTTATCGGTCATTAACTTAGTCTCGCCGGTCTTTTTGTTTTTGAGGTGATAGATTATCTCGTAAACATCGGCAGGCGCGTTTGGCGGCGTTTGCATCTCTTCCAGAATATTCGCGCCTATTTTATACGGCAAAAAGTCTATTATCGGCAAGAAGTTGTAGGTGTATAAGCCAAAACCTATTGAGATTATGGCGGCACCAATCAGCAGCTTATCGCCGGTTTTGGCGTTTACCATCGGGCGGATAGCTTTGCGGTTTAAGAATAGCACCAGCACCAATGCCAGCAAAACCATATCCTTGCTGAACGATTGCCATGGCGTAAGCGGGATGGCATCGCCAAAGCAACCGCAGGTTTGTACTACCTTAAAGTAGGCCGAGTAAAAGGTAAGAAAACCGAAGAATACGATAAGCAATAACAAGCCCCAAACAACCGTAACGGCGCGAGTGCCAACCAGTAGTGCGAAACCCAGCAGCATTTCCAGCGCGCAAAGGATGATGGCTGCGCTGAGCGCAAATCCGTTTAATGATGTAAGGTGGAACACCTCGAAGTATTCTTCCAGCTTATAGGAGAAGCCCAATGGGTCGTTGGCTTTTATCAGACCGGAGAAGATGAACAGCAAACCTACGGCTATCCGGCATAACCATATCAACCCGTTTTTCATGCTGCTCCCAATTTTATCAGTGCAAAAACCGAGTAATTCAGCATATCCTGGTAGTTGGCTTTTACGCCCTCGGATGCCAGCGTTTGGCCCTGGTTATCTTCGATTTGCTTTACGCGGAGTATCTTCATCAGTATCAGATCGGTAAGGCTGCTGATGCGCATATCGCGCCAGGCCTCGCCGTAATCGTGGTTCTTGGCAAACATTAGTTCCTCCGTTTCTTTTGCTTTCTCATCGAATAATCGCTCTACATGTTCGGGCGATAATTCGTAGGGTGTTTCGTCGGTACTATCCAGTTGCATCATGGCAATGAGGCAATAATTTACAATGCCGATGTATTCGCCGGTGATATCGTCGCCTACTTTAGATACCTTCTTTTCTTCGAGCGTGCGGATGCGCTGCGCCTTGATGAATATCTGGTCGGTGATGGATGAAGGCCTTAAAATGCGCCAGGCGGTGCCGTAATCGCGGGTCTTTTTCATAAAAAGGCCCTTGCACAGGTCAATAACGGCTTTATATTCGGTTGCGGTGTTGCTCAAGAGTGTTGTAAAGTTGAAATTTTGCCAAGACGTTTTAAAGTTGGAATGTTGTAAGGTTGAAATGTTTGTATTTAACGCAGAGAGTACTGGCAAAGTCGATTAACTTTACAACTTTAAAACATTTCAACCTTCCAACAAATCCAGTGGCTAAAGATACATTTTTTCAGAAAAAATTAAGCCTGAACGCCGGTGGCAAATTGATAGACTTATCAACTCCGAAAGTGATGGGCATTATCAACATCACGCCCGATTCGTTTTTTGCAGGCAGCAGGGTGACCGATACCACGTCGGTGCTGCAGCAGGCCAAAAAAATGCTGGCCGATGGCGCTACGTTCCTTGATTTGGGGGCATACTCATCCCGCCCGGGGGCAGTAGATATTTCGGTTGAGGAAGAAACAGAAAGGTTATTGCCTGCTGTTGAAGCCATTGCAAGAGATTTTCCGGAGGCTATTATGTCCGTCGATACTTTCCGCGCAAGCATAGCCGAAGCGGCTGTAAAAGCGGGCGCGCATATCATCAACGATATATCGGGCGGCAGCCTGGATGCTGATATGTTTGCCACGGTGGCCCGCCTCCAGGTGCCTTATATATTGATGCACATGAAAGGCACGCCGCAAACCATGGTGCGGCAGGCCCAATACGATGATGTTTTTGCCGAAGTGTACGATTACTTCGTGAAGAAAATATACCATTTGAGGCAATTGGGCCTGCACGATATCATCCTCGATCCTGGCTTCGGCTTTGCCAAAACTGCGGAACAGGGCTACGAACTGATGGGCTGCATGCAGCAATTCGAAAGGCTTCAGTTGCCGGTGCTGGCAGGTATCTCGCGCAAGCGGATGATATACGGCTTGCTGGGTAGCACTGCCGAGGATGCGTTGAACGGCACCACTGCCTTAAACACCATCGCCCTTACCAAAGGCGCAAACATATTGCGTGTGCACGATGTAAAGGAAGCAGTAGAAGCAGTAAAAATATGGTACGCCTGTAACGGAGATTGGAATGATACGGATTGAGACAGCCAGCGAAGCGGATATCCCCCAAATTACCAGCGTGGAGATAGCAAGTAAACTGCAATCATTTCCTGATTTGGTTGAAGATGTTGACATAGATTACCCTACCCGCGAGTACCGTTGGAAGACTTATTTTGCGGAGCAGTCGCCGGTAAGCGCCCGGCCAGAACGCGTCGTATTTAAGGTGATTGCCGATGATGAGATGATAGGTTATATAGCTGTACACCTCACCACCAGGTATGATATGGATGCTGAAATACAATCCTTGTATGTTTTGAAACAATACCAGCGGATGGGTATCGGGCTTAACCTTTTCAACGCTGCGCTTGAATGGCTAAAAAAACTTGGAGCGGGTAGCTTGTGCGTAGGGGTATCACCCGGCAACCCTTACCAATACTTTTATCTTAAGCATGGCGGCGACTACCTTAACCAGCATTGGATATTTTGGGGAAATATCGACGAGGTGTAAAAAGGGCTTTATTTTATCCTTTTGTAATCCGCGGCGATATTGTCTGTAATATCGGTACCCAAGGTAAGCGTATCGCCGTGTAACTTTGCTTCTGTGCCGTAAGTATCAGCATCGAAATAAATCCTGTCGTAAACAATATTGCCATAAATAAAGGCATTTTTTGTTATCCTGAATTTCCCCGCCGAGGTCTGCGCCCCTTTCACAAACATTTTATAAGTGCTATCGGCATTCAGCTGTAGGAGGCTTTGGTTACCCGCCGGATATTTTTCGCTAATGCCGGCAATGCCGCCATATCTGGCACGTAACTCAAAGGTGCCGTTGTAACCGGTAGATGTAACCGGCAAGTCTGCTTTTTTACAGGATGCAAAAACTGCAATAGCCGTTAGTATGTACAGGAAATTCTTCATGATGATTTATTGAAGGGTTATACTATTTCACTCTATGGTACTCGTAGGATGGCCCATCAAAAGCCGACGTGCCGATGGTTATTGTATTAGGCGTTTCTGCCCAAGCATCATGGTAATCGGGGTTGGTGAGCGTAACGGTACCGAACTTTACGGTATCTTGTGTTTCAATAATCCTAATGCTGAATTTGCCGCTGGCGACTACTTTATTATCAAGATATTTTATGTAGGTGCTGTCGCTGTTGAATTGGTACATATTTCCGCTGTTTGTAACGCGAACCGAGGGGCGCAAGCCGCCACTTACCCAAGCCAGTTCCCACTTGCCAAAAAGCCCGGAGTTGACTTTAGGGTTCCCTTCTTTTTTGCAGGCTAGCATGCAAATCAATACAGCAATAAATAACAACCCCTTTTTCATCGTAAAAACTTTACAGGTTAATTTAACTTAACGTAAACATGAGAGATACCGGTAGGGCTGGCTACCCCCAAAATAAGCGTATCACTGGTCAATTTAAACGAATCTGAATAGCTATCGCTGGTAAGCACTATCCTGCCGTAAGTGCTGGCGCTTGTCCTGTCGGAGATTTGGACATGGTATTGGCCGGTGGCGGAAACGGCGTTGTTAACGTATCTCGCAAAAGTACTATCGGCCTTAAACTCATAAACATTTCCATTACCTGCGGGTGTAGCCGGCAGGCCGCCTCCTGTGCTGTGACGCAGCTCCCATTTCCCAACGATGCTATAAGCCGGGGCTGTTTTTTCCTTTTTGCACGACGCCAAAACGGCTACCAGCGCAATAAAAAACAATGCTTTTTTCATATCCTGTTTTGCTTTAGTCTACTACTTTAGTTTAACGTAATCAGCAGCAATGCCATCGGTTATAGTAGTACCAATGGTAATAGTATCGCCTTTTATTCTGAAAGCCTCGGGGTAATCCGGGTTATCGAAAGCCATTGAGCCGTACCTGGCGCCGTTTTCGGCACCGGTGATCTTAATATGGTAAACGCCACTGGCGACAACGGCGCCGTCGGCATATCGTATATAGGTACTGTCGCTTTTAAACTGGAAGATACGGCCGTTTCCGGCCGGGAATTTATCGTAATGATAGCTGAAGCCGCCATAGCTTGCCCGCAATTCGTATTTGCCAAATACGCTGGCGTTAACCGCACCTTCCTTTTCGCAGGCGGATAATGTGGTGGCAATAGCAATCAACAGTAAAGCCCTCTTCATAAGCAATTGGTTTTATTACTATTACGGGCGTTTCTTGGTAAACGCTACAACAGGTGTTTAATTTTTAGAAGGCACTACTACACCATCCAACATTTTCAATATCGAATCGATGTACTCTCGGTTGTTGGCAAGGCGGGGTACTTTGTGCTGCCCGCCAATTTTGCCTTTCAATTTCATCCAATTGAAGAATGTACCTTCGGCAACCTTGCGCACCTGGGGGCGGCGCAGGGCCATATCTTTAAAACGTTTGGCATCGTAATCGGAGTTTATACGGCGGAGGGTTAGGTCTAGCAAGTCTACAAAACGCTCGAATTCAGCTGGTTTCTTCTCGAATTCGATCAGCCACTCGTGCGCGCCGCATTGGTCGCCATTAAAGTACACCGGTGCGGCGGTATAATCACGGATGATGGCACCTGTCAGCGAGCAGGCTTCGGCCAGGGCGCGTTCGGCGTTGTCTATGATGAGTTCTTCGCCAAAAGCGTTTATAAAATGCTTGGTGCGGCCGGTAATGGCGATGCGATAGGGCGCAAGCGAGGTGAATTTTACGGTATCGCCGATTAAATACCGCCAAAGACCGGCATTGGTACTGATGATAAGCGCGTAGTTCTTATCCAACTCTACCTCATCAAGCGTAAGGGTTTTGGGGTCTTCATGGTGCAGGTATTCCAGCGGCATAAATTCGTAGAAGATGCCATAATCCAGCATCAGCAGCATATCGCCGGGCTCTTCCAGATCTTGTATGCCAAAGAAACCCTCTGATGCATTGTAGGTTTCCAGGTAGTACATATCCGTGTTGGGTATCAACTTCCTGAACTGCTCGCGGTAGGGCGTAAAGTTTACCGCGCCATGAAAGTAAAGCTCCAGGTTGGGCCATACCTCCAACAGGTTGCTTTTGCCCGTAATCTCCAGGATGCGCTTAAACAGCAATATGTTCCAGGTGGGCACGCCGCTGATGCTGGTTACATTTACATCCTTGGTAGCGTGCGCCATCTTCTCAATCTTCTCTTCAAAGTTTTCCAACAGGGCGATATCCAAATGCGGGGTGCGGTAAAACTCGGCCCAAAGGGGCAGATTTTTCATGATTACCGCTGATAGATCGCCGAAAGAAGTATCGGCATTTAGCTGACCTATTTGGTGGCTGCCGCCAAGGGTTAAACTTTTGCCGGTGAAAATGCGGGCGTTGGGGCGGTTGTTGAAGTATATGGTAAGCATATCCTTGCCACCTTTAAAATGGCATTCTTCCAACGATTCCTCGCTTACGGGGATAAACTTGCTGCGATCGCTGGTGGTGCCCGATGATTTGGCAAACCAGCGTATCTCAGATGGCCATAGTACGTTTTGCTCGCCCTTCAGCATCCGCTCGATATAGGGTTTCAGCGTATCGTAATTTTGGATAGGCACCTGCCGCTTAAAATCGGCCAGGTTCTCGATGCTTTTGTAGTGGTGCTGTTTGCCCCATTCGGTATTTTCTGCACCGGCCACAAGTTGCTCAAACCATTCTTCCTGCACTTCGTTCGGATATTTCATAAAAAGCTCTATCTGGTGGATACGCTTTTTCATGAACCAGGTAAAAACAGAGTTTATAATGGCCATAAATTGGACAATTGGTTGCGTTTAATTACATCCCGCTATCCAGTCACATTATTGCGAATAGAACTTGCGGATAGAAATGCAGATTAAAACTAAAGAAAATTATTGAGCAAAGGTTTTTCTTTTCAATACAAAATTAGCACCGAGGTAAACTTTACGCACCATCTCGTTGGCAGCCAGTACTTCGGGTACGCCCGATTCCAGTATCTTGCCCTCGAAAAGCAGGTACGCTCTGTCGGTTATTGAGAGGGTCTCCTGTACGTTATGGTCGGTTATCAATATGCCAATGTTGCGATGCCTTAACTTGGCTACCATGGCTTGTATCTCTTCTACGGCGATAGGGTCTACGCCGGCGAAGGGCTCATCCAGCAGGATGAAGTTGGGTTCGGCAGCCAGGGCGCGGGCAATCTCTGTACGGCGGCGCTCGCCACCGCTAAGCAGGTCGCCGCGGTTCCTGCGCACCTTGTGCAGGCTAAATTCGTCTATCAGTTCTTCCAGTTTGTCGCGTTGCTTATCCTTAGGCATCTTGCCCATCTCCAGCACGGCTTTGATGTTATCTTCTACCGAAAGCTTGCGGAAAATCGATGCTTCCTGTGCCAGGTAGCCTATGCCTTTTTGTGCGCGGCGATACATGGGGTCGCCGGTTATCTCTTCATCGTCTAGATAAATCTGGCCTTCATTGGGTTTTACCAGCCCTACAATCATGTAAAAAGAGGTGGTTTTGCCGGCACCATTCGGCCCAAGCAGGCCTACTATCTCGCCCTGCGCTACGTTAAATGTTACATCGTTCACAACGCTGCGCTGCTTATATTTCTTTACTAAATTTTCTGCCCGAAGAATCATATTTCTAAATTATTACCGCTATAACGGAAAACTATCCTCGTCATTGCGAGGAACGAAGCAATCTCTAAGCTATGCATGACCGCTTGTCCTATCGGGAGATTGCTTCGTGCCTCGCAATGACGCGTGACATTGGGTTTTAACCGCTCACCACTCTCTGCTCACTAATCACCACTCTCCAACCTTATCCCTTTTATATTCAACTGTATCGTCCTTTGCTCGCGCCACACGTTTTCTTCTATAGCGTAGCAAATATCGAATGGTACGCCGGGTTTTAACTGCGGCAGGTATTCGGCATGGTTAAAGGCTATGCAGCTGAACGCCGCCGAGCCTGGCTGCATTACGCTCATTTTTACATGGTTGCCGCCTACCAGGCCCGCGTTGCCGCTAACATACACATTTTTGCTCAGGAATACCGGTGCCATGTTCTCCGGTCCGAAGGGTGCAAACTGGTTCAATATTCGGAAGAATTTCGGTTCGATATCGTTCAACTGCAGCTCCGCATCTATCAGCACCTGCTGTATCAATTGCTCATCGGTAATGGTGCTGCTCACCACTTCCTCAAACCGTTGTATGAACGCTGGCACTTGCTCGGGCTGCATGGTAAGCCCGGCGGCATACTTATGCCCACCAAACTGCAACAACAAATCGCTGCAGCCGCAAAGGGCCTCGTACAAATCGTACCCCAGTACAGATCGTGCCGAACCTGCCACATGCCCGTTGCTGCGGGTGAGCACCACGGTGGGGCGGTAATATTTTTCGGTAAGGCGCGACGCTACGATGCCGATAACGCCTTTGTGCCAACGCTCGTTGAATACCACGGTAGACTTACGGCCGATAAGTACCTCGTCATTATCTATCAGGCTCAAGGCCTCTTCGGTAATTTGTACATCGTATTCCTTGCGCTCCTGGTTACGCTCGTTAATGAGCAGGCCTTTTTCTTTGGCATCGTCTTCGTGGCAGGCAATTAATAGCTGTACGGCATCTTTGGCATCGTTGATGCGCCCGGCGGCATTAATGCGCGGGCCCAATAAAAATACCACATCGCTTATGGTGTATGGGCCTTTACGACCAGCTACTTCCATCAGCATTTTTACGCCGATGCAGGGATTCTCATTTATCATTTGCAGGCCTAAGTGGGCCAGCACGCGGTTCTCGCCGGTGATGTGCACGATGTCGCAAGCTATACTGATGCATGCCAGATCGAAATAGGCACTTACTTCTTCGAAAGGTAAATCGTGTTTTTCAACGTAGGCCTGGGCTAGCTTAAGGCCTATGCCGCAGCCGGAAAGTTCTTTGTATGGGTATTGGCAATCGGCGCGTTTAGGGTCGAGGATGGCAACGGCGGCGGGCAATTCTTCACCGGGCAAGTGGTGATCGCAGATGATGAAATCTACACCGAGGGTATTGGCGTAAGCAATTTTATCGACTGATTTGATCCCGCAGTCCAGCGCGATGATGAGCGTGATGCCATTGGCCGCCGCGTAATCTATTCCTGCTGTTGAGATGCCGTAGCCTTCTTTATACCTATCGGGGATGTAATATTCGATGTTGGCGTGGTGGTTTTTAAAGAAACTGTACACCAGGGCCACGGCGGTAGTGCCATCCACATCGTAATCGCCATAAACCATCACCTTTTCATTTTGGGCGATGGCGGCATCTATGCGGTCGATAGCTTTTTCCATATCCTGCATCAGGAAAGGGTCGTGCAGGTGGAGCACGCTGGGGCGGAAGAAGAGTTTAGCTTCGTCGAAATTGCTTATACCGCGCCGGGCCAGCATATTGGCTAATACGGTGCTGATGTTAAGCTCTTCGGCAAGCGCCTTCACCACATCTGCATCAGCTGCATCTTTTATCACCCACCGTTTGGACATAGATATTTTGTAGATTTTTTAGGGTGTAAAGATAGGAAAAAGAGAGCGCAAGAGCGGGAAGAAGCGGAGATTACGGCGGGGGAATTAATAGGTTGAGATGTCGAGGCCTATGGCCATTTAGTTTCGCTCATCCTGTTATCCATTATGGCGATTACCGTAATTTGACCGTTTTTCAGGATATAGAAAACTGAAAGTTGCTTACTCAAAACGGCACGATGTACTTTGGAGTTCCTGCTGCTTTTCGATAAAGTAACGGAAAGAAGCTAACGTTCTGTTCAAACCTATTTAATAACCTTGAAAAATTGTTGACCTCACGCTGCGTAAAATAGTATAGGATATAATTTTTTATTTCGGCAGCGTTGCGTAGGGCTCTTGGCGCATAGAAAACTTCAGGCATCTTTCAGCTTCGACCAAAATTCTTTGGATGACATTACGTTGCCGCTTTCGGCTTCCGCTAAGCCTGCGTTTATATTTTCTATTTGGGCGGGGCTAAGTTCATCCCACCAATCTTTTCCTGCATCTTCTATCTTGGCATTCTTTAAGCCCTCCAACATAGAAAGCATCTCCAAATCGGATAGCTGCTCTATCCAGGCTATCAAACTCGTTTTGGTTTCTTGTACTTCTGCTGCTGACATACACAAATTTAATTATTCTACACCAAATAAACCGCATCTTCCTCACCTTCCACATCCAAAACCACGTTAACGTGTTCTTTGATAACGGTAGAAAGGGCCATGCCGGCATAATCGGTAGCAACGGGGAAGCTTTTGTGGTTACGATCTACCAATACCACGGTGCGGAGTTTTTTGAGGGGCACATCCAGGAAAACGCCGAAGCCATAGGCCAGGGTTTTGCCGCTGTTCAACACATCATCAACCAAAATAATTACCTTGTTACTGCATTCCTCCACGTCGAAATTGATGCGCGCGCTCAGGCTGGTGCTGTCCTTTTCCAGTTCGATAGTAAGCAGAGAGGTAGTAAACGGCGCTATCTCATCCAGCACAGCCTTCAACCGCCTGGCCACATGGTTGCCGCGGGGCAGTATGCCGGCGATAAGTATCTCCGTTTCGTCGAAATTATCTTCCAGTATCTGGTAAGCAATACGATCAATCTTTTGCTGTATTTGCGTACTGTTTAATATCAGGAGTTTTTTATCGGGCATGGTTTTGTTGTTGGAAGGTTGTAAAGTTGGAAGGTTGAAATGTTCCTTGTCGACTATAACAGATATAAAGGTAACAACTTTACAACATTTCAACCTTACAACGTTTCAACTTTTGATGTAAGGATAATATACAAAGTTAGCCCCTTCGGGCACTACCACAAACAGGCACATAAAATCGTGCGGGTTTTTGTAAGTGCCAAGGAAGCGTTCTTTCAGCTCTGTTTTGATAATGCCGCGCTCGGTAAATTCTTCGATGGTTGATGCGTGGATACTCCATTCGGTGTTGAGTTCGTTGCGGTCGAGGATTACTTCGCCGAGTTTCAGCTCATGCTGATGGGCAACGAATATGGGGTGCATAGATAAACCTTCGAGCATAATTTCAACGGCTACCTCCCGGATAGATTCGTTGAAGAATTTAAGGTCGCGTTCGAGGCTTACCAGGGGGCTTTCCTTTTTGGGTTTATTGGGTTCTGTGCCGTTTTCGTTCAGCAATTCTTCGGGGTCCATATATATTGGGTACTATGGGTTCTAAAATAATTAATTATTCCTGCGGTGGTTTGGGCTTCATTTTGGCGGCGTTGAAGCGGGGCTTAAAGCCGACAGGTTTGGGCGTAGGTTCCTCCGCAGGCGCATCCGGCGTTACAGGTATTTCTGCCTTAACTTCAATTGTTGCAGTAGGCGCGGGTTCAGCAGATGGTGCGGCATCGTCTCCTTTCGGTTGTTCTGCGTCCGCAGGTTTTGGCGCTACCATTTTCATATTGAAGCGCGGTTTGAAGCCTGGTTTTGGTGCAGTTGCTTCAGCAGGAGCGGCAGGTGTTTCTTCAATAGGCTGCAGTGCTTCAGGTTGTGCGGGTACTTCTGCTTTATCCTCAAGGGGCTCGGCAGGTTTCGGTGCCATCTTCATATTGAAGCGTGGTTTGAAGCCGGGTTTTGGTGCAGTTGTTTCAGCAGGGGTAGGAGGTGTTTCCGTAACTGTCGGCTGTGCATCTGCCTGGGCAGACTCTTCAATTTTATCCTCAACGGGCTCGGCAGGTTTTGGTGCCATCTTCATATTGAAGCGTGGTTTGAAGCCGGGCTTTGGTGTAGTAGTTTCCGTAGCAGGAACGGCAGGTGTTTCTTCCGTGCTTTCGGCTTTCGGCTTTTCGCTTTCAGCTTCCTTTGGCGCAACCATTTTTGGGTTAAAGCGCGGCTTAAAGGCGGGTTTTGGTGCTGTGGGCTCTGCCGGGATTTCTGCCGGAACATCGGGAACCAAAGCTTCCGGTGTGCCGTTCTCCCCATTCGCAACGCCGGAATTAAACCTCGGCTTAAAGCCAACTTTTGGCGATGGCGCGCGAATACTTTCTGTAAGCGTTTCCACAATGGTTTGCTCGGCCAGGCGGTTTTCTACGTGTACCTTCTCAGGCTTTTGTTCGGCTGCCAGGTGGTATTGCAGACGTAACTTATTGAACCAGTATTTTTTGGTATGGTCGAAACTTTTCTCGCCCATTTGCTCGAAATGGGTTTTAAATTCAAAAAACAAGGCTGGCTCGCCCGCTTGCAGGCGGGTAAGGTCTATCCTCTTTTTCTGAAAAAACTCTTCGAAAGTCATGGTTTTTTAGATTTGAGATATGAGATTTGAGATGTGAGACAGTCGCCTCTTAATCTCAAATCTCATATCTAACATCTCATATCTATATCGCAACGTCAACCCCCAGTTTATTAAACCGTATCCCTGTTGCTGTTTGCTCCCAATCTTCACGCTCCTCGTCGGTAGCGTTCAGTAACCTGGGGAACCATTCCAGCGGGAAAGCCTGTTGTTTGCCATCTACTTTCTCCACAAAAAGTAAACCATTGGCAAAGGTTACCTTTACTTTTTGTTCTTGTTTGCGGGTTGATGTTAGGGGCATTGTTTTAAATTTAATAAACTCGTCATTGCGAGGAACGAAGCAATCTCTAAGCTTTGCATTGTGGATATGCTAATCGGGAGATTGCTTCGTTCCTCGCAATGACGCGGGGGTAAAATAGAATCCGAAATCGAAAATCCGAAATCCGAAATCAAAATTACTCCGCCATATTATGGTACACGGCCTGCACGTCGTCGTCTTCCTCCAGGCGGTCTATTATTTTAAATACATCTACGGATTGCTCCTCGGTTACAGCGATGTTTGATTGCGCAACACGCTCCAGTTTGGCCGATTTGGTTTCGATGCCTAAGGCTTCCAGCGCTTTTTGCATCTTGCCGAAATCTTCGTAAGCGGCGTGCAATACGGCAATTTCATTTCCTTCTTCGTCTGCATCTACAAACAGGTCTTCTAAACCGGCATCAATCAATTCAAATTCCAGTTCTTCCAGGTCGCGGTCGCCCGGGTCGAAAGTGAAAACCGATTTACGGCTGAAAATAAAATCCAGCGAACCGGTTTTGCCCAGCGTGCCGCCGTATTTAGTAAAGTAGCTACGTACGTTAGCCACGGTACGGTTGATGTTATCGGTAGCGGTTTCTACCAATATAGCTACGCCGTGTTGCGCATAACCCTCGTACACCAGTTCTTCGTAATCTTTCTCGTCGCGACTGGTAGCGCGTTTTATGGCTGCTTCCACACGGTCCTTCGGCATGTTAACGGCCTTTGAGTTTTGGATGGCCGTGCGCAGGCGCGAGTTGGTGTGCGGGTCGCCGCCACCGGCTTTAACCGCCATTACAATTTCTTTACCCAAACGCGTAAACTGCACCGCCATTTTGGCCCAGCGCTTAAATTTCCTTTCCTTACGGAATTCGAATGCTCTTCCCATTTTTTTGTGATTACACCGATTTATTTTGATTTCACCGATTTCACCGATGCTATCTAGCTAATACCGTGACTTTTATTCTTATCTACGTTTTATATTACTTTCTTTAAATTCTCGAGCATGTCGCTGGTCATTTTACCAAGGTCGTACTCTATTTGCCAGCCCCAATCTTCGGTTGCCTGGCTATCGTTTATCGATTTTGGCCAGCTATCGGCAATGGCCTGGCGCGGGTCGCTATCTGCATAATTCAATTCGAAATTAGGCAAATGCTTTTTAATTTCATCTCCCAATTGTTCGGGCGTAAAGCTGATGCCCGCCAGGTTATAGCTGCTGCGTATTTTTATTTGTTCGGCCGGTGCATCCATTAAGGTAATGGTAGCGCGTATGGCATCATCCATATACATCATGGGCAGGGCGGTGCCTTCTTTCAAAAAGCTTTGGTAATTGCCTTTTTTTAATGCCTCGTGGAAGATGTGAACGGCGTAATCGGTAGTGCCACCGCCCGGGTTGGCACGCCAGCCTATCAAGCCCGGGTAACGAAGGCTGCGCACATCCAGCCCGTATTTTGTATAGTAATATTCGCACCAGCGCTCGCCGGCCAGTTTGCTGAAACCGTAAACCGTGTTAGGGTCCATTATGCAGTATTGCGGCGTATTATATTGTGGCGAGTGCGGGCCGAAAACGGCTATAGAACTGGGCCAGAAAACCTTCGCAACTTTAAACTCTACGGCAAAATCAAGAATATGCAAAAGGCCGGTCATGTTCAAATCCCAGGCCATACGTGGTTTTTGCTCGCCTACGGCAGAAAGGATGGCCGCCAGCAGGTACACTTGCGTAGGGCGGTGTTTCTCGAATATATGGTGCAGGTTATCTTTATCCAGCACGTTGGCAAACTCGAACGGACCGCTGTTGCGGATAGCATAGTTGGGGTTGTTGATATCCGATGCTATCACGTTCTCGGCCCCGTGTATATTCCTCAAAGCAGTAACCAGTTCGGTACCAATTTGTCCGTTGGCGCCTATCACTAAAATCTTTTCGCTCATGCAGATGCAGGTTTGGGTACAAAGGTAAATTTTTTTGGGTGAACTCGAATTTATTGTCTGGACTCGAATTTGGGGGAATTTTTAGAAGTGACGGAATAAAGCCCGAAGCGATGTGCCATTTTTATTTCTGCTCATTCCTTTAATTCGTTAAAATCCGAGTTCAGACAATATTTCGCATACTAGTTTAGTAGACATTCGCAAAAAAAATCGCATATTTGGAGTTTAGTTTAATTATACATACATAACACACAAAATGAAAGTCGCAGTAGTAGGTGCCACCGGGCTGGTAGGCACTAAAATGTTGCAGATCCTTGAGGAGCGCAACTTCCCCGTTACAGAATTATTCCCCGTAGCTTCCGCTAAAAGTATTGGTAAAGAAATTACTTTTAAGGGTAAGCAGTATAAGGTGGTTTCTGTTGAGGATGCGATAAAGCAAAGGCCCGATGTTGCCCTGTTTAGCGCGGGTGGCAGTGCTTCCCTGGAGCAGGCCCCTATGTTTGCCGAAGTTGGCACAACCGTGATAGATAACTCATCGGCCTGGCGTATGGACCCAAGCAAGAAGTTAATTGTGCCCGAAGTGAATGCAGATGTGCTTACTGCCGATGACAAAATCATCGCCAACCCTAATTGCTCAACCATACAAATGGTAGTGGCCTTAAAGCCCCTGCACGATAAATATAAAATAAAACGCGTGGTGGTTTCTACCTACCAATCGGTAACCGGTACCGGCGTAAAAGCGGTTGACCAGTTGTTTAACGAGCGTAAAGGTATCGATGGGCCAAAGGCATACCCGTACACTATCGACCTGAATGTTATCCCGCAGATTGACGTTTTTACTGAGAACGGCTACACCAAAGAAGAAATGAAAATGGTGAAAGAAACCGTTAAGATAATGGGCGATGCCAGCATCAAGGTTACCGCTACTACGGTGCGTATCCCGGTAATGGGTGGCCACTCAGAGTCGGTTAACATCGAGTTCCTGAATGATTTCGATGTAGAAGAAGTGAAAGAACTGCTTGCAAAATCGCCGGGCATTGTAGTAACTGATGATATCGCGAACCTGAAATATCCGATGCCGCTTGACGCGCATGATAAAGACGAAGTTTTTGTTGGCCGCATCCGCCGCGACGAAACCCAGCCGAATACGCTAAACTGCTGGATAGTATCTGATAACCTGCGCAAAGGCGCCGCAACCAACGCCGTGCAGATTGCCGAGTATCTGGTGGCTAAGCATTTGATAGGGCAGGCTGTGGAGGTGTAAGCTTCCCCTTAATGATTTTAAAAGCCGCGCAATATTTGCGCGGCTTTTTTGTTAAATAAAATCCTTAAATTTGGATATGAACGAAATATTTTTCCTGGTGGAAGAGGCTTTAGAGGGTGGTTATACTGCCAAGGCTATCGGTGAATCTATATTTACCGAAGGTGATACTATGGACGAATTGAAGGCGAACATCAGGGAGGCTGTACAGTGCCATTTCGACGACGAAAACATCCCCAAAATAATTCGTTTGCATTTAGTTAAAGAGGAAATTATCACTGTGTAGTTCTTTAGTATCAAATGTCTCCAAAACTTCCCCGTAATTTATCGGGCCAGCAGCTAATAAAACTATTGTCAAACTACGGCTACAAGGTTACCCGCCAAAAAGGAAGCCATATTAGAGTAACCAGGGTTTCAGATATTGGCGAACATCATTTAACCATACCCAATCACAATCCATTGCGTTTAGGGACATTGAATTCTATCATTAGCGACGCTGCTGAACATTTAAGAATTAGCAAAGATGAATTATTGAATAGTCTTTAACGATTTCGATTATCATACATGAGAGCCCTTAAATTATTCCTGCTTATCAGCTGCTTCCTGGCACCTGCAGCCCTTTTTGCCCAAACACCTCAATCTACCGAAGCCGACCTGCTCAAGTCATTCGAGAAAATAGCCTATTGGGATCAAAGACTAAGCGATACGACTGTTAACGCAAGCGATTCCCTCGACAACGCAAACGAAGTTTTTGGGGAGAAACTAAAACAAGCAACAGAAAAATATCCGGCTACAATTGCTCAATCCTTTGCTTCATTAAAAAAAGAGCGTTTGGATATTTTCACATCTTCCGACGGACTGTTTAGAATTTATTCATGGGATATGGGTGGTGGCGGCACCATGCGCGAATTTGAGAACCTGATGCAGTATAAAACCGGAAATACAACAAAGTCAGAACTGTTTGTCAGTTCCCAAGAGACTGGCGTGCCTTTTTATTCAAACCTATACACCTTTAAAGCAGTCAACAAAACGTATTATCTTGGGATTACGGGCATTATAGAATCATCGCGGTATGCGGGTACGGGCATTAAAATATTTGCTATCGAAAATGGTAAGCTAAATACCAATGTAAAGCTGCTCAAAACAGGCTCGGGATTGAAGAATGAGATTTCGTACGAGTACGATTTTGGTTCGATAGCTCATATCCCTTATGGAAAACGGCCCACCATTACCTTTGATGCTGTCACACAAACCATTCGTATGCCATTGGTCGATACAAAGGGTAACATCACCGCGAAAATCATCACCTACAAATTCAACGGGCAATATTTCGAAAAGGTTATCTTAGCCAAATGATATCCTTCAGTCACCGCGTTTTTATGGAAGTTGCCGCCAACCTTAGTTTCTCTAAGGCGGCGCAGGTGCTGTTTATTACCCAGCCGGCCATCAGCAAGCATATCAAAGCACTGGAAGACCAGTACAAGATGCCGCTTTTCGAGCGCAAAGGCAATAGCATTTCACTTACCGACGCAGGTATAAAACTGAACGATTACCTGAAACAGGCTACCGAAATTGAGCGTAAGGCCGAGTATGAGCTCTCCATCCTCAGCAACGCCGCCAATGCCGCAGGGCACCTGCGCCTGGGGGCAAGCACTACCATCGCCTTATACATTTTGCCGTATATCCTCTCGGGCTTCCAGCAGGAATACGCCAATGTGGGCGTGCAATTAGTGAACCGGAACTCGGAATATATACTGGATGCCCTGCTACGGCACGAGGTTGACCTCGGCATCATCGAGGCCGAAACCAAGCTCACTACCGTTACCTACACCCATTTCATGAGCGACGAGGTGATACCTGTGTGCTCGGCAAAAAGTCCGTTGGCGGGGAAATCGCTCAGTCTGAAACAATTCGTAAAAACGCCACTTGCGGTGAGGGAACGGGGCTCGGGTACTTTAACAGCCCTATTAAAGGCCCTCTCGGCGTTGCATGTCAAACCCGCCGACCTGTCTATCAAAATACGCCTCGGTGGCACAGAGGCACTCAAGAACTTCCTCCTGGCCGACCAATGCCTCGGCTTTATGCCCCGCCCCTCCATCATTCGCCAGTTAGCCGAAGGCGACCTGGTTGAGGTACCCATAGAGGGTCTCAGCATAACCCGCGATTTTTACTTCATCCGCCGTAAAGGCACGGAAGATAACGGGCTTACGGGTAATTTTATGAATTATGCGGCGAAGTTTAACCGCTGATTTTACTGATTAAATGATTTCGTTGATTGTCTGAACCATGATTCGTGGGATTAAAGGATTTCTTGATTCCTTTCTTGTTTTTCAAAATCAATTCATCCTTCCATCAAGCTAATCATGCTCCAAAGAAGAATTGTCTGAACCCGAATTTTCTGAATTTATGGAATGGGCAAAATGCAGGGTTTATAGCCAATTCTGTTAATTCGTTAATTCTTTAAAATTCGAGTTCAGACAATTCTCAGCAGCTAAGCTTCGGGTGAAAGCGGGCAGAACATGGTGGCCTGTGGGCGGGAGGGGCATAGCAATACTTGCAGAAGGGAGAGGCATGCGGGGCGCGCCAGCGGGGCAAGATTTTGCAGCCCGCGGTTCTGCCTGGTTTGCAGGGCAAAGGCCTGTGCGGCAAAGAAGCCTGATTGCTGAAAGCGCTTTTGTTACTTTTGGCGCAGCAAACGGCGAAGCCCTCTTGAGCACCTTTAAAAATAAACAACTGCGAAAAAAGTAATAGCCCCTGCGGCAATGAGCAGTCGATGATTTCATTTAGCACAAAACGTTCAAAGCCTAATGGTACCTGATTTGACTACGATGGTTCGGCAATACTATCCCTCGTCCGCCTGCTGCGCCCAGCTTTTCTCATCCTCCTTATCCAATTTCTTTATAGCCATATTAAAGTTCATACTGTAATCAGTATAATAATCCGCTACATCGTGATCCCATAAAACAACTGGGTAATCGGCGGTAAAATAATTGCGCCTCGTATCAAAGCAAAGCAATCCCCAATCGCTCCAATCGGCAAAGGGAATCAGGCCCATATCGTAAAGATATTCCTGTGGATAGCCATCAAATATCATTTTCTCCAATGAATTTTGCCAGGTTTGGATGGGATGCCTGCAAAAAGCAGCCTCGCCGATATGTAACTCATAAAAGTGCTTGTATTTTAAAAAACGCACATAAGCAGCCGGGAGTTTGCACCCTATTTTTTCTTCAAGTGCAGCAACTTCTTTATCCGTAACCGTACTGGCAATTGGCAGCCATGTTTTCCATTCCTGGTTGGTTTCCTGGCCGGGTGCTAGCATTTCCGGCTCAATCGACCCGGGAAGTTGATTCAACCCGCGTTCAACTTCTCTTTGCAAATACTTCTCTATAATTTCTTCTACTTTGTTGCCGGCCATATGCTTGTATTTTGATGCAAAATAACTAATTATTACCTCCTTTTGTAACAACCCTGCCACGGTTAGTAAATTGTTGATTTACTTGCTAAATTAGCCTCTGCTAATACTGATAATCATGAGAAAAATCTTCACCGTTTTATTCCTGCTGGCTACCGCCTGCACCGCTGCCCTTGCGCAGAGTTACGATGTAAAAGAGCATTACACCAAAAAAGATGTGTACATCACCATGCGCGATGGCGTAAAGCTGTTCACCTCTATCTACACGCCTAAGGACGCTTCTGCTGCCAACAAATACCCCATTATGATGCAGCGCACCTGCTACAGCGTTGCGCCATACGGCGAAACAAAATACGCCGGCCAATTGGGTCCCTCAAAATACATGATGCAGGAAGGCTACATTTTCGTTTATCAGGACGTTCGTGGCCGCTGGAAAAGCGAAGGCACCTGGACTAACATGACACCCGTCATCGATAACAAAAAGAAAAAAACCGACGTGGATGAAGGCTCGGATACTTACGACACCATCGACTGGCTCATCAAAAACCTGCCCGGCAATAATGGCCGCGTAGGGCAATGGGGCATCAGCTACCCTGGTTTTTATACCGCTGCGGGTATCCTGAGCAACCACCCGGCCCTGAAGGCATCATCGCCGCAGGCGCCAATCTCCGATTTCTTTTTCGACGATTTTCATCACAACGGCGCGCTTTTAGAAAGCTACTTCTTCACCTACCCGGTGTTCGGCGTGCAAAAAAAGGACACTACCGCAACGCCCTGGTATAACAGCCAGATGATAAACCCGCACACTAAAGATGGCTACCAGTTTTTGCTGGATATGGGGCCGCTAAAAAATGCCGACAAATACTATAAAGACAATTTTTACTGGCAGGAAACCATCAACCACCCCAGCTACGATGCTTTTTGGCAACAACGCGGCTTGCCAAAACATTACGGCAAAACAAAAACCGCGGTAATGACCGTAGGCGGCTGGTTTGATGCCGAAGATTTAACCGGTCCGCTGGCTATTTACAAAGCCATCGAGCAGAAGAATCCGGATGGTTACAACACCATCGTGATGGGGCCTTTCGGGCATGGCAGGTGGTCGCGCGAGACGGGGCACACTATGCACAGCAATATCTACTTCGGCGATAGCATCGCTACCTTCTACCAACGCAACATCGAGCAGAAATTCTTCAACCATTTCCTTAAAGGCAATGGCGATAAAAACAGCGGCCTGCCCGAAGCCTATATGTTCAATACCGGCAAAAACGAGTGGCGTACGTTCGATAAATGGCCATCGCCCGGCGCAGAGCATGTAAAGTTTTACCTGAATAACGACGGTAAACTGGCCGCTTCGCAACCGGCAACTGCAGGTTCAACCAGCTACATCAGCGACCCGCTGAAACCCGTTCCTTACACCGAAGACCTGCCAACCACCATAGGCTTTACCCCGCATAATTATATGAGCGAGGACCAGCGCTTTGCCGGTCGCCGTACCGATGTATTGGTTTTCCAGACGGATGTGTTGACCGATGACGTTACCCTGGGTGGCGAGATAATGGCGCACCTTAAAGTGGCCAGCACCGGCACCGATGCTGATTTCTTTGTGAAACTGATTGATGTTTACCCTGCCGATGAGCCGAACAATCCCTACATGCCCAACAAAAGCATCACGCTGAACAACTACCAGCAAATGGTACGCAGCGAGGTGATGCCGGCCCGTTTCCGCAACAGTTTCGAAAAACCCGAGGCATTGGTAGCAGGCCAGAAAACGGATATCAATTTCCGCGTACAGGATGTGCTGCACACCTTTAAAAAGGGCCACCGTATTATGATACAGGTGCAAAGCACCGCCTTTCCGCTGTTTGCCCGTAACCCGCAAACATTTTTGGATAACCCCTACAAAGCCAATGATAGCGATTACATAAAAGCTACCGAAACCATATTCAACGATAGCTATTTTGATGTGGAGGTGCTGAAGTAGGCGTTGGTGAATGGTGAGTGGTGAATGTTTTTTTTTCGCCACACATCATCACAACGTCATTGCGAGGCACGAAGCAATCTCTACGGAGGACAAGCCGTATGCATAGCGGCTCTGCTTGCCGAGGATTGCTTCGTACCTCGCAATGACGGAGTTTAAATAATGACTTATAAATAAACAATATGAAATTACGTCTTCTGGCATTATTAGCAATAACCAGCATCAACGCCCATGCCCAACTCGGCACGCCAAAAGAAATCTTTACCCGTGCCGATACCCTTCGCGGTTCGCTCACTACGCCGCTGCGTACCTGTTACGATATCAACTATTACCATCTGGATATCAAGTTCGATATCGATAAAAAATACATCAGTGGCAACGTGCAATTCAAGTTTACCGCTGCGGCAGATTTTACCAAACTACAGTTCGACCTTTGGAACAACCTTAAAATTGAAAAGGTGGTTTACAAAGGCCAGGAACTTAGTTATACCCGCGAGTTTAATGCCGTGTTCCTTAGCTTCCCCAAAACCATCAGTAAGGGCAGCAAGGACGAGTTTACCGTTTACTATAGCGGCAACCCAACCATAGCCAAACGCGCACCATGGGATGGCGGCGTGCAATACGCTACCGACTCCTTAGGCAAACCCCACGTGGCAACCGCTTGCCAGGGCATGGGGGCCAGCGTTTGGTGGCCAACCAAAGATGTGCAGGACGATGAGGTAGATAGCGCCATGGTAAGCATCAGCGTCCCCAACGGCTTAAAGGATGTATCTAACGGGCACCTGCGCAAGGTTACCAAGCTAAAGGACGGCTACACGCGTTTCGATTGGTTTGTGGCCAACCCCATCAATAACTACAACCTGGAAGCCAACATAGGCGATTATGCGCACTACACCGGCGTTTACCAGGGCGAAAAAGGCAAACTGGAGATGGATTTCTGGCCGCTGAGCTATAACCTGGAGAAAGCCAAAAAACAATGGGGACTGGATGCCCCCCGCATGCTCAAAGCCTTCGAACATTGGTTTGGTCCTTACCCTTTTTATGAAGATGGCTATAAACTGATAGAAACGCCGCACCTGGGCATGGAGCATCAGAGCGGTACGGCTTACGGCAATAAATACCGCAACGGCTACCTCGGTCGCGACCTATCGGGCACAGGCTGGGGATTGAAGTGGGATTTCATCGTGGTGCATGAGAGCGGGCACGAATGGTTCGGCAACAACATCACCAGTAAAGATCTGGGCGATATGTGGATACACGAAAGCTTCACCAACTACAGCGAATCATTGTTCATCGAAACCTTTTACGGCAAACAGGCCGGGCAGGAATACGTGCACGGCACCCGCATGAACATCCAGAACGATGGCCCGATTGTAGGTGCTTACGGCGTAAACAAAGAGGGCAGCAGCGATATGTACTACAAAGGCGGCAACCTGCTCAACATGGTGCGCACCATTATTAACGACGATGATAAATGGCGCAGCATCCTGCGCGGCCTCAACAAAACCTTTTACCATAAAACGGTTACCTATGATGATGTGGTGGGCTACATCAACGCCCAAAGCGGTATAAACCTTTCGCCGGTGTTTGAGCAGTACCTAAAGCATGTAAAACTGCCGGTGCTCGAATTCGATACCATACAAGGCAAGCTGATGGCCCGCTGGGTGGCCGAAACTCCTGGTTTCAACATGCCGGTAAAAGTGAGGGTAAAAGGTGGCGAGTACAAATTCATTACACCGACCGACCGGTTTAAACCGGTGAATATCGACGGTGCCGCAAAAGACAACATCGAGGCCGACACTTTTAATTATTACATCGGGGTGCTGGTTGATTAATTTTTTAGGTGCCAATTACCGGTTTAAAAACGGCAATAATCAATATTTTAAAAAGCCAAAGAACGCCCCGGAAAAAGCACAGAAAAACACAGATTTTTGAAGATTTTCAAAGGTTTTTTACGGTGAATTTTAGGCACCGTGAAAAATATTTTTTGATTGGTGCAACTTATCAAAAACAAAGTGCGTCTGATAGATTGAACAAAAACTAAAAGACATGAGATCATTAAAAAATTTTATACTGGCTGCCGTAATGGTGGTTATAAGCGCATCGGCATTTGCCAAAAATAATACGGAAGACCGTCATTTAACAGGCTTCAACGCGGTAAACGTAGCCGGCTCTTTCGATGTGTACATCACCCAGGGTTCGTCAGAATCGGTAAAGGTTGACGCCCCTGCCGATATCATCGGCCGCATAGTAACCGAAGTAGAGGGCGGCACCTTAAAAATTTACACCAAGCGCGATGACAACAACAGCTGGAGCTGGCACGATAAAAAAGTAGTGATTTACGTAGCCCTTAGGGACGTTAACGCTATTACCCTTGCAGGGAGCGGCGATATCTTTTTTAAAGAAGGCCTGAAAGCAACTTCGTTGAAATTGAAATTATCGGGCAGCGGCGATATCACCGGTAAACTGAACGTGAAGAATCTGGACAGCAGCATTGCAGGTTCGGGCGATATTACCATCAGCGGTAGTGCCGACGTATCGTCTGTTAGCGTAGTAGGGTCGGGCGATTTTACCGCCCGGGGCATGACTACCGGCAACACTAAAGTAAGCGTAGCAGGCTCTGGCGATGCCACCGTAAACGTTTCTGATAGATTAGATGCCTCGGTAGTAGGCAGCGGCGACGTGCACTACACGGGTTCGCCTAAAAGCATCAATACCTCAAAAGCCGGCAGCGGCAGCGTAAGTAGGATGTAACCTATCAGACGAAAGAGAAAAGACTGAAAGAGAAAAGACAGTTCAACACAAAAGGCTTCGGATTTACCCGAAGCCTTTTGTGTTTTATATATGATAGATAAACTTATACTAATTGCTTAGCTAGTTTTTCGGTCAGTACTGATTTTGGTACAGCGCCAATTTGTTTGTCTACAATTTCGCCGCCTTTAAAGAATAATAAAGCCGGGATGTTGCGGATGCCGTACTTCATGGATATGCCTGGGTTGTTATCTACGTTTACTTTACCTACAATGGCTTTGCCATCATATTCTTTAGCAATGTCTTCTACTACAGGGCCAACCATTCTACACGGACCGCACCACTCTGCCCAAAAATCAACAAGTACTGGTTTATCTGATTTAAGAACAAGTTCTTCGAAGTTTGCATCTGTTATTTCTAAAGCCATGATATTTTTATATTTAAAATTTTTAGTGTACAAATATATACTATTCAAATAGCTTGCCACAAGTGGGTGCCTGACAATGTGACAATTCTATTGATAATGTGGATAATATTGACAGATGTGTAATAATCAGTGGGTTTAAGGTTACCTTTTTACTACTTAAGGTATCAATTAAAAAGCTGGTTATGGAGTTCCTGTTATTGTTTGTGGCACCTTTTCTGCAGATTATCCTTTCGGTATTAAGGCTGGTGCGCAAGATACAATTGCCCTTATTCGCCATTTTCGGGTTTGCGCTTTTTGCAGGCATTATATGCTCTTTTATAGCCATGGAAATTATTTTGGATGCGATGTCTCGAAAAGCGCATGGAGAGGGAATATGCGGCATGCCAGGTATGGCTGCACTTTTTTGCGGTATATTCATCACTATTGTTACCACGCCTATAATTGCCATGATCTGCTATTTCATCAACCGCTATCTGCAAAAAACGGCCGAGGCTGATGCCCCGGCCACTATCCCAAACAAACCAATCAACTTATAAATTATACATCCCGCCATCGGCAATCAGTTCAGAGCCTAACAGGAAGGTGGAATCGTCCGAGGCGAAGAAGGTTACCACTTTGGCCAGTTCTTCGGATGTACCGAACCTGCCAATAGGGATTTGTTTCAGTATGCCTTCGCCCATTTGCTGTAGCTGGTCATCAGTGATACCCAGTTTATCGGCGCTGTGCAATGGCGTGCCTACCGGGCCGGGGCTTACGCTGTTCACGCGTATTTTGCGTGGTAATAACTCTACCGCCAGGTTTTTAGTCAACGATAACAAGGCTGCTTTGCTTGCTGCGTAAACGCTTGCACCTGCCATGCCGATGTGGGCATTGATAGAGGTATTGAAGATGATAGAACCGCCTTCGTTTACCAATGGCAGCAACTGCTGCAAGGTAAAATAGGCACCTTTAAAGTTGATATCCATGATATCATCGAACATCTCTTCTTCCATCGCCTCAACCGAGTTGAATTTACCAATGCCGGCATTCACGAAGATGATATCGATGTTAGGAGCGATGGCTTTAACCTGCTCGTTTAGGGTTTTTATTTGTGCCATGTTGCCGCTATCGGCAATTACGCCGTAGGCGTTATCGCCTAATAAAGCGATGGCCTCGTCTATAGATTTTTGGTTGCGGCCGGTGATGATAACCTTTGCGCCCTGTGCTATAAATTCTTGTGCGGTGGCCAGGCCTATACCACTGTTGCCGCCTGTTATTACTGCTATTTTATTGCTTAGCTTTTTCATTATCTTTGTTTTGATGACTCAAATGTACGGCGGGCGCAGGCCCCCGTCAAGAATGCACCATTTTGTACGGAACGCACCTTTTAGTAGGTTATGGGCGCATTTGCGTTAAAGCCAATCCGCAATTTTTTATATGACAAAACAAAGACATCCCCTGTACACCTGCAGTATGGAAGCTGCCCTGAGTGTGATAAGCGGCAAGTGGAAAGTGAAGATACTGAACCAGCTTTTAGATGGCCCGAAACGCTACAGCGAGATACGCCGCAACATTGAGGGCATGACTGAGAAGATGCTTACCCAGCAACTACACGAGTTGGAAGAAGACAAGATACTTACCCGTAAGGTTTACCCCGAAGTACCCGCGCGCGTAGAATACGCCTTTACCGATTTAGGCAAAGAACTCGCTTCGATATTCTACGCCCTCGAAAAATGGGGCGCCCACTTTTTAACCGTAAACAGCGATAGCATAAAGGTTGCGGATGAAAGTTGCTACACGTTTAGGGAGCCTGCAATAGTGGTAAAATTACAGGATGCCGTTAAAGAATTGAATGATGTTAAAGCGGGAAAAGTAGAGGCAAGAGATTTCGACGATTTGTTAAAGGAATTATAATTTCTCAGTTCCGTTTTTCTCGACTACTATTCAACCACCTCGCTTATCTGGATTATCGGCGTAGTGTTGGTATATTTGGGGATATCCGCGCGAATTTCTTGTGCATAGGCTTTCATGCCGTTTTGAAAAGCGGCTATGTTGTCGAAATATAGTGTGCCTATAGCCAAATATGGTACCGGCGCGCCGGGAGCACTTCCCGCAATGCCTTTGTCTATGGTGGCGCCTTTCATGTCATCGCCAAACAGACGTTTTACCATAGGGATGTGCTTGGTTGCGTAATAATCCATATCAAAGGTTTTGCCCTCGCCGTTGGGGTAAAGTATAGTTACTTTTATCATGCCTTTTTTAACGGATTGCGCAACTGCTTGTTTAACAGACAGGCAGCCAAAAACTAAGACTAACGCTAAAATTAGTAGGGCGGTTTGTTTTTTCATGATCATTTAAATTGGTTGCCCGAATTTAAATGATAACCTGCACATTACCAAGTCCTACGCCAGCACCGCATTCATACTCGTCAGGCTTAATATCTCGGCCATCAAATCATCGCTAGGGTTTACTTTGTGGCTTTTAGATGCCAGGTTCACAAACATCGATTCCTCTCCGTCGTTTATCTTGAATTTGAGCAGGCAACTGCGCGATGGGTATTTCTGGTTATTGGTATCTACCATCTGTAACAGGCTTGCTATCACCTGGTCGTTCACGGCGTTTATATCCAGGCTTACGGTTACGGATTTGGTGAGTTTCTCGCGCATCTCCGATAATAAGCTCATCACAGTTACACGCAAATCCCAGTTATCTTTTTGTCTGAATTTTTCTTCTATATTGCCTTTGATGTGCAGGAAATACCCATCCATCATCAGGTTACGGAATTTGACGTAATCCTCGCCAAAAAACGCAAACTCGTACGATTCATCGTAGTCTTCCAGCACGAAGGTGCCAAAGGGTTTGCCCATTTTGGTCGTTTTATGCTGCACGTTGCCTACCAGGCCGCCAATACATATTTCGCCGCGCTTGCGCAGATCGGCAAACTTGGCCATTATTTCTTCGCCGCCCTCGCCCGAACGAGCCTTTTGCACTACCTTAAGCTCTGCTAAAGTGGTGTTGCAATATTTCTCCAGTTCCAGCTTATAGTTATCAAGCGGGTGGCCGGTGAGGTAGATGCCTATAACATCTTTCTCATATTTCAAACGCTCGATTAATGGCCATTCTTCTGCATCGGGCATGGCTGGCTCGGGGATATACGATGCTACCTCGCCACCGAATAACGACGATTGCGAACTGTTTTTGGTGTTCTGGTAGTCGTTACCGTATTTAATCAGGCGTTCTATGCCCGTAAGCAGACCGTTCTCCGTCTTGGCAAAAAACTGCGCCCGGCAAAGGCCAAAGCCATCGAAGGCCCCGCCATAAACCAGGTTTTCGTAGGATTTACGGTTTACCGATCGGGTGTTGCTTCGCTGCGCAAAATCATATACGCTGGTGTAAGGGCCGCGCTCGTTGCGTTCTTCTATGATACTTTCTACGGCCTTTTCGCCCACGCCCTTAACGCCAGCCATTCCAAAGCGGATAACGCCTTTTTTATTGGCGGCGAAGGCCATATCGCTTTCGTTGATATCGGGCCCCAAAACCTGCACGCCCATGCGGCGGCATTCTTCCATAAAGAAGGTAATCTTCTCCATGTTGTTTTGGTTGTTCAATACTGCCGCCATGTATTCTGCCGGGTAATGCGCTTTTAAGTAGGCCGTTTGGTATGCCACGAAAGCATAGCAGGTAGAGTGCGATTTATTGAACGCGTACTGGGCAAATGCTTTCCAATCCGTCCATATTTTGGTGAGCTTATCTTTAGGGTGACCTTTTGCAATGGCCCCATCCATAAACTGAGACTCCATTTTGTTGAGTACCTCAATTTGCTTTTTACCCATGGCCTTACGTAAAACGTCGGCATCGCCTTTGCTGAAGCCGGCGAGCTTTTGCGATAAAAGCATCACCTGCTCCTGGTACACCGTGATACCGTAGGTTTCGCCCAGGTATTCTTCCATATCTGCCAGGTCGAAAACGATAGGTTCCTGCCCATGCTTACGCTTGATAAAGTTAGGGATGTACTCTATCGGCCCCGGGCGGTACAGGGCGTTCATGGCAATTAAATCCTCGAATTTATCGGGCTTCAGATCGCGCAGGTACATCTGCATGCCGTCACTTTCAAACTGGAAAGTACCGTTGGTATCGCCGCGCTGGTAAAGTTCGTAGGTCTGAACATCATCAAGCGGTATATAATCGATATCGATATGTACATCATGGTTCTGCTTGATCATGCGCAGGGCATCCTTGATAATGGTGAGCGTTTTAAGGCCCAAAAAGTCCATCTTGATAACGCCTGCATCTTCAATCACGCGCCCATCGTACTGGGTAACCAGCAGGTCAGAGTCCTTGGCGGTGGCAACGGGAACGATGTCTGTTAAATCGTAAGGGGCAATGATGATACCCGCCGCATGCACGCCCGTATTACGTACCGAACCCTCCAATTTCTCCGCTTCGCGGAGCACGATGCCTTTAAGCTCGGTTGATTTGTAAATGGCCTGCAGCTCGGGCACCTGTTCTATGGCCGTTTTAAGGTTGATGCCCAGCGTGTCGGGCACTAGCTTTTTCAGGGCGTTCACATCGGCAAGTGGCATATCCAGCACGCGGCCAACATCCTGTATGCTGGTGCGGGCGGCCATAGAGCCGTAGGTGATAATTTGGGCCACCTGGTTCTTGCCGTATTTATCAACCACATAATCGATAACCCTTTGCCTGCCTGCATCGTCGAAATCCGTATCAATATCGGGCATGCTTTTCCTGTCGGGGTTCAAAAAACGCTCGAACAGGAGGTTATACTTCAGCGGGTCGATATTGGTGATACCTGTACAATAAGCCACTACCGAACCGGCGGCCGAACCACGGCCCGGACCGATGAATACGCCCATATCGCGCCCGGCTTTGATGAAGTCTGCCACAATAAGGAAGTACCCCGCAAAACCCATGGTGCGGATGGTGAACAGCTCGAAGTTGATCCGTTCCTCAGCCTCGGGGCTGATATCTTTATAACGTTCCTTGGCACCTAAAAAGGTAAGGTGTTTAAGGTATTCCCACTGGTTAAGGGTATCGGCATCGGGCGTAAGGTCGCTGTGTATCTTAAATTCGGGGGGGATAACGTAGTTGGGGAGGAGGATGTCGCGCTTCAGCTTCAGCACATCCACCTTATCTACAATCTCCTGGGTATTATCCAATGATTCGGGGATATCATGGAACAGCTTGCCCATTTCGGCCTGAGTCTTAAAATAAAACTGATCGTTGGTAAAGCCGAAGCGGTAGCCCTTGCCGCCCTCTTCGTCGGTCGCTATGGGGGTGCTTTGCAAATCGCCGGTGTTTACGCAAAGCAAAATATCGTGCGCGTTAGAGTCCTGCTGATCCACGTAGTGCGAATCGTTGGAGCAGATTACCTTTACATTATATTTTTTGGCGAATTTGGCCAGCACCAGGTTTACCGTGTTTTGCTCGGGGATATCGTGGCGCTGCATTTCTATGTAGAAATCTTCGCCGAACAAATCTAACCACCATTTAAATTCAATCTCGGCAGCCGCCTCGCCATCGCGCAAAATAGCCTGCGGAACGGATGCGCCCAGGCAGCACGTTGTGGCGATGATGCCTTTATGGTATTTTAAGATGAGTTCCTTATCTATACGTGGCCATTTGCTGTAAAGGCCCTCCATATAGCCTAAAGAGCATAACTTAATCAGGTTTTGATAACCCTCGGCGTTTTTGGCCAGCATCAGCTGATGGTAACGCTTATCCTTTTTCTCTTTGGTAAACTGCTTTTTATGCCGGTCGTCTACCACATAAAACTCGCAGCCCACTATCGGTTTTACGCCATGCTTTCCCGCCTCGGCCACGAATTTGAAGGCGCCGAACATGTTCCCGTGGTCGGTAATGGCCAGGGCTTTCATGCCATCGGCAGCGGCCTTTTTATATAACTTGGTTATATCGGCGGCGCCGTCGAGCAACGAAAATTGGGTGTGTACGTGTAAGTGCGAAAATTCGGGCATGGTATCTTTCTCTCCGTATCGTGTAGATTACAAATTTATCAAAAATCGATACGAAATACCGTTTTGTGGAAAAATCATCGGCTATCTTTAACACAAAAAAACACGGATGCAAATAGTGCCCTTGTCGCCAATCAGATCAGGATTTTTGTTTGTTTTTGCTATAGCGATGTTATTAACAGGTGCAGGGTGTCAGCCAAATTTACCGCCTGCAAATAGAGTGTTCGTTGTGCAACCGTTTAAGGGTATATCAACGGAGGATATAAAAATAGTGTGTGAGAAACTGTTAAAAGTAAATCCCCAATTGGTATTACAACCCCCAATTGCTTTGCCCCTAAACGCTTATTATAGACCCAGGAACCGCTACCGGGCCGATTCTATCATCAGTTATCTCGCTAAATTCGGCAACGCCGATACGGCTATCATCGGACTAACCAACGAGGACATCAGTACCCGAAATGGTGACATAGTCGATTGGGGCGTTATGGGCCTCGGTTTTCAGCCGGGAAACGCTTGTGTGATATCTACCTATCGTCTTCATAAAACTAAAATCGCAAGCCAGTTTTATAAGCTTGCTTTGCATGAGTTAGCCCATACGCAAGGATTGCCCCATTGCCCTAGTAAAACCTGTTTTATGCGCGATGCCGAAGGCGGCAATTATTTAGATGAAGAGACCGGATTTTGCAAATCATGCACCGCATTTTTAAAGAGCAAGGGCTGGCATCTCTCCAACTGAGTTATTTTTTGCATTACAAGTGTTAAATCAGTCATTTTCTTAGCTATCAAACCCGCTTGCAAAAAACATTCTCGCTATAATCGTGTTGGCAAAATACAGGGAACGCCTTGGCAAATGACTTGCACCGGGCCATAATTACCCCTAACCTTTACAGATTTGGAACGATTTGGACGTATAGCCCTCAAAACAATACTTTGGATAATCGGCAGCATCATTTTTTTGGTGTTGCTTGTAGTTATTTTAATACAGGTACCCGCCGTGCAGAATTATGCAAAAGACAAGGCGGTTACTTTTTTGCAGAATAAAATCCATACCAAGGTAGAAATAGGCCACATTAGCCTGGGCCTGCCTAAATTGCTGGTGCTGGAGGATGTTTATTTCGAAGACCAGAAAAAAGACACCCTGATAGCAGGCGATAAGCTGAAAGTAGATATTACTCTGCTTAAACTGCTGCAAAATAAGGTTGAGATAAACGAAATAAACCTGGAGGGTATCACCGCTAAGATAAGCCGCGGACCGGATAGCCTCTTCAATTTCGACTACATCATCAAGGCATTCGTAGGCGAGCAGAAAAAAGAGGTGAAGCCAGCCGATACGGCTTCTACCATGAAGTTCTCGTTGGACAAAATCATATTGGACAGGATAAACGTATCCTATAAAGATGCCACTACAGGCAACGATGTTAAATTCCTGCTGGGCCATTTCGATACCCGCATCAAAGATTTCGATCTGGATAAGATGAAGTTCACCATCCCCAAGATAAACCTGAGCGGGGTGAACGCCAAAATCATCCAAACGCCGGCGGGTTCATCTATTGCGCAGGCCGCAGCGGTTGATACGGCCGTCACCCCATTGAATATGGACCTGACCCTGAGTGAGATAAACGTAGATAAGGTAAAGGTTGATTACCGCAGCGGCGAGATGGCGGCCTCGGTAAACCTGGGCAAGTTTTTGGTGAATATGGATAAGATTGACCTGCGCAACCAGCATATAGGCGTTAAAACCGTAGAGTTGACCAACACAGATGCAGGCGTGATATTCGAAAAACCCAAAACCGTTGCTAAGGCTATAGATAAAGCCATCAAAAAACTGGATACCCTGGTATCGGCAAGGCAAACCGCCAAAGGCTGGACTGCCAACCTGGGCAGGATAACCCTGGTGAACGATAACATCAAATTCGATAACGATGCGCAGAAAGCTTTACCCCGCGGGATTGATTTTGCGCACATGAGCATCAAGAACCTGAATGCCGATATCGAAAACCTGGCCTATCATCCTGATAGCCTGTTGGGAAGGATTAATTCGGTTACGTTCAACGAGAAAAGCGGGCTGAAGCTGAATAAGTTCCACACCAGCTTTTTCTACGGGCCGAAAGGTGCTTACCTGAAAGATTTATTGGCCGAGACACCTACCTCCGTCATCCAAAAAGAACTGATTGTGGGTTACCCTTCCATCGATGCGCTCACCAATAACCTGGGCAAGCTAAGCATCAATGCCAATTTAGATGGCAGCAAATTGGGCCTGCGCGATATATTGCTGCTGATGCCTACCATGTCGTCAATGGAGCCATTCAAATCCTCGCCCAATACGGTGCTTAAAATAAACGGCCGCGTTACCGGCACGGTTGATAACCTGCGCATACCCAATATTGAAGTAAGCGGTTTTGGCAGCACCTATATCAAGGCATCGGCTATTGCCAAAGGATTGCCCGATGTGGATAAGGCTTATCTCGACCTTACAATAAACGATTTTCGCACCAGTCGCGGCGATATCGTACGGCTGGCGCCAAAAGGCACCATACCGCCTACGGTGAGCATCCCCGAGAGTATGAACCTGAAGGGTACATTTAAAGGCACCATGAAAAACTTCAGTACAAACATGAAATTGCGCAGCAGTTACGGCGCGGTAGATTTGGTGGCTGCATTAAAAAGCGGCAGGCGCAAAGGCAGCGAAACTTATTCGGCCAATATAAAAGCCAATAACCTTAATGTGGGCGCGTTGACCAAGCAGCCCCAGATGGTGGGCATGGTTACCATGAGCGCCAACATTAGCGGTGCGGGGCTCGACCCGAAGACCGCCAGTCTCAAGTTCAACGGCAATGTGGCCAGCGCTTACGTTAAGGGCTATACCTATAAAAATTTGGTAATGAAAGGCACGGCCAGCAATGGTGCCTACGTGGCCAACGCCCGCATGGCCGATCCTAACATCAATTTCAGCCTGGATGCCAAGGCCAACATGAACAAGAAATACCCATCGGTAAACGCTACACTGATGGTAGACAGCATTGACTTACAGAAACTGGGCTTTACCAAAGATGTAATGCGTTTCCACGGCAAGATAGTGGCCGATGTACCCACTGCCGATCCTGATTACCTCAACGCCAATATTATGGCTACCGAATTGCTGGTGAACAATGCAGGCAAGCGCATTAATTTAGATACCGTTAGCCTGATATCTACCGCCAATGCCGATAGCAGCAGCCTGCGCCTAAAAACGCCTGTATTTTATGCGCATATGGGCGGCAAGTATAAGCTAACGCAGGTTGGCCCTGCGGTGCTGGATGTGATCAATAAATATTACAATACCAACCTGGTGACCGGCACACCGGCAGCAAAAATCAAATACTCGCCGCAGCAATTCACGTTTGATGCGCGGCTGGTGAAAACCCCGCTGATAGATAAATTCGCGCCCGACCTCAAACAGCTGGATCCGGTATTGATAAACGGCCGCTTCAACAGTACAACCGGCGAATTGGTAGTTAATGGCTCGATGCCGAAGGTTATTTACGGCACCAATGCCGTAAACAACATGAAACTGGCTATTAACACCGGCAATAATGCCCTTAATTACAGCCTTACGGCAGATGAGATAAAGGTGGGCTCATCGTTAGATTTATTATACACCAGCGTAACCGGCTCGGCGCAGAACAACAAGCTGGGCATTAGCCTGCAGGTGCGCGATGCTGCCAAAAAAGAGCGTTACCGTGTTGCCGGCGTATTCAGTGTAATACCAAACGAATACCAGTTTAGCTTTTTGCAGGATGGCGTAATGTTGGATTATACCGCCTGGGCCGTTAACCCCAACAATGCGCTGGAATTCGGCAACAAAGGCATCCTGGCGCGCAATTTCAGCCTTACCAACAGCAACCAGGTGCTGAGTATTAATACGCCATCGGGACAATACAATGCGCCTATTAACGTCGACTTCAAGAACTTCAAAATAGAGACCATCACCAAAATGGCCAAGCAGGATTCCTTGCTGGTAGGCGGTACCATCAACGGCAATGCGGTGGTGAGCAACTTCCAAAAATCGCCCGTTTTCGAAGCGGCCATCAACGTAAGCGATTTCAACTTTAAAGGCGATACCGTAGGCAACATCGCGCTCAAGGTAAACAACCAAACCGCTAACGCCTATGCTGCGCAGATGAGCATCACGGGCAAAGGAAACCAGGTAGATTTGAACGGCATGTATTACACCGCTCCTGAAGGCCGTTTCGACCTGAACCTGAACATCGTGAACCTGGGTGTGAAGAGCATCGAAGGGTTCAGTTTCGGCGCCATTCGCAACTCCAGCGGCAATATTACTGGCGCATTAAAAATAACCGGGACGACGGCGGCACCGGCGGTACGGGGGAATATCAACTTCAATAAGGTAGCATTCAACGTATCCATGCTCAATTCGTACTTTACCATGCCCAAGGAGAGCATCACGTTTAATGACGAGGGCATCCGCTTCAACGATTTTACTTTGGTAGATTCTACCAATAATAAGGCCATCATCACCGGTACCATCTATACCAAAACCTATACCGATTTCAAATTCGGCATGGATATCAGGGCGGATAACTTTCGGATGATAAATTCTACCAAGGCAGATAACCAACTGTTTTACGGCAAGTTGTTTATGGATGCCAACGTGAAGGTACGCGGCGATATGGCCAAACCTGTGGTAGATGCCACGCTCACCGTGAACGAAAAAACGGATATGGTTTTCGTACTGCCTACAGCCGACCCGGCGGCCGAAGACCGCGAAGGCGTGGTAGAGTTTATAGACCAAAGCGCACCGAAGATGGATTCTATCCTGCTGGCCAAACAGCTGGATTCGCTCAAGAAATCGGAACTGCGTGGCCTCGACGTTACTGCCACGGTGAACATAAATAAGAATGCAAACTTCACCATTGTGATAGATGAACGCAACGGCGACGTAGTGCAGCTCAAAGGCGAAGCCCACCTTAACGGGGGCATAGACCCGAGCGGCAAAATCAACCTTACGGGTACCTACGTAGTGAACCAGGGTTCGTACAATTTGCAATATGCAACCGTTAGCCGCAAATTCAACTTTAAGCCGGGTAGTACCATCACATGGACGGGCGACCCAACCAGTGCCAACATCGACCTTACGGCCATTTACGTAGCCAACGTGCCACCTATAGATTTGGTGGCCAGTCAGCTTGGCGATGCCAACAACACGCAGTACAAGCAAAAACTACCCTTTCACGTAGACCTTAACCTGCGTAACGAGTTGCTGAAACCCGAAATCAGTTTCGATATCACCCTGCCCGATAGCAACTACAACGTATCCGGCGAGGTGACCAGCACGGTAAACACCCGCCTTAACCAGGTACGGCAAGATCCTAATGAACTGAACAAACAAGTGCTTGGCGTACTGGTGCTTGGCCACTTTATAGGCGATAACCCGCTGCAAAGCCGGGGTGGCAACGCAGGGGTTGAGGGAGCCATCCGCAGCAGCGTAAGCAGCTTACTTACGGATCAGTTGAACAACCTTGCCGGTGGCCTCATCTCAGGCGTAGACCTTGACTTCGGCTTAACCTCCGGGCAGGATTATTCCTCGGGCACGGCGCAGAACCGAACGGACCTGAACATAGGGGTATCCAAGCGTTTCCTCAACGACAGGCTTACGGTATCCGTAGGCAACAACTTCAATTTGGAAGGGGCGCAGCAGGGGCAAAAAACATCGAACATAGCGGGCAATGTGTCTGTTAACTATAAACTAAGCAAGGATGGCCGCTACTCATTGCGGGCTTACCGTAAAGATGAGTACGTGGTGATACAGGGGCAGATCATCGAAACCGGGCTGGGCTTTTCGCTCACGGTAGATTATAACCGCTTCCGCGAGATTTTCCGCAAACGGACGGACGCCGAGAAAGAGATGCGCAAGCGCTACAACGAGGAGCAGAAACTGAAAGACGCGCAGGACAAAGCCTCGCAGCAAAAAGATAAAGAAGACAGGGCCAGAACGCAGACCACAACTACACAATGATAAAACGTATAACATATTTGCTGTTGGTAACCGTACTGCTAAGTGCCTGCAGTACCACCAAATACTTGCCCAAAGGCGAGAAACTGTACACGGGCGGCAGTGTAAAAGTGGCAGATAAAGACATCAAAAAAGCAGATGCCAAAGCCATCAGTGCCGAAATGAAGACATTGATACGCCCGCAGCCAAATGCAAAGCTGCTGGGCCTGCGCATAAAGCTGTGGCTATACTATAAAACCAAGGCGCGCAAAGGCTTCATCCAAAAATTCTTCAGCAAGTATGGCGAGCCGCCGGTATTTGTGAGCCAGGTAAACCTGGAGAAGAACAGCACCATTATGCAAAGCCGCCTGCAAAACGAAGGCTATTTCCAGTCGACCGTAATTGGCGATACCATCGGCAAGCCCAAAACAGCAAGAGCCGAGTTTACGGTAACTGCCGGGCCGGCATACACCATTCGCAATGTAGCGTTCCCCATAGCTACTGATAATAGCCTGGATACAGCCGTAAGGGGAACCATGGCACAAACGTTATTGAAAGCAGGCGATAAGTACAACCTGGATGTAATCAAATCCGAGCGCATCCGCATTGATGCGCGTTTAAAGGAGGAGGGCTTCTTCTTTTTCGCACCCGAGCAGCTGATCATCAAGGTAGATAGCACCATCATCAATCACCAGGTAGACCTTATCGTGAGCATCAAGCCCACCACATCCGAAAGGGCCCGGGAAATCTACAGCATTCGCAATATTTATGTGTACCCTAACTACTCGCTACGCGATACCTCGTTGAAGCTGGACCAGGCGGTGCCCTATCGTTGGTACAACCTCATAGACCCGCGCAAATCCGTGCGCCCATTCATATTTGCCAACACAGTATTGCTGCATCCCAACGATACTTATAGCCGCACAACGCATAATAATTCGCTCAACAGGTTCATCAACCTGGGGCCTTACCAATATGTTAAAAACCGTTTCGAGGATGTAACGCCCGATTCGCCAAAGCTGGATGTTTACTACTTCCTTACGCCCTACAAGCGAAAATCCTTGCAGCTGGAGTTATTGGGCCGCACTACTTCTGCCAGCTACACAGGCTCGCAAATAAACCTCAGCTGGAAAAACCGCAACGCTTTTAAAGGCGGCGAGCTGTTTGCTGTTACCCTTTTTGCCAGTACAGATGTGCAGGTAGGCGGGCAAAACGGTGGCTTCAACGTGTTTCAGTATGGTATTCAACCTTCGGTTTCCTGGCCGCGCATCATCGGGCCCTTCAACTTAAAGGCAGATAATGCGTATATACCGCGTACCACACTTACGCTCAATTATACTTCGGTTGTGCGTAGTAAATTATACTCCCTCAATTCATTCAGCGGTTCGTTTGGGTACCAGTTCAAAACCAGTCCGCATAAGCTGAATGAGCTTAATTTGCTGGAGATTACCTATGTAAAGCCCCGCAACGTAAGCCTGCTTTACACCGATAGCATCAGAAACCCCAAAAACCGCAACCCCGCGCTTAAGCACGTGATAGATCCGCAGTTTACCTGGGGACCAAGCTATGCCTATACCTACGATAATACTACCGAGGATTACCGCACCAACAGCTTTTTCTACCGTGGCAAGCTCAGCTTATCTAACAACATCTACGGTTTGCTAACAGGTGCGGATACGCTTGCCGGTAAGGATAAAAAATTCCTGGGCAGCACGTTTAACCAATATGCCAAATTGGAGACCGAAGTACGTTTCTTTCACAAGTTGGGCGTGGGCAGCAAAATTGCCGCAAGGGTATTGGTGGGCCTGGGCCTGCCATACGGCAACTCTACCATATTGCCATACAACCAGCAGTTCTTCATCGGCGGGCCTAACAGCCTCAGGGGCTTTAGGGCGCGCTCTATAGGGCCTGGCACGGTTGATGCAAGTTCGCTTAATGGCGGTTTCATTGCAGATCAGTCGGGCGATATTAAGTTGGAGGCCAACCTGGAATACCGCACCCGGCTTTTCAGCATTGTTTACGGGGCCTTGTTTGCCGATGCCGGTAACGTTTGGAACGCCAAGCCGCACCAGGCGGGCGGTACCTTCGGGCCGAATTTCCTGAGCCAGATGGCGGTAGATGCAGGCTTCGGCTTAAGGTTCGATGCCACCGTGTTGGTATTGCGTACTGACCTTGGTTTCCCGCTAATGACGCCCTACATCAACAGCACCGGAAGCCGCAGCGTGCCTTTAAATTTCAATAAAGCCATATTGAACATTGCGATAGGTTACCCTTTTTAATTAGTTCATTAGTTCACTGGTTCATTAGTGAGTGAAGGAGTGAATTAGTGAATGACGGATTAGGGAATTATGTTTGTAACCTGCCAAGGTTTGCCACGTCAAACCAATGAACTAATGAACGAGTGAACCAATGAACAAAATTACTGTGCCCTTGCAAATGATAGACTTGCATGGCGATGGCTTCCATCCATTGCTTGATATTATGCTATTCGGCAAGCCATTTAAAGTGGTTTTAGATACGGGTGCATCCCGTACGGCATTCGACCGGGAATTGCTTTTGGCTGCGAATGAACATGCGGACATAACCGCGAGCGAGCGCTTGTCTACGGGGTTGGGTACAAACAGTATGGAATCTGCCACGGCTATCATCCATAATTTATGGATTGGCAGCTTGCTCATCCCCGAAATAGAGATTGCCGTGCTTGATTTATCTACCATTAATATCGCTTACAGCCAAATGGGCCACCCGGAAGTTTTAGGCGTTATCGGCAGCGATATTCTGGTGATGCACAAAGCAGTGATAGACTTTGGAAAAAAGGTGTTGGTGCTGGAATGATGCTGCAAATTCCCAGAAACTCCGTTGGGTCTCCGTATGTATGCACGAATCTCGGAAGACGAAAACCCGACTAAGCGACGTTACCTGCCGCTTTTCTCTTCCACACAATGAACGCCAGAATGATACCAATCACCGCCCCCAAGCCGGCGTAAACGTAAGTTCGCGTATTGCTTTTCTTATAAACAATATTGGGAACGGATATGCTTTTTGACTGTTTGCTGTACGCGTTACAAGTTGCCAACCGCAAATTGAGCAGTTTATCGTCACTGTAACCGTATTCTCTCGCCAACACGTAATCTGCTATCGCCACACGATATTGCCCCCGTAAAAAGGTAATGTTGGCCAAATCAAACAACAGTTGCCCTACTATTTTATCCTTTGGTTTTACAAATGAAATCCGTTCATTCAATTGGTAGTATAATGCCGAAGACAAAGAGTCCAGTGCTTTCAACCTCAGGTCGGTACGGGGTATGCTATCCGTTCCAAAATCGGTATTCAACAAAAATTTAGAATTGGTAAACGGCTCGCCATTGATTTTGGCTTTTAGGATATTGACGTGTATCCATTCCGAGCCATTGTGCGATTGGGGATCAAGACTAAGGGCTTTCTCTATCCAAAATAAAGCCTTTTTGTTCTGTCCGTCCAGTTCGTATGCAGTGCCTATATTAGAAGCTGTTGAATAGCGGTTGGGTTCCGTCATTTCAATTTCCTGATAAAGGGAGATTGCTTTTTTGTATTCGCCAAGTACAATGAGCACCAGCCCTTCGTCTGATAGGATGCGGATATCTTCGTTTATCCGGTACAGGCTATCGAGCCTTGCTACTGTTCTTTGTAAATCTGCCCGGCTACGTTCTCTGAAATTATGGCCTTGCGGAGTTGCATTGTTATAATCCATATACAAAAAGCTGCCATCCCACAGCTTTAGCATCTCGCCGTTCAAACACGCAAAGCTTTTTCCGACTAAACAGAGGGTAATTACGGCAATAAATAATGTTTTCTTCATTTCGAGGGCGATAAGGTGCTTAAAGATAGCTTTTGGTTATGAAAACAACAACTCGTATAATCGCTAAACATTGCCGTAACTTTGCAAAGGGCCCACAAGCCGGGGCGCTTGCAGCAGAGAGCATTGATAGATGTTTTTTTCTCCCTATTTTGCTAACCAAAACCACTATAATCCTGTCCATGCTTTATTACACCCAACTCATTTTTATAAAACCAGGCTGCGAGGAGGAGTTCCATGCATTCGAGGATAAGGTATTGCCGCTATTAAGAAATCATAATGGCGTGCTGGTGTACCGCATCAGGCCGGATGCAGGTGCGTTTGTGGAAAGTAACGAGCCATTACCCTACGAAATCCACCTGGTAACCTTCGGCAGTAAAGCCGATTTCGAAGGCTATAAAACCGACCCGAAGCGCCTGGCTTTTATGGAAATGAAGGATAGGGCGGTGGAGAAGATCGTTTTGATTGAAGGGGAGGTGTTATAAAATTAAAGAAATGTCATTGCGAGCGATAGCGTGGCAACCCCATAGGACATTTAACGGCCATGCAAAGCATTGGCGCTTATCCAATGAGGTTGCCGCGTCGCTCCTACAACACTATCCCGCGCCGCTCCTCGCAATGACATAGTTTATAGTACGTTGCCTTATCAGGCTTTTACTTAAAACTTAGTAATCTCTTCCTTTTCCTCCGGCGCGTCGCCTTTGCGTTCTACGGTGATGGTACACTCGGTTAACAAAGCCGCTGCTGCACCTACTGCTGCAAAAATTGGCGCTACCAACAGGCCAACCAGGCCGTAGTTAACCGGGAAGCTCATGATTTCTTTGCCATGGCTATCGGTAATGGTGATTTTGGTTACGTTGCCTTCTGCTATTAATTCTTTTACTTTTTTTACGATGCTCTCTCCATTGATAGAGAATGATTCTTTTGTTGCCATAATATATAGGTAATTGGTTTTAAATGTTTTGCGTTTTTATTATTGGACTGGGGGGCAGCAGAATTGTTACAGCGGAAGATTGAAGCAAGAATCAAGAGCCAGGAACCAAGACAGGAAAACTGTGATTCACAAATTTGCTATTCTTGTCTCTTGATTCTTATCTCTTGTCTCTAATTATTTCAACGTTTCGTACTTGTTTCCGTTGCTTGGGTCGGCCTGCAGCAGTATGTTCATGGCCTGCGCCTTTTCGGGGCCAAAGGCTTTGCTAAAGATCGAAACAAACTCATCATCCTTAGCAGTAAAAAACGCCAGCGGGAAATAGGAGCCGATGCGTTTACGATCTACCTGTGTAAGCTGCGGCAATATGGCACTGATTGATTTGCGGGCCAGCACAGCATTGTTGGCCATCATATCCAGGCCGTTGCGATGATAATCGTATATAAAGCTGCGGAGGCCGTTGTACAGCTTGTTGTTCAGGTTCTCTGATAACCAGTACCGGTTAAGGTTGCTGTCGAAAGCTTTCCAGCCTTTAAAGGATGCGGTTTGCGCATTGGTAACTACGGTTTGCGCCTGCGCGAAGTACTGGCTGCCACCATAGCGCGAAAAGGAATCATAATCTAAGCCCACGATGACGTAAGCGTAAAAAGCCATTACCGAGCTAAGATTGTTCTGGAAATTCTGGTCGCTGTAATCGATGGTTTGGCCCTCGGTATAGCTAAAATCCACGTCTCTGTCGTTAATGTTGAGCAGCGTGCTGGTATAGCTGGAGTTATATACGGGGCGCGATGATTGCACCTGCAGCTCTCCGCTGAAATTGCTGCCGCCATCCCAACTGGTAATGTTGAGTACAAAGTTGCAATCGATACGCTCGTTTGGGGCAATGGCATCGGCGGCCCATTTGCGGCCGTTGAGGAAATCTTTCATGGCAGTTTCCAGCGTGCTGAAAACGCGTTTGTTGCTTACCTGTATCTTGGGTGTAAGTATTTTTACCCGCGCGTTCAAATCCTGCGCCTGCGCGAGGCAGCAACAGAACAAAAGGGCGGTGATGAGCAGGCAGCGTTTCATGGTTTTAGCAGTTGGATAAATTTAGCACAAATATCCTTTGCCACCTCATTTTTATTTTTGAGGCCGAAGGTGGTTTTCACCAGGGCCTTATCAATCATCGTAATTTTGTTGGTGTCGCCCTTAAAACCAGCCCCGACATCGTTAAGGGAGTTGAGGATAATCATATCCAGGTTCTTGCTTTTCAGCTTTGCGATAGCATACTCTTCCTCGTTATTGGTCTCCAGGGCAAAGCCAACCAACACCTGCCCGGCGCGCTTTTGCTGGCCAAGGGTTTTTAGGATGTCGGTAGTCTTCTTCAGTTCGATATTAAGCCCGCCATCCTGCTTCTTTATTTTTTGTTCGGCTACTTCCAGCGGCGTGTAGTCGGCCACGGCTGCGCTCATAATGCAGCCATCTATATGGTCAAAGTTCGCCAGGCATGCGTTCAGCATATCTGCCGCGCTGGTAACATCTATGCGCTTTATGCCCCGCTGCCGGCTTTGCTGGGCTGTCGGGCCTGCTATTAGGGTAACGTCGGCACCAAGCGCAGCCAATTCATCGGCAATGGCAAAGCCCATTTTGCCCGATGAGTGGTTGCCAATGAAGCGAACGGGGTCTATAGCCTCATAGGTAGGGCCGGCTGTAACCAAAACTCTTTTATTTACTAAGGGAAGTTTCTGTTTGATGTCGGCCTCTATAAAGGCTACGATCTCTTCCGGTTCTGCCATGCGACCCTCGCCATGCAAGCCGCTGGCCAGTTCGCCGCTGCCGGGTGGGATGAGGATATTGCCGAATGCCTGTATCCTGCCAATATTATCCTGGGTGGCATCGTGCTTCCACATGTCCAGATCCATAGCAGGGGCAAAGTACACCGGGCATTTTGCCGAAAGGTAAACGGCGGTAAGCAGGTTATCTACCAATCCGCCGGCCATTTTAGCCATGGTGTTGGCGCTGGCAGGGGCAATGATCATCAGATCGCCCCAAAGGCCAAGCTCCACGTGGTTGTTCCATTCGCCGGTTTCGGGTTTGAAGTATTCGCTGTAAACGGGGCGTTTTGATAGGGTAGAGAGCGTGAGCGGCGTGATGAAGTTGGTGGCATCGGGCGTCATCACTACCTGCACCTGCGCCCCGGCTTTCACCAGCAGGCGCACCAGCGTAGCCGTTTTATAAGCTGCTATGCTGCCACAAACAGCGAGGATGATTTTTTTAGATTCAAGCATAATGGCAAGCCCCGAAGGGGGGGTAATATCGAACACCGAATGCTGAATGTCGAATAATGAAGTGTTTAGCTTCATAAGTGTTCGGAGACTTAAAGTTCGTTTCTTGTCGCACGCATATTTTACTCACCCCGACGGCCCCGTATACACGGGGCGTCGACCCTCTCTGCTGCGCAAAGAGGGTGAAGAAAGAAGCAAAAGTAGCCCCAATTTCTCCCCTTCTTTGCGAAGCAGAGAGGGGGAGGGGGGTGAGTCGACTCACCGCGCGGACATCAGCTTTAAGGTTTCGAACACTTCAAGCCTTAACTTCGGCAATCATTATCCGACATTCAGCATCCGATATTAAAAAATAAAAGTAAACAAAAAAACTCCCATAGGGAGTTTTTAATATCTGCGTGCTTCCAAGCGCTACCGCTAACCAGCGGAGACCGGGGGCGACTATACTTCTTTTGCCGGGTTACGGTAGTATATCTTATCCTCCAAAAATTCCTGAACGGCTACCAGGGTAGGTTTAGGCAATTTTTCGTAGTATTTTGATATCTCTATCTGCTCGCGGTTTTCGAAAACTTCTTCCAGGTTATCGTTTGCCGATGCAAATTCAGAAAGTTTCTGGTGTAATTCTTCCTTTATGTTGTTCGATATCTGGTTTGCCCTTTTTGACATAATTACGAGCGACTCATAAATATTGTCGGTTTTCACATCCAGTTCACGCAGGTCACGTGTTACGGTGCTGCTGGCTACAGCTGGCTTAGTGGTGTTGGTGGTGCTCATATCTGTTATTTAAAATTCTTTATGTATTAATTCGGTATTTTTTGCTTGTCCCTATCTTTTATAGATGGCGGCTGCGAGCCGGCGGTAGTATCTTTATTAGCTACTTTGGCGGCCAGTTTTGGGTTGAACGCCAGTTCGGCAAGTATCCTTTTGGCAGTTACGATGCCTTGCTCGCTGTCTTTTTTATAATCGGCAGCATCTTTTAAGTATTTACTGGCCGGGTATTTTTCTGTAAACTGATCGGCATAAGTTATTACCAGGCCAAAACGCTCTTCCTGGCGTTGCTCGCTGCTCACTTTAGCGTATTCGTACTGTGCTTTAATAGTTAAAAACTCAAGTTCCTCGGCATATTTGGTATCCGGGTAATCGCGCAGGGTGTTGTTGAACGCTATAGTTGCTGCCTGGAAATCTCCGATGGTTAGGTAAAGCTTAGCATTTTCGTAAGCTTTGCGTTCCAGCTTGTCGCGCAGGTTCTGTATCAGCTTGCTTGCCTCGGTAACACGGTCGCTCTTAGGGTAAAGGTTAATGAACAACTGCAGGCTTTCGATGGCTTTGGTAGTGTTTTCCTGATCCAGCGAGTATATTGGCGAATCGAGGTAGAAGCAATACGCGGCAATAAAGCGGCACTCTTCAGCACGTGGGCTGGTAGGGTAGGTATCGGCAAACGTTTTAAAATGGTAACGTGCCGAGGTATAATCTTTCAGCTTATAGTTGGTGTAAGCGTAATAGTAATACAGGTCTTCCGCGCCGGCACGGCCACGATAGATGGTAACCAGATCCTCAAACAAGCCAAGGGCCTTGCTGTAATCCTTTTTGTTATAAAACTTTACCGCTTCGGAGTATTTCTTGGCGTTATCGTTACTCGCTTTTAGTTTCTCGTACTTGCTTTTACAACTGCCAAGGGCAATAAGTAATAACAGCATTACGCCCGAAACAAAGTGAAGTTGCTTTTTAAACATTTTGCAAAGATAGTTGAATATTATAAATCAGTCAATTATTTATTTAGTAGCCCGGGGATTGCTTTTTAAGTTCTCCATTCCTCTTCTTGTGCGGGTTGCTGCCGCGCACGGCCGGGGAACCGCTTTAACGGACGAATATATAACGACGTTTCCGCTCCTTGCATATATGGCGCATGTATTTAACATCTTTTAACGGTTGGGGGGGTCATAAACCATCAACGATGAACTCTCATCTTATTTATTAACTTTGGTTTTACAGTAACATAAGGATGCAGCGTACAGGCAAGCAAGTAGTTAGGAAGGGTAGGGCCATAGGTCGGTTTTGTGTATCGGCCTGCCTGTTGTTTGGGCTGAGCTTTGCCGGACAGCTAAGCGCCGCCGATGATATCGACAGCCTGCAGCGGGTTTTGAACCGTGCCATCGAAAATAAGCCCCAAACCGAGCAGGCAAAATTGCGGCATATCCAAACCTTAAAAACGCAGTTAGCAAAAGATTATACCAATTTGAGCGCACGCTACGTTAATTACCAGCGTTTGTTCGATGCCTATAAATCCTTCGTGCACGATTCTGCCTATGTATACTGCCAGCGGCTAAACACCTGCGCCCACCTACTTAAAGATGCCAATAAAATAAACTATGCTAAGGTGAATATGAGCTTCGTGCTGGTTTCTGCCGGGATGTTCAAAGAAGGGCTGGATACCCTGAACAGGGTAGAAGTAAAGCAACTGGATGCTGCCCAGCGTTACGAATACCTGTTTCTGCAGGCCCGCAGCCATTTCGACCTCGGCGATTACGATAAGATAGACGATTATTACCAAAAGTACAGTGCTATCGGTCTTGCCTATTGCGATTCTATCATCAACTCCACCCGGCCCGGCACCTATGAGTACCTATCGGCCATTGGGCTCAAGGCCTTGCGCACCGGTCGCTACCAGTTTGCGCTGGAGCCTTACACCAAAATAATGCGGATGCCGCAATCGTACCAGGATAGTGCAATCAACTTCAGTTGCCTCAGTTATATATACAAGGAACTCAACAAACCGCAACTGGCCCTCAGTAACCTGATGCGGGCGGCCATCATCGATAACACCCATTCTACCAAAGAGGCGGTTGCCCTTACCAACCTGGCCGAATACTACTACCAGCAGGGCGATGCTAAAACGGCCTTTACTTATATCAACAGCGCGATAGATGATGCGAACTTTTACGGTGCCCGCCACCGCGAGGCGCAGATAAGCAGCATTATGCCCATTATCCAAACGGAGAAGATAAACGGAATAGAAAAGCAGAAGCAATCGCTCATCATATACGCATCCATCATTACATCGCTCATCGTGGTGGTTATCATATTCAGCGTTATCACGGTGCGTCAGCTCAAAAAGCTGCGCATAGCCGATGAGGTTATCGTGAACAAGAACCAGGAACTGAACGTGGCCAACAACTCGCTTACGCAGGTAAACAAAGTGCTCGATGCCACAAACCGCTCTTTATCAGGCATGAACACCAAGCTGGATGAGGCCAACATGATTAAGGATGAGTACATCGGCTACTTCTTCAATATCCACTCAGATTACATCGAAAAGCTCGACAGGCTGAAACGCAGCATCGATAAGAACATGAAAGAGAAGCGGTACGAAGAGGTTACGCTGATTATCAATAAGCTCAACACTAACTTCGAGCGCGAGAACCTCTCGCATAGCTTTGATAAGGTATTCCTCAATATCTTCCCCAACTTCGTTGACGATTTCAACGCCCTGTTCCATGCCGATCAACGGGTGCATCTCCACAACGGCGACTTGCTCAACACCGAGCTGCGCATTTTCGCCCTGATACGTTTGGGGATAGACGAAAACGAAACCATCGCCAAAATTTTGAACTACTCGCTCAACACCATCTACACCTACAAAACCAAAGTGAAGAACCGTTCCTTCGTACCCAACGAAGAATTCGAGGAACGCATCATGCTGATAAAGGCGGTAAAAGAAGTCCCCGATTTTATTTAACTGCCGGCACCGGCACCTCTCCATCCGAAGCCGCGACGCCCGCACGCCAAAAGCCATTTTCCGAGGCTCAAAAAGCCTTTAAAAGCACAGATTTTTAAAGAAAAACACCGAAAAAACTCGGGAAAACACAGGTTTCCGGTTTTTCATGCATCGCGATTTTCTATATATTCTGACGCGATTTTATCTTTTAAATAATTGATTTATAGCGTTATAAAAAGAGCGTTGACCAATTATTTTTAATATAGCCCTCCGGCTACGTAAACAACAGCCTTAGCCCTCCTATATCTTTGGACAAGCCAAACCGACGCGATCTGTCGGCTGGTAAACCAATTAAAAAACCAATTTTCTATGAACAAAGTTTACTTATTTAAGTACGGCCTGTCCGTGCTGTTCCTTATTTGCACGTTAACAACTTTTGCCCAGAAAGCGCGCTTCAGCGGCACTGTTGTAGATGAGCATAACCTGCCTTTACCGGGCGCAACCGTGGCCGTAAAAGAAACCGGCCAAACCACTTCGGCCGATAAAAATGGCGCTTTCAGCATCGCCAACAGCAACCTGCAAACGGTTACTGTAACCATCAACTTTTTGGGTTATGATGCTGCGGAAAGGGTACTGGTTGCAAATCAGCCACTTAAAGTTGCCCTTGCACCTAACCAACGTTCGCTTGCCGAAGTAGTGGTAGTGGGGTACGGAACGGTGAAGAAAACCGACTTAACAGGTTCAGTATCAACCATCGGCAGCAAGGACTTGAACCCCGGGCCAATTACCAACCCGCTACAGCAGCTGGCAGGTAAAGCCGCAGGCGTAAATGTTACCCAAACGGGCAGCGAACCCGGCACAGCACCGAGCGTGCGCATCCGTGGTACCACTTCGCTTATCGGCGGGAACGACCCATTGGTGGTGATTGACGGCGTACAGGGTAATATGGACCTGTTCAAACAAGTGCCCCCAAGCGAAATAGAATCAGTAGATGTGTTGAAAGATGCCTCTGCTACAGCTATTTACGGCTCACGTGGTGCGCCGGGTGTTATCATTGTTACTACCAAAAAGAACCGCAACGGTAAATCTACCGTGGAGTATTCTACCAGCGTTTCTGTTGACGTAATCGGCAAGAAACTGGATTTGCTGAACGCCGACCAGTGGTGGGAGCAGGCCCAGAATTACGGTGTGCCGGCATCTGCCAACCACGGCTCTAATACCGATTGGTTTAGCCTGCTTACCCGCAACGGCTACACCCAAAACCATACGCTGGCCTTCGGCGGGGGGGCAAACAGCTTCAACTACCGTGCATCGTTAACGGCTATTTTGCAAAATGGTATCGTTATCAATTCCAACTACAAAAACTATATCGGCAGGATAACCGCTACCCAAAAGGCTTTGGATGATAGGCTTACGTTGACAATGAACCTGAACAGCGGTATAGATAACGCCCGCTACAGCCCGCCAAGCATAGGCCGTGCGGCGTTTACATCTAACCTTATCAGCAACGCGTACGTTTCTAAGCCGACCGACCCCGTACTGAATGCCGATGGGAGCTATTATTCGGATCCTAACGTTTTTCAGTACATCAACCCTTATGCGGTGGCGCAAACCGTAAAGAACGATGTAAAGGCCAACAGCCTGTTCGGTAGCTTACGTGCCGATTTGCAGCTATACAAAGGCCTGTCTGCAGGTTGGTTTGGCAACTGGCGCAAGGTAGATGGCAACACCGGTTATTATTTGCCGGCCATGTCTACCGTATCTACAGCTATCGATAATCAGGGTATTGCCAATATCAGCAACTATCATCAGGACGAGAAACTGAGCGATATCAGCTTAAGTTACAAAACAGATTTCGGCAAGCATCATTTAGATGCGATAGCGGTTTACGAGTACCAGATACAAACGTACAACGGCAATTTCTCGCAGGCTAAAGGCTTTATCAACGACATCGCCACCTATAACGCCCTGCAATTAGGTGACCTGAGTAAAGTAACCCCCGGCGATTTCTCATCCTACAAAAACGACCGTAGTTTGCTATCATATCTGGGCCGCGTAAACTATTCTTTCGCTAATAAATACTTGCTTACAGCCAGTTTCCGCCGGGATGGTTCATCGGTATTCGGTGCTAACCACAAGTTCGGTAACTTCCCATCGGCATCTATCGCCTGGCGGCTGGATCAGGAAGGTTTCATGAAGAACCAGCGCGTGTTCAGCTCATTGAAACTGCGAGGCGGCTATGGTGTTACCGGTAACCAACAGGGCCTTGCCCCGCAAAACTCGCTGCAACTGGTTGGCTACTCGGGCGTTACGTACTTCGGAGGACAAAGCATCACCAACTTCGTCATCAGCCAGAATGCTAACCCGGATTTGCGTTGGGAAACCCGTAAGCAGGCTAACATCGGTATAGATTTCGCTATCCTGAACGACAGGCTGAGCGGTACTATTGATGCCTATACCGCAAAAACAGACAACCTGTTATACAACTATGCTGTTCCGCAGCCGCCATATCCTTATGGCAGCATCGCAGCCAACGTAGGTAGCCTGCAAAACCGCGGTGTAGAACTTACTTTAAGCTACACCGCCATCAAAAACGCTACTACTACGCTTACGCTTGCGGGCAACGCATCGTACATTAAAAACAAGGTGCTTAACCTAAGTGGCTCTATCAACGGCGTACCGTTGAATACCGATTACGTGGGCTGGGGCGGCAATTCGTACCTCATCAAAGGCAAACCGATTGGCACCTACTACATTTTGCAGCACAAAGGTAAGGATGCCTCCAACGCCGAAACAGTAGTAGACCAGAACGGCGATGGCATCATCGATCAGGGTAACCAAAGCCCGGATAGAGTGTTTGAGGGTTCGGCCATGCCTACTTATACCTACGCATTTACGCCAAGCTTCCGGTACAAAAACTTCGATGCATCTATGGTGTGGAGAGGGTCTGGCGGCAACAAAATCTACAACGGCATACGCCCAAGCTTCAGCTATTTCGAAAACCTGGGAAAATCTAACGTGCTGGCGAGTGCTGTGCCGCTGGGCTTGTTTACCTCGCAATACGGGTCGGATTTGTGGTTAGAGAACGGCGCGTTCCTGCGTTTCGAGAACCTCTCGTTCGGTTACAGCATCAACACGGCTAACAACAAATACATCAGTTCGCTGCGCGTATCGTTGACCGGGCAAAACCTGGCCTTGATAACGGGCTACACCGGCGTGGACCCCGAGATAAACCTGAGCGGCGGTAACGGCACCGGCTACGATGGCGGTATTTACCCGCGTACGCGTACTTTCTCTGTTGGATTAAATGTGGTTTTAAAATAATACGATCATGAAAAAAATATTAACGAGCATTTTAATCATAGGCCTTGGCGCAGGTTGCACCAAGGTTAATGAAAAGGTGTATGATAAATACCCGGCAGGGGAGTTCTATGGCTCTGCAAAGGGGGCCGATGTTGCGCTGGCGAATGTGTATTCACAAGTAGGCGGCAACTGGGGCGGCGTGGGCTATGCCGGCGCGGATAACGGCTGGTACGATCTTAACGCCATGAGCAGCGATGAGCAGGTGATACCCCACCGCAACACCGGCGATTGGCAGCTTGATTTTGCCATACTTTACCAGCGCCAATGGCTGCCCAACATGGGCATCATCAGCAACACCTGGAACTGGCTGTACAAATCTATCTACACCGCAAACCTGGCGGTAGACCAATTGACCAGCTCGGGCGCCGACGCATCAAAAATTGCCGAAGCTAAAACCCTGCGCGCTTTCTTCTACTATTTGCTGATAGACGATTTTGGCTCGGTGCCTTTCTATACCGATAACAATATCACAGTAGATAAGTTGCCGCAGGCCAGTCGCGCCGACGTGTACAACTTCGTTGTAAAGGAACTTACAGAGAACATAGATAAGCTATCTGAAACCAAAGGCGGCGAATACTACGGCAGGTTCAATAAATGGGCGGGCTACGCACTGCTGGCAAAGGTTTACCTTAATGCCGAAGTGTACACGGGCACCGCGCATTGGCAAGATTGCCTTAATGCCTGCAACAAGATAGCAACCGGCGGTTTTTCGCTGCATCCGGGTGGTGCAAACGCTGCTAGTCCGCTGGGTTACCAGTATTACGAGCTTTTCGGCAACCAAAACCCTACCGACGAAACCATCCTGTCTATTTACGTAACGGTTGATATCGTATCGCGCAACATCCTCAGCATACGCAGTTTGAACGGGCCTAACTTCCAGGCAACCTTCGGTTACAGCGGGTGGAACGGTTCGATTATCCCGCAGGAGTATTACGATAGGTACGACAACGCCGACATCCGCAAGAAGCAGTTCCTGATAGGCGCGCAATCGGGCGGGGTGAATTACAGCGAAACCGTAAGCTCTTTGGATGATCCGGGCGCGGCACCCAACGAGGGCGTACGCGACCTTAAGTTTTACCCTGTTGCCCCTATGAACGGCGGCGGCGCGTCAAACGATTTCCCTATTTACCGTTATGCCGATATATTGCTGATGCAGGCCGAATGCAACGTGCGTTTGGGTAATGCCGGTGCGGCCAAGCCATTTGTAGATCAGGTGAGGCAGCGCGCAGGCTTAGGTGCCTTAGGCGCAAACCCAACGCTTACCGATATATACAACGAGCGTGGCTTCGAGCTTAACTGGGAAGGCCACCGCAGGCAGGATATGATCAGGTTCGGAACGTTTACCCTGGCGCATGGCTTTGTGCCTGCCGTGGCCGATTTCCGCAAGCTGTTCCCTATCCCTACCTCGGCGTTGAACACCAATCCATCGTTGAAACAAAATCCAGGTTATTAACCCATGATATCCATTATGAAAAAGTTCATATATCTCTCATTAGCAATATTATGCTGCCTGGCATATGGTTGCAAAAAAGATGCTGTGCTCACCAAGCTGCAAACGGTGGGCTTCGGTTCGTCGATTACCGCCTCAACCGGCGCAGTAACCCTCACCAACGCCAATGATACCACATCGGTGCTCACGCTGTCGTGGCCGGCCGTTGCCTATCCCATCAAAGCATCGGTTACCTATACATTACAGGTAGATGTACCCGCCGATACCGTAGGTACAGCAGCCTGGGCAAACGCCAGCAACATTACCATCGGTAACGATGCGCTAAGCAAATCATACAAAGGCAAGGACCTTAATGCGCTGGCCATATCAAAAGGGCTGGCAACGGGCGCAGCTGGTACGCTGGTTTTCAGGGTACGCGCTTACCAGGACCAATATGCTTTTACCAAACCGGTAGTGGTAGCCGTAACGCCTTATGCGGCAGCGCCTGTTATACCGGTGCTGTACATACCGGGTGCTTACCAGGGCTGGTCGCCGGGTACGGCGCCGGTGGCGGCAGCATTGAAGCCTAAGATTTACGAAGGCTACGTGTACATGCCTACGGCAGATAACTACTACTTCAAATTCACCAGCTCGCCCGATTGGGACCATATTAACTATGGCGATGCAGGCGGCGGCACCATTACCGAAGATGGCCTGGCCGGTGGCCTGGTTTCGCCGGGTCCTGGCTACGTGCAGGTTGCGATCAACCTCAATGCTAAAACCTGGAGCGCAGTGCCTACCACATGGGGCATCATTGGCGATGCTACGCCAGGCGGATGGGGCGGCGATACGGATATGAGCTACGATCCTGCCAAACAAGTGTGGACGCTTACCTGCGATATGCTATCTACCGGGTCCTTCAAATTCAGGGCGAACCACCAGTGGGTGATAGATTTTGGTATCACTAAAGGCGAGGGCAAATTAGTTTACGCAGATAACCCGGTATTTGGTTACAATGGGGATTTAGATAACCTGAGCGTGCCAACAAGCGGCAATTACACCATTACGCTGGATCTGCACGACCCAACCAACTACACTTACAAGTTAAAGAAAAATTAACGCATCGGGCGGCGGCTTGCTGCCGCCCGATATTAGCCAACAAAAAATGAGCCATAACATTAAACAAATGATAACTAATACGTTATTGGCGTTTGTTATTACTTTTTTCAGCTTTTGCAAAAAGGATGATAAAACCCCCGCCATTGTTCCCGATAATTCTTACCCGCAGTATGGCACTGCCTACACGGGCGTAGTAAATGCACAGGATGCCATTATTTACCAGGTAAACCTGCGTGCCTTTAGTGCCGATGCCAGCTTTAAAGGCGTAACCGCACGGCTTGATGCCATTAAAGATTTAGGCGCCACCGTAATTTACCTGATGCCGATTTACCCGGTTGGGGTGCTTAAATCTGCAGGGGGGCTAGGCTCTCCGTACGCGGTAAAAGACTACAAGGGTGTCAATACCGAATTTGGTACCCTTGCCGATTTGCAGGCACTGGTAGCCGCTGCGCACGACCGTAATATGACCGTTATACTGGATTGGGTAGCCAACCACACCAGTTGGGACAACGCCTGGATTTCTAACAAAAGCTGGTACAAGCAGGATGCGAAAGGCAACATCATAGCGCCGCCGGGTACCGGTTGGACGGATGTTGCCCAGTTAGATTATACCAACAAGGACATGCGTACCGCGATGATAGATGCCATGAAATATTGGGTTTACACCGCCAATATCGATGGTTTCCGGTGCGATGCGGCCGATTTCGTGCCTTTCGATTTTTGGAAAGAAGCGAACGATGCCTTACGCACAATCACCAGCCACAAATTGCTGATGCTGGCCGAAGGTACCCGTAACGACCATTTTAAAGCGGGCTTTAACCTGGTTTACGGCATGGGTTATTACTCTGTCTTGGAAAGCAAGGTTTACGGTACAGGCGCATCGGTAACCGCCCTGCAGGATTTGAACACTAGCGAATATGCTACGGCATACCGCGGTTCGCAAGTGGTGCGCTACATTACTAACCACGATGTGTACAACAGCGATGGCAACCCTATAAACCTTTATGGCGGTAAGAACGGTTCGCTGGCGGCATTTGTGGTAACCGCTTACATGAAAGGCGTGCCCATGATTTATACCGGCCAGGAAGTGGGCACCACCCGCGGGATGGATTTCTTTTACCACACCCCGGTAGACTGGACCATAAACACCGATGTGACCGCCGCCTACAAAAAGATACTCAACTTCAGGAAAAACAGCGATGCCCTCAAAAACGGCGAGCTTGCGGTGTACAGCAGCGATGATGTGGCCGCCTTCACCAAGTCGACTGATAAAAAGAAGGTACTGGTAATAGATAACCTGCGCAACAATAACGCAACCTACAACCTGCCCGCAAGCATAAGCAAAACTGGCTGGAAGGATGCCTTCACCGGCGCCACGATTACTTTGACTGATAAGGTGTTCCTTACGCCATACCAGTACCTGGTGCTTACGCAATAACATCAAGCATAAACCTGACGATTGATTTTTTGATTGGTAGTATTTTAAATTGGTAACGCCCCGGGATGAGATCCGGGGCGTTTTTTTGCCTGTATATGTGGCGGCTTGCCATAAATGTTTATAGCTTTGGCTCATTGGTATGAAGAATTTCCTGAAGATAGTAGCCATTGATGAATACTCCATTACGCCCAAGTATGCGCAATTGGTGAACTCTATTTTGCGCGGTATAGAGTTGGGCAGCATTGAACTGGGGGATATATTGCCCTCAATAAACGATTTCAGCACCGCGCTGGAATGCTCACGCAATACCGTTGAGCGGGCCTACAAAGAGCTCAAAAAAATGAAGGTGGTGGAATCTGTGGCGGGCAAGGGCTACTTCATTACCGGGCATCAGTTTAAGCAGCCGCTGAAGGTGATGCTGCTTTTCAACAAGCTGAGCAGCCATAAAAAAATAATGTACGATGCCTTTGCAGATACGCTGGGCGGCCACGCAGCTATCGATTTTTACATTTACAACAACGATTTCAACTTCTTCAAAAAGCTAATCGCGGATAAAATCAATAGCTACGATAAGTTCGTCATCATCCCGCATTTCATCGAAAGCACGGGCCGTGCCAACGAGGTAATCAACACTATCCCGAAGGAAAAACTGATACTGATGGATAAGTTGGAGCCGGGCGTAACGGGCGAGTTTGGTGCTGTGTATGAGGATTTTGCGCGTGATATATATCAGGCGCTGCAATTGCTGCTGGATAAGCTGGCCAAATACCATACGCTCAAGATTATCTTCCCCGAGCATTCTTACTTTTCGAGGGATATTTTATCGGGTTTCCTGAAGTTCTGCCGCCAGTACGCTTTCGAGTATCAGGTAATCCCCTCGCTGGAAGGCGAGGTAATCAAAAAAGGCACCGCCTACGTCAACTTAACCGAGGCCGATTTAGTGGAACTCATCGAACAGCTCATCCTTTCTAAAATTACGGTGGGTACCGATGTAGGGGTGATATCTTACAACGAAACGCCCATAAAGCGGGTTATCCTCAATGGCATCACCACCATCTCTACCGATTTTAAGCTGATGGGCGAAAAAGCCGCCGAACTGGTGCTCAACAATTCGGCAGGGCACATCGTTATCCCCTTCCAGGTAATCAACCGAAATTCCCTATAAATTTCGGTGCTTTTCTGTGTTTTTCGGAAATAAATACGGCAGTATCTTCTATCTGACGCAACGGGGATAGTTGAGGACGGTTGTGTAAATGCTTAACCCTATTTTGCCGGTATATTATAAACCCAACCAGTTTTTAAATCATGCAGGTAATTTTAGGTGTTGTGTTCCACTTCATAGGTGGCTTCGCGTCGGGCAGTTTTTATATCCCCTATAAAAAGGTAAAAGGCTGGGCCTGGGAGAGCTTCTGGATAGTAGGCGGTATTTTCTCCTGGCTCATCGTTCCGCCCATTGCGGCCTGGCTCACCATACCTCACTTTACAGATATCATCAAAGCAACCGACGGGCAGATATTGTTGCTTACCTACTTCTTCGGCTTGCTGTGGGGGATAGGCGGGCTTACCTATGGGCTTGGCGTGCGGTACCTCGGCGTATCGTTGGGCAGTACCATTATATTGGGCTTATGTGCGGTATTCGGGTCCATAATTCCGTCGCTATATTATAATTTTTACCCAAAAGAGGGTAAGGATACTTTCAGCATGATGCTGCATAACCCCTGGGGGCAGTGTGTGCTTGCGGGAATAGTGGTATGCGTTATTGGCATCATCATCTGCGGCAGGGCAGGTACTTTGAAAGAAGCCGATCTGGCTAAAGGTCGGGCCGATGTAGCCGACAATAAAGATTACCGTTTTGGGTTGGGGATATTTGTGGCTATCGTATCCGGCGTATTGAGCGCCTGCTTCAATTTTGGTATAGAGGCCGGTAAAACCATGGCCGATACCGCCAACGAGGTATGGAAAGCATCGCACCCCGGGCCGGGGAACTTCCTGTACCAGAATAATGTTACCTACGTGGTTATTTTATGGGGCGGGCTAAGCACCAATTTCATATGGTGCATGATATTGAACGCAAGGAACAAAACATTCAGCAACTATACCGATAAGCAGAAACCGCTGCTGAAGAACTACCTTTTTTGCGCCCTTGCGGGCACCACCTGGTTCCTCCAGTTCTTCTTCTACGGCATGGGCGAAAGCAAGATGGGCAACGGCGCCAGCTCCTGGATACTGCACATGGCCTTCATTATCCTCATTGCCAATACGTGGGGCCTGCTGCTGAACGAGTGGAAAGGCGTGGGCAAAAAGGCCCGGTACACGGTTATGGCCGGCATTGCCATCATCATCCTGTCTGTACTCATCGTAGGCTATGGTAATTCGCTTAAATAGGATGCAGATTAAGTGTCTTTTGATGCAATGTAATACAAATTGTAATGTTTAACTTTGCAGGCAAATACATCTACAGAATTTGATATTTGCCAAATGCCCCGCGGTAAATTATCTTTTATTTACCTGATTTAGTACACATTACAATAGAAATGGTTAAAATATTCGTTAGTGGTTTTTCGTTGGATATAACCGAAATGGAACTTGTTCAGATGTTCGACCCGTATTGCCGCGTGGTGACCATCAAAATAGTGAGAGATAAAAAAACAAGGATATGTAAGGGCTATGCCTTTTTAGAAGTAGCTACCGAAGAGGATGCAGAAAATGCTGTAAACGAGCTGGATGGCAGCCCGATAGGCGACCGTTTCCTGACCGTGAAGATTACCCGCGAAGAAGACGTAAAGAAGAAGCCTGCACCGTCATCTTTCAGCAGGAGGCCTGCGACAACTTCAAATTACGCAAGGGTTGAACGCCAGCCCACCGATGCCGTGTCGGGTACAGGCTTGAGGCCAAGGCGTCCGCGCAACAATAAATAAACCAATATACATAGGAAATGGCAAAGGCCTTCGATATTTCGGAGGCCTTTGCCATTTACAGCAATTGAACAGGGCGATTATACCTGCAACGCTTTTAATACCTTGAACCAATACTCGCTTCTTAAGAAAGTCGTCGTTTTCTTGTTTTTAAAAATAGTTAGTCTATGGATTTGGTAGATTAAATATTATTATTTATGTTTGCCCCGCAACATGAAAACTATTACAATAAATACAAATGCTACCCTTCCCGGGGTGGTTGCTTTAAATCAAGCGATGCCTGCCCCTGCAGGTGTTTGTTTGATATGTTGTTGCTGATCAATAGCCACATTAAATAGTGGTTACCTTAAAGCAGCCCAATAAGGCTTGCTAAACCACCACACAAATAATCCCCCAAAGTTCAACCTCCAAACGCAATGTGTTAACCACGACATAAAAAAACAAACCGGCAAGGAAGCCTTGCCGGTTATACGAAATGACAGGCCGGCTACGTAACGGCAATCACACACCAGCCTTCATTCTCAGCCAAGCAAATAAAATTCATCATTCACTTAACCATGTTAAATATATGGAAATATTTATCCATGCCAAATCTTCGCGGATAACACTCCTGTTTTCTCTTTTTGCGCTCTTAAATCTTAGTTCATTCATAGCATCGGCGCAAACGCCAACTACGCCCATCATCAACTCGAAACTAAATGGGAGGGTAACAGATGCTGTTACCACCGAGCCGCTGCCCGGCGCAGTTGTGACTATAAAAGGTACTACCCATGCGGTTGCTACAGATGCTGATGGTCGTTTTAGTTTCATCACCGGCCAAAAATTCCCTTACACGCTGGTGATTACTTTCACCGGTTTTGATAAACAGGAACTGGTGGTAGATGGCAGCCCTGTAGAAATAAAGCTGAAAGCCAGCCTTAATCAATTAAACGATGTGGTTGTGGTAGGCTACGGTACGCAAACACGCAAAAGCCTCATTGGCTCGGTAAGTAAAATAAGCGCACAGGAAACTAAAAACACCCCTGTTGCCGGTTTTGACGCACAGATACAGGGTAAAGCTCCCGGTGTGCAAGTGAACACCATGTCGGGCATGCCGGGCGAAGGTGTGCGCATCGTGGTACGGGGTACTGCATCTATTAACGCCAGTAACGACCCGCTATTTGTTATAGACGGCATCATAGCCAATAACAATTCACTTGCCACCATCGATTTGGGCGGCAAGAAAACTTCGCCGCTTGCAGATATCAACCCTGCCGATATTGAAAGTATCGAAGTACTAAAGGATGCCAGCGCCATTGCAATATATGGTTCGCGCGCCTCAAACGGGGTTGTTTTGGTTACCACTAAACGCGGCGAGTACGGTTCAGACAAACCCAAGTTTAATTTAAATACCTACAATGGTTTTCAGTGGGCCGATAAAAGCCGTTTATGGAAACTTACCACCGGCCCCGAACATGCCGAGCTGGTAAACGAACAGTGGATTAACTCGGGCATTGATAATCCCGCGCTAAACCAAAACTTTGCCAACAGGCCTTTCCGCCCGGCAAGTGAAGTGATCAACGGCGTTGCCGGTCGTGGTTTACCGGAAGAGCAGCAGACTTATGATAAAATGAGCGAAGAGTTCCGTACGGCCAAAGTGCAGAACTATGATTTCAACGTTACGGGCGGCAGCGCTAAGATCAGGTATTACATAGGCACCGGGTACACCGATCAGCAATCTATCCTAATCCCTGCTGATTTTAAACGGGCCAGTGTAAAGCTCAATTTCGATATAAAACTGAGTAAGTACCTCACCTTTGGCTCAAGCAACGGCGTGTATCACTCCATCCGCCAGCAAGTGCGCGATGGTGCGGGCCAGGCTGCCGGGCATTTATTAGCCGCCCTACACTCGCCAACTTACCTGCCTATTTATAACCCCGATGGCACCCTTGCCCGCGGCTCGCTTTACGAGAACGTAGAAAATCTGATCAATACCGATATCACCGATATTTCTACCATCAGCACCCGCTACGTTGGTAACCAGTTTTTAGAGGTGAAATTGCTGCCGGGTTTGAAGTTTAAAACTTCGGTAGGCCTTGATTATGACCTTTACAAAGAGGGGGAGTACTTCAATGATCAAACCATTACCGGCGGTGTTACTTTCCCCGGGGGCTACAAAAACTCGGTTATTACCAATTACACTATTTTCCAGAATGAGCAAACGTTATCATACACCAAGGATCTTGGCGGGCACCAAAGCCTGAATGTATTAATTGGTAACAGCATCCAAACCACCACGCTGGATGCTACGGGCGCTACCGGTTACGGGTTCCCAAATAATTCCTATAAGGAGATATCATCGGCGGCCGTACGCACCTCATCAGAAAATAAATCAAAATCAACTATCGCGTCATTTTTTGGTAGGGTAAACTATAACATCAGCGAGAAGTATTACTTCGAAGGCTCTATCAGGGCAGATGGCTCGTCCAAGTTTGGTGCTAATAATCGCTGGGGTTATTTCCCGGCTGTTGGAGCTGCCTGGAGAATAAAAGAAGAATCTTTCCTGAAAGATAACAAAACCATCTCCGATCTTAAGTTCCGCGCAAGCGTGGGGCAGGCCGGCAACCAAAATGGTTTGAACGATTATGCGGCACAAGGTTTATGGTCGGGTGCGGCGCAATACCCGGATAACCTGACAGGCGGCTCTAAAGCGGGTACCGCACCAGCACAATTGGCCAACCCCGATTTGAAATGGGAAACCACCACTACTTACAACGCCGGTATCGACCTGGGGTTATTTAACAACCGTGTATCGATAGATCTTACAGGCTATTACAAATACACTAAGAACGCATTACTTAATTTACCGGTACCTACATCAACCGGTTATTTAAGCACCCTTGCCAATGCAGGCGAGATCAGCAATAAGGGTATTGAGATAGGTATTAATACAACCAATATTAAAGTTGACAAGTTTGAATGGACAACCAATTTTAACTTCTCCCGCAATATTAACAAAGCCGAAAAACTGGCCAGCCCCATCACTTTTGAGGCCCGCGAATACCTGCGCGATGTGCAGGGTGCACCGCTACAGAGCTTTTGGCTGTACAAGCAATTGTACGTAGACCCGCAAACCGGTAACGCGGTATTCCAGCATGCCGATGGTACAACAGGAACCACCGTAACTTCTGCCGACAGGATGCTGCTGGGTACACTTTTCCCTAAATTCTATGGCGGTATCACCAATACTTTCACCTACCGCGATTTTGATCTGAGCGCGTTCTTTGCCTTTCAATATGGTAACAGCGTATTCAACTTCAACAAATACATTTTAGAGGGTGGCGGTACCCGCGATGCATCACGCTCTATTTTGGCCAGCCAGTTGAACAGGTGGACGGCACCCGGACAAATCACCAATACGCCGCGCGTAACCAGCGTTGGCAACAACTACAACATCGAGCAAAATAGCCGCTACCTGGAAGATGGCTCCTTCATCCGCCTTAAAAACCTGGTGGTAGGATACACATTGCCAAAAGCATTAACCAATAAATTTAAAATAGAGCGCCTGCGGGTTTATGTACAGGGCACAAACCTGTTACTGTTTACCCATTATACAGGGCCCGATCCTGAATCATCCGGCAGTGGCGTAGCCAACCTGCAGGGAGTAGACACTGCCACGCCACCGCAGCCGGTGGGCGTTCAATTTGGCGTAAACCTCACTTTTTAACACCAAAGCACATGAAAAAGATATTAATACTGATAACTGTAATAGCCGGTATCTCGCTGCAATCCTGCAAAAAATACCTGGAGGTGCCATCATACAACCAGGTATCTGATGAAAATACCATATTTGATGCCGCATCGGCACAAACTGCCGTGCGGGGCGCTTATCGTGGCCTTGCCAGCTTAAACTATAGCTCAACTTTTCAAAACGTCGTGCTGCAATCGGGCGGTGACGTACGCTCTATTAATAACGCGCAAACCGACCTTAACGTAATAAACTACAGCCTACGCTCGGATATTCCGCTGCTGCTAACCCTATGGGCCAATAATTATAATACCATTAACCGCGCAAACCACATTATCCAAAAGGTACCGGGTGTAACTGATATTAACCTAACGCCGGCGCTTAAAGATCAGCTTTTGGGCGAAGGCTACTTCATCAGGGCGATATCGTACTTCGACCTTGCCCGCTTGTTTGGTAACGTGCCCATTTTTTTAACGCCAACCAATGTAGTGGCCGATAAGGTAGGTACGCCAAAACGCACGCAAGCACAGGTTTACGCCCAGGTGCTTGATGATCTGAACAAAGCCGAAGCGTTGTTGCCTGCCACTGTGGTACGTAACCGCGCTACTAAGTTTACGGTTTATGCATTGCGTGCACGCCTTAACCTGTACCTGCAGAAATATCAGGAAGCCGAAAACGATGCGAGTTTAGTACTGGCAAATGCCGGCTACAAGCTAAACACGCCCTTTGCTTTAGCCGCCGGTACAACCGAATCGGTTCTGGAATTGTCTTATAATACCACCGACCTTAACCCTGCATTTTCTTTATGGAACGGTAATAACCGTGCGCTGGAACCAAAAGCAACCCTTTATAACCTGCTTAACGACCCAGCCGTTGGCGGCGGGCGTAAAATACTGGCAACAAAAACAGGGACGGCAATTTTTGGCGGTATTTCGCCAACAAACGTATCTGCCGGTTATGTGATCCGCACAGCGGAATTATTCCTGATCCGTGCAGAAGCACGGGCCAAAAAAGCAACGCCCGATCTTACCGGTGCTTTAGCTGATTTGAACGCCGTAAGGGTACGATCGGGTATTGCCGCCAGTACAGCGGCCACTGCCGACGATATTTTGCTGGCAGTAGAAAACGAGCGCAGGGTGGAGTTTGCCCTGGAGCCGCAACGCTGGTTTGATTTGGTGCGTACAGGTCGCGCACCAGCCGTGCTAAGCCTTAGCGATGCCAACAAATACATTTTTCCCATTCCCGGTGCCGAAATATTGGCTAACCCGGCATTAGTACAAAACCCCGGTTATTAATCATCACAATAAAAATTAAAATTTATGAGCGAAGCACTAACCAATAAAGCGCAATCCCCGGTAGGGAATTGGCTGCACCGGCTTGGCGCACATTTAAGCAGTATTGCTAAACCAACGCAGGTTTTTAAAGAATGGAAGGGCTGGCAGCTAAGTCTCTTCCGGTTCTTTTTCATCTTCCTGGTGCTGCTAAGCGTACCCCTCGACTGGAAGTTTTACCGCGAGCTATTCAGCATTAACTGGCTGCACCTTAATTTTTACGATCTGCTAAAGCTTACCAAATACCAGCCGCAATTTATTGCGCAGGAAAACCTTCCCAAGTTTGGCTGGGGTGGGTTTGTTAACTGGGGAATAAGTGTGGCAATTGCACTGGTGGGTGCCATTGTTTGGGCCAGGCTGGACAGCAAACGCAAAGAGTATAGTATTTTATATTACTGGCTGCGGGTAATTGTGCGTTACAGGCTGGCGGCAGTGCTTATCACCTACGGGTTTATCAAGCTTTTCCCGCTGCAAATGCCTTATCCATCGCTAAGCGACCTGCTTACCAACTACGGCGATTTCTTTGCCTGGAAGATCTATTTCCAAACGCTTGGAATCTCACCCAATTACGAATCGTTCTTAGGTTTTATCGAGGTGCTGGCTGCCTTCCTGCTGTTTAACCGCAAAACGGTGACCTTTGGGGTGGGTCTGATATTCGGCTTTATAGGCAACGTGGCCGTGGTTAACGGCTTTTATGATGTGGGCGAACAGGTGCTGAGCACTTACATTGTTTTGATTGCGGCTTTCCTGTTTGTGTATGATATTCCAAGGCTGTACGACTTGCTGGTGCTGCAAATCCCCGCTTATGCCAATAAACTGGTACCCGTTTTTGCTGATAAAAAGCTGCGCGATACGCGGAGGGTATTACGCAGCGCATTCCTGCTTTTTGTACTGGTATTCGCCTGGAAAACCTTTGATAATTTCCATAACGATCCTTATAAAATTCCGCGTACACCGGGTTTAAACAAGGCTTACGGTTATTACGATGTGAAACAGTTTGTGTTGAATAAGGATACTATCCCATATTCTAAAACCGACCATAACCGCTGGCAGGATGTGGTGTTCGAAAAATGGTCTACCCTTACCATAAAAGTGAATCGCCCGGTGAAAATTGATTTTTCGAGCGGGGAGGGGTATCACGAAAAAGATATCGACCGCAATTACGAACTGGCCGGGCATGGTGGCCGGCATTATTTTTATTACGAAGCAGATACCGTTAAACACACGCTTGCCCTGCAAAATAAAAACATTAACGAGCGCGCCGAAAAACTGTTCCTCACCTACAACCGCCCTAACGACTCGACCATTGTGCTAAACGGTATCAACGAGAACCGAGACTCTATCCACGTGGTGCTTGGCAGGATAAACAAAAAATATATGATGCTGGAGGGCCGCCGCAGGGCCGTTAAAATTTAAGCTATTCGATCATCACATAAAATCAAAAGATATGTCAGAATTAATTATTCACCCCGATGAAGTACAGGAAGTGCCTGTAAGTCATCAACCTGAAAAAGCGGTAGAGCCTGCCCGGCCAAAAGCCTGGACGCTTACCCAAAAAGTAGCCTTCAGAATAGGTTTCCTGTACATGCTGTTTTTGTGTATCCCGCTGTATTCGGCGTTTTACCAGCACTTGTTTAGCTTAAAGTGGGGCAAGATCACTTACAATGATTTTCAAAGCATTGTAGCCTTTTGGCCGCCACAGATCATTACCATCGAATCGGAAGAAGGGGTGTTCGGTATACTCAACTACATCAACCTGATACTGCTTTTTGCAGGCTCGGTTGTTGGTGCAGGAATTTGGACAGCTATCGACAGGAAAACGCTTTCTTATGATAAGCTATACTATTGGATAAGGGTGCTTGCCCGCTACCGCCTGGCTTATGGTATGATAGGCTGGGGTTGTAAAAAGATCTTCCCGATGCAAATGGTTTACCCAACAGTAGGCATGCTGAACACGCCTTTTATTGATATGGCGGAGAAGAAGCTGTATTGGTCGCACGTGGGGGTATCCTTTGGGTACACGGTGTTTTTAGGCTTCGCGGAGTTTATTCCGGGCATCTTGCTACTTCACCGAAAAACATCCGTTTTAGGCGCTGCGCTGGCTGCCGTAGTTACCTTTAATATTTGTATTGCCAACCACGCGTATGATGCAGGTGTAGCAGTACCGGCGGCTTATTTTGCAATCATCGGCGTATTTATTACCTGGTACGATCTGCCAAAAATATGGAACCTCATCGTAAAGGAGCGGGACAATTTGCAGCCCTATCATTACTACCCTGTATTAAACCAAACCTGGCAACGCCGCCTTAAAGCAGCCACAAAAGCTGTTTTTAATATCGCCTTTGTGCCGGTAACAGTTGCTTTATGGGGCTACGGCTTTTTTTATGGCAATAACTACAATATCCCCAGCACACCGGGCCTGCCCGATGCTAAGAGCTATTACCAGGTAAGTGAGTTCAGGCTTAATAATAAAGTGATCCCTTATTCGCCAAAAGATTCTATTCGCTGGCAGGATGCGACCTTCGAAGGCTGGTCGTCCTTAAGTTATAAAACCAATCGCGGAGCGATTGCAGACCGGATGATAGGCTACTCGCCGCTAAGGGTAACCCAAAGTAAAAACAGGAAATTAAACGAGGCGAGTTCGCAAAATGCCGATAGATTGGCCAGGCAAAACAAGCCACGCGATTTGGGTGTAACGCGATGGGAAGTAGGTGGTATGTCGGGCGAACGGCGGTATTTTTACTACAAGGCCGATACGGTTAAACATATTCTTTACCTGCAAAATAAAAACATCCACTACAAAAACGAGAAGCAGGTTTTGCACTATAGCAGGCCAACGCCAAACCGCATTATTTTAAGTGGGATAAACGAGTTTAAAGATTCTATTTACGTAGTTTTAGACAAGGACCCAAAGAAATATCCGCTTGTAGAAGGCAGGCAAACGAGTATAAAATCCTTTTAAATTATATAGTAGGGATGGCTTGTACTCTGTGGTAAAAATTAACCGCAAAGTGCGCAAAGAAGGAACCGCAAAGAAACACAAAGTTACTCGGTAGAGAGTTTTTCACGTAAAAACGTAAAGAATAAAACTGTAATTATAATTGATTGTGCAACCTTGTACACTTTGCAGAGCTTTGTGTTTCTTTGCGTTCAAACGCAGCAAATTCTTTGCGCACTTTGCGGTAAAATCAACCGCAAGAAAACTAAGTTAAATTTTATAAAAGAGGAGATGATAAAGCCACCTCAAAATAGCTACCCGAATTAACATCACATTATCAATTTAAACCCAAATATCAAAACAACATGTCAACATCCCCAGCTAAACTAACCCTGCACGAAGATTGGGCCGTGGTTATTTTAGGTTCCTTAATTATTATATTAGCCGTAGCAGGTTTCCTGCTGCCCGTGCCCACCTTTGCCTGGAAAGATGCCGCTGATCTATCCGGTAAAGTGCTGAGCGCCGGTAACCTGGTGAAAATACTGGAGCAATTCGTTTTTACGCTCATCATAGGCGGTATAGGCGCGCTTATCACCGGCAAGCCCATCCGCAATTATGCACTGGGTTTCCCGCTGGTATATGTGCTTACTATTATTGCGCTGGTACTTGCCGGGAGCAGTAAGGCTAAAGCGCTAAACCTGGAGGCTGTTATTTTTAGCCTGGTGATAGGCCTCGCCATCAGCAACTTTATTAAACTGCCAGAGTGGCTCAAGTCTTCGTTATCAACGGAGCTTTTCGTTAAGATAGGTTTGGTTATCCTTGGTACCAGCGTGATTTTTGGCGATATTTTAAAAGCAGGCTCACTAGGATTGATTCAAGCTTTGCTCGTAGTAACATCGGTTTGGTACTTTGCTTTTTGGGTTTGTAAAAAGCTGAAGGTAGATGACGAGATAGCTATGATGATCTCCAGTGCGGTATCCATCTGCGGCGTTTCAGCAGCAATTGCAACAGCGGGCGCTATCAAAGGCGATTCGAAAAAACTCAGCTACGTAATCTCTATGGTGCTGATAACTGCTATCCCCATGATGATTTTTATGCCCATCATTGCGCATTATTTTAACTTCTCGCAACCCGTTACCGGGGCATGGCTGGGTGGCAGTATAGATACCACGGGGGCAGTAGTAGCATCGGGCAGTTTGGTTGGCGAGGTGGCTTTAAAGGTGAGCACCATCGTTAAATTCTCTCAAAATGTTTTGTTGGGCTTGGCCGCCTTCGCCATCTCTATTTACTGGACCTACACCAAACATCCCTCGGCAAAAGATAAAGATACCAAGCCAACCCTGCGCGTGATTTGGGAGCGTTTCCCAAAATTTGTGTTGGGTTTTATTGGTGCATCGCTGCTGTTTTCCTTCCTGGTGCCGCCTGCAACCAACCTCCTGGTAAAAGACAGCCTGAAAAATTTGCAAGGCCTATGGTTTGCGTTGGCTTTTACCAGTATCGGGTTGGAGACCAACTTTAAGGACCTCTTTAATGAGAACAGCAAGAAGCCATTATATGCGTTTTTGATAGCACAAACCTTCAATATTTTTATAACACTCGGTATAGCGCTGATATTGTTTAAATAACAACAAAGCGGTTTAATACAAAATGGTCTTCGGGTTTTCGGAGGCCATTTTGTGTTAGAAGTCCATTTTTATTTCTTACCACAGATGTCTCATTCTTGTTAACAACAAAAATTTTCCTTTCTCAAAATAAACTTGTAATTATGCCTTACCAATTCATCAACCCTTTTTTGTCCATTTATGCTTCCAGAACAGGAATTTCAAATGTGGCCAGATGCAGACCTGTTAGAACTGCTGAGGCTGGATGACCGTAAGGCATTTGAGATACTGTACGAAAAATATTCCCCCAAGCTTTACTACGCGGCCTACAACCTGTTCCGCGATAAAGATGTGTGCGAGGATCTGGTGCAGGAGCTGTTTATTGATTTGTGGGCCAAACGCAGCGAATTGAAGATTGCCTCGTTGGAATGGTACTTAAAGGTGGCCATAAAAAACCGGGTGCTGGTTTACATCCGCACGCAAAGGGCCACGTTGGATGTATCCGCCATTGAGGCCCTCGCCGAAAGGTACAGTGCCGATAGCCGCCTGCTGCAGCATGATATCAGCCGCGTGCTGGAAGATAATGTTGCCCAACTGCCCGAGAAATGCCGCCAGATATTCACCCTCAGCCGCAAAGAATATTTGAGCAATAAGGAGATTGCCACCCGCCTGGGTATATCTATAAAAACCGTGGAAAACCAAATGACCATTGCGTTGCGCTACCTGCGTAGCGGACTAACGGATTATTTGCCAACTATAGCCGTTTTGTTATTGATGGAGATGCTGAGGTGAGTGTTATTTCTCTAACGCTTTCAGAAAGTCTGCAGCGTTAAGTATTGGAATGTTTTCAAAAGGATTCAGTACGAGCAAATCCTGATCGCCCGACACTATGCAATCTGCCTGAGCTGCTTTTGCAAGGGATAAATATTTATCGTCTTTAGGGTCGCGGCATGCAATCATGTTTTCCAAAACCGGTATAGGTAAAGCGTTGGTTACAATGTTTTCGATGAAGTTTATCCTGGTTTCCAATGATAACCATCTGTTGAATTTGTCTCTGGCAAAAACGTCGAGATATTCTGATACGATTTCATCGGAGACAAGTAAGGTGCCTTTTGTTCGGGCTTCTTTTAACGCACGCCCGGGGATGGAGTTTTCGTTAAATATGGCACTTAGAAGTACGTTGGTATCAAAAACGAAAAATTCCATCAAGACTCTTTAAGCATTTTCTGCAACGCAGTTTCGCTGAACCCGTTTGCGCGGGCTTCGGCGGTAGCACGCTTCATTACTTCGAACAGCCTTTCATTTGCCGATTGTTTGCTGAAAAAATCAGTAAGCCAGGCATTAATAAAAATCTCTGCTTTCCTTTTGCTTTCTATATCTGCATTTTCAAAAGCATCGGCCAAATTGGGTGGTACGTTTATCGCAATTTTTTTCATTTTACACGGGCTAAGATGACATTTAAACAAATATAACCAATTTGCATCAAATCAAGGCTGCGCCCCTTTTACCAAAGTGCTTTAAATCCCATGATAATAATTAATGATTTGTGGCAGGCACCTATGCTACATCCATTCCGAATAACAGCGTATTGCCGTTTTTTCATTCGCGCAAAAAAATCGCTGTAGGCGCATAGCCGAAGTGTTTTTTGAATGCGTAGCTAAAATGTGATAGGTGCTCGAAACCGGTTTCCAGGTGCAGTACTTTTTTTAGCAGTAAAACCCTCTTTGATTATTGTTTTACATACCGAAGCGCCACGCAGCCCGATTTAAAAACCTTCGATTCCACAAGTTTTAAACCCAATGTCTTCGGCAGGGTAATTCCGGTCAACAGCCGCGTACCTTCTCCGGCAATGAAAGGTTGGACAACAAAGTTGTATTCATCAACTAAACCAAGCGCTATCAGGTGCGAGGAAAGCGTCACGCCGCCCAGACCTATAGGCTTGCCTTCGCCTTGCTTTAATTTTAATATCTCTTCCGCCGGGTCGGCACGGCTAATTTTTGTGTTCCTGTCGTCGACACTCTCCAGCGTTTGAGAAAAGACAAGTTTATCGATGGAATCAAACACCCGGGCAAATTCGTTGCTTACTTTTCCCATCGATTGGTTTTTTGCAACCTCGGGCCAAAAAGGAACCATCAATTCATAAGTTTTACGCCCGTAAGCCAGCAGGCCCATACCGCGCAGCAGTTCCGTAAAATATTCATGCAGCTCGTCATCAGCAATTCCTTTGGTGTGGTCGCAGCAGCCATCTATAGTGATGTTGGTGGCGTAGATTACCTTTCTCATTGGGTTGGGTTTTAGTATTGATGTTGCTAATCGGTTAGTTAAGATACCATCAAAAATAAAGTATTACATCCATTTGCTTGAGGGTAATCGCGGCAAAAAAGGGTCTTTTTGAGCCAAATGCTATTGCTTATCCAAAGGGTAGGTAATGATACACGCTCGCCCCTGGCGGTTGTGGAATTATTAAAACCCTTGCGGCACTTTAACAATAGGCGAACATGTCAGGCTCTTTCTATCACTTCGGCAACAGAGCTAAAAAAATTAACCGATTTGCCTTTATTACTTTCGAAGATGAAATCGTGTATGCTATTACCAGGAAGCTGACTAAAATCCCCAATAATAGCAAAACGAATACGCCAATTGGAACACTTCTGCAAAACCTCACCTGCCAGTCCTGTTTTTAGTTCAAAAAAAGACGGGGCTAATTGGTAAGCATGTATAATGATCAGGTCAAAGCCCTGGTAGTAAAGGTCGGCTATGAATTGCGCGCCATCTTCTGGCGTTTGTATCAGAATGGTGTCCGAAACTAATTCAGCTATTTGGATGCCGTTTTTGTTGTGGGTAATAATTTGCATGTCGGTATTGAGCGTATTACAACGGCAAGTATAATGCCTTCTTAACCTAAAATGCTAAGACCGGATGCACTATTTATCCCTCCCCCAAAAAATATTTTCATATCCTTTAGGGGGTAGCCGCCGCAATTGCATCTTACCTATATAAACCACCAATAAAGCATACCTTCTTGAAAAAACGTAACCAGGCCGGCGATAACTCGCAGCAGGAAAAACTTGTAGAAAAGTACTTTGACGATTTGCAGCTAAACCAGCAAAAGGCCGCGGATTACGATTCGGAGTTCGACGGCGAGGGGGTGTATAGCCGCATTATTTCGGCTGTTGACCAGCCGCAGCCGCAGCGGCGCATTGCATCGCGCAGGTGGGTGGTTGCGGCATCTGTTACGCTGCTCGTGCTTTCATCTGCCGTGCTTGCCTTGTATCACGATAATTTGCTCAACTATTTATACCCTATACAAATCAAACAGCTTACCGCAGCCAACGGGCAGGTAGCGAATTATACCCTGGCCGATGGTACCAAAATTTGGCTCAACGGCGGCAGCAAGCTAAGTTACCCCAGCGAGTTTCGCGGCAATTTGCGTGAGGTTACTCTGGAAGGCGAGGCATACCTGGAGGTTGCACATGATGCTGCAAAAGCGTTCATTGTGCACACCGGAGCTATACGCACGCAGGTATTGGGCACCAGCTTCAATATAAAGGCCTACCCGGAAGATGCCTTCGTGAAGGTAGATGTAACCAGCGGTAAGGTGGGTGTTATACCGGCTGTGGATAAAACCAAGCCTGCTCAAACCGTTTTCCTAACGCCGGACGAAGAGGTGTACATTAATAAAAAAGATAACACTGCTCTAAAAACCACTGGGGTTGATGCAGCCACCTTAACCGATTGGAAAGATGGCGGGCTGGTGTTTAAAAACATGGCCTTGCAGGAAGTTTTGAACGCCCTGCAGCACCGCTATAACGTAAAAATGATTGCAGATGCCAACCTGGTAAAATGTACCATATCGGCCAATTTTACCAACGTATCGTTGCAGAATATTATGGTAATTATATCCAAGCTGGTGAAGGGCAAAGTGGTGCAGGAGGGGCAGACGTATCATTTTAAAGGTAAGGGTTGCTAAACACTAAACCAACAGTATAAGAGAGAGATAACCAATTATCAGTTCACCCAAAAACAAGGAAGACAGCAATGACATAAAAAATAAAAAAACCCTGGCCAAAGGGATTTGAGCAGGGTTGATTAAAATGCCGGGTTATTATTAAGTGCAGCGTTTAGAGGTCCAATTCAGAACGAAACACTTGAATTTCAAACACTTTAATTTTTTCAAATTTATGAATATATCTCTATTTTCAAATGGAGTAGTTCGTTATGTTTTTATATTAATGAAATTTACCTCGCTCGCCTGTTTTGTGGTTTGCCTTATGTGCCTCTCGGCCATCGCAAACGACTCTTTCGGCCAGAAATTCCTGGAGCAGCCGGTAACGCTTAAGTTGAAAGACGATAAGCTTATCGATGTGCTGGATAAAATTTCTGCCGATAAGCAAGTGAAGTTTGCATACGCAGATAACGTATTGAAAGCCAGTTATAGGGTAAGCATTAATGTAAACAACAAAACCATCAAACAGGTACTGGATGAGGTTTTAGCTCCATTTAACCTCTCGTACAAAATTATCGACGATGTAATCGTCATCAGCGAGCGTACCGAGGCCGATGCTGCCGCAGCCAGGCCCGCAAGGCAATTCGCCAAGATAAGCGGTAAGGTAACTGATGATGCTAACCTGCCTCTGCCGGGCGTAAGCGTACGCTTAAAAGGTACTACTATTGCCACGGTAACGGATATAAACGGTAATTTTATCATAGATGCGCCCGATGCCAACGGCACGCTGGTATTCAGCTTTATTGGCTTTACCGCTAAAGAGGTGCCGCTAAACGGCCAAACTACATTAAGTATCCAGTTGCTGCCTGAGCGTACATCGCTGAACGAAGTCATCGTGATTGGTTACGGCACGCAAAAGCGTTTGAACGTAATAGGCGCGGTAGACCAGGTTTCGGCTGCTGCCATAGAAGGCAAGCCATCGGTAAACCTTACGCAAGCCTTGCAGGGTACGTTGCCCAACTTAACCATACAGCAAACCAGTTCAGAACCGGGTGCTTATCAAACCATCAACATACGCGGGGTGAGTACCCTGGGTAACAACAGCCCGCTTGTGGTTATTGATGGGATTACCGGTGGAGACATTAACCTGCTAAACCCGCAGGATATAGAAAGCGTTTCGGTGCTGAAGGATGCGGGTAGTGCAGCCATCTACGGTTCGCGGAGTGCTAACGGCGTAATTTTAATTACCACCAAAAAAGGCAAGGCCAATTCGGCAGCTGCATTAACCTACAACGGGCAGGCCGGCGTGCAAATGCCGCATGTGGGTTACCGCCCGGTGCATAGCTTCGAGAATGCCATCCTACGGAACGAAACAGTTGTAAATGCGGGTTTGCAGCCTATTTATAGCCCGGCCCAGATCCGCGCCTTCCAGCAAAGCGGCGACAACGAATGGTTTTTAGACGCTATCCTTAAAAATGCCGTGCAGCAAAACCATAACCTGGCTTTAAGCGGCGGCAGCAGCAACACTACTTACCTGGTTTCGGCCGGCGTAACAGACCAGCGCAGCAATTTGGTTGGCCCCGACTATGGTTTAAGGCGCTATAACTACCGTATGAATTTAACTACGCAGTTTGGCAAATTGAAACTTACAAGCATATTAGCCTACGCCCGTACCGAAATTAAGGAACACTCGTACAGCACGGGTACGCTTATTGTAGATGCAGGCAGAACGCCAACCTATTATAAAATACAGGATGCCAACGGCAACTACCTTACCAACGATGTACTGCAGGAATTTAACCCGCTGGGCATTTTGGAAAAAGGCGGCTACCGCAAACGCGATAACGACAATATTTTTGGTAACCTAAACGCAGAATTGGCCATAACTAAGGATTTTAAACTAAAAGGCGTATTTGGCGGTACCGTACTGGCCAACCACATGTTTAACCGGGTTATACAGGTAAATTACCTGCCAAAAGGCACTTACGGTGCCGACAGGAACACCGATGACGACAACGATAAAAACCTGTTCATTAACACCCAGTTTATTGCGCAGTACACCAAAACCTTCGCTAAAGACCATAATGTAGATGTGCTGGTTGGTGTGGCAAACGAAAGCACCAATAATACCAGCAACTTTGTCCACCTAAAATTTACCGACCCGGAGCTGGGTACGCCAACAACAGGGACCATTATAGACCCATCATCGGCCAACAGCAATAACCGGACAACGGAAAGCAGCCTCAACTCGGTTTTCGGCCGCGGTAGTTACTCCTACAAAAACAAATATTACGGCGAGGTAGATTTCAGGATAGATGCTTCCTCGCGTTTTGCGAAGCAAAACCGCAATGCATTCTTCCCGTCCATCTCCGGTGGTTACCGCTTAACCGAGGAGGGCTTTATGGAGAACTACCGCCAAAAGGTAGGCGACCTGAAACTGCGCGCATCATACGGTATATTGGGTAACCAAAACGTGGGCGATTACCAGTATCAAAGCACTTACCAGGCATCCTCAAGCACCTATTATGGTTTCAACAACAGCGTGGTGGGTACTACTGCAATCAATTTTGCCAACCCGGATATCCGCTGGGAAAGGGCTGCCACCTTCAACGCAGGGATAGATGCAACGTTTTTAAATAACGCATTAACCGTTTCGGTTGATTATTTTAACAAGATAACCCGCGATATTTTATTGAGGCCCACCTTTTCGGGTGTTTATGGCGCCCCTACACTGCCCGATTACAATGCCGGCAGGGTACAAAACCGAGGCTGGGAGTTCAATTTAAACTACCGTGTTAAAACCGGCAATTTCAACCATTCGTTTGCCTTTAACGTAGCCGACTCTAAAAACAAGGTGCTGTACCTGGAAGGCGGCGACCAGTTGAACAGCTACGACGAAATGCAGATCATCAACAAGGTTGGCTTGCCTATTGGCTCGTACGTAGGGTACAAAAGGGACGGCTACTTCCAAAATTTAGATGACGTAAACAACGGCCCTAAATTCCCGGGCCTAAACGTCGTGCCTGGCGATAACCGCTATGTAGATGTTAATGGCGACGGCGTGCTGGATGATAACGATAAGTTTGTTTTGGGCAACGGTTTTCCGCGCTTAACATTTGGCTTTACATATGCTGTAAATTATAAATGGTTCGATTTGAATGTGTTTATGCAGGGTGTGGGTAAACGCGCCATGTTTGTACGCGGCGAGCAGGTGGAGCCATTCCACTTTGGGTATTCGCAGGTAATATACCAGCACCAGCTGGATTATTGGACCCCGCAAAACCCCGATGCACGTTACCCGCGCTTGGCAGCAAACGGCAGCCAAAGCAACGAAAACAACTTTCGCCGCGGCTCGGATATGTACCTGTTCAATGGCTCGTACCTGCGGGTAAAAAATGTACAGTTGGGCTACACGCTGCCCGGCGGTATCGCCAAAAAAATTGGGATGCGCAAAGTTAGGGCATACGTTACCGGCCAAAATATCCTCACTTTTTCGGGCATGAAATTCATTGATCCGGAAAGCACCGAGCTAAGCGGAAGTGTACGGGCAAACGGTGCAAACAGCGGCAGGGCATACCCTACGCCAATTTACTACGGGTTTGGTATTGATGTAACGTTATAAATATTGTTATCATGAAAAAGATTAGAAATCACAATAAAACCGCGTTTTTCATCATGCTGATCGTTTTCCTTTCAGCCTGTAAAAAACTCGAGTTGGCACCGGCAAACAGGTTTACCGAGGCAAATTACTGGACAACTACAGAAAAAGCCGCCACTTTTTTAAATACTGCTTACGCGCAGCTGTACCCAAACGATTGGTTTTTTTACAACGAGGGGGCATCTGATAATGCTTACAACGGCCGCGGCGATGCCAGTGGTGTAGCATCGCTTGCTGCAGGCACTTATGATGCTTCGCTTGGGCGTGTGCGCGATGAATGGAACAACCACTACCAGGGTATTAAAACCTGCAATATCTTTTTAGAAAATGTGGACAAAGTAACATCCATGGATGCTGCGCTTAAAGCCCGCATGAAAGGCGAAGCAAGGTTTATGCGCGCGTTTCATTACTTCCAGCTCGAAACCTGGTTTGGCGATGTGCCTTTCTTTGAAAAAGACATCACGCTTGATGAGGCACGTACTATTAGCCGTACGCCAAAAGCACAGGTAGTAGATTTTGTGCTGAAAGAGCTCGACGAAGTTGCAGCAGCATTGCCTGTAAATACTGCTTACGCTGCCGCCGACCGTGGCCGCATAACCAAAGGGGCTGCTATTGCGCTTAAAGCACGGGTATTGTTGTACGAAAGCCGCTGGGCCGACGTTGTAACTACCTGCGAGCAGCTGATCGGCTCGACAGCCAACGGCACCTATGGTTTGTTTAATTCTTATGAAGGCCTGTTTCTTCCGCAAAACGAATACAATAGCGAGGTGATACTGGATCTGCAGTATGTAGGTGGCGCGCCAAACCGATCGTACAGCAACTTTTTTGATTTTGCACCGCTGGCTGTAGGCGCAAGGCTAAATGCACTTGCCCCAACGCAGGAATTGGTGGATAGCTACCTGATGGCCAACGGTAAAAAACCGGGCGAAACAGGAAGCGGATACGACGAGAACAACCCGTATGTAAACCGCGATCCGCGTTTAACCAACACCATTGTGTACAACCTGTACAAATGGAAAAAACCGGATGGCTCGTTGCAAACCATTTATACCAAACCGGGGTCGGACCCAAACCCCGATGCCAACACCGGCCGCGGCCCGGATGAATATGCCTCGGGCGCTGTTAGTTCGCCAACGGGCTACTACATCCGTAAGTATTACGACCCAACCTCGCTTACCAATTTCCAGTCGGGTTTAAACCTTATCCTCATTCGCTATGCCGATGTGCTGCTGATGTATGCCGAGGCCAAAAACGAACTTGGCCAGATGGATGCGGGCGTTTGGGACAAAACCATTAAGCCTATACGCAACCGCGCCGGTTTTACCGATGCGGCAGCGCTTAACTTCCCCGGCGGTGCGCAAACCGCCCTGCGCGATATAGTGCGCAACGAGCGCCGCAGCGAACTGGCTATGGAAGGGCTTAGGGTGTTTGATATCCGCAGGTGGAAAATTGCCGAAGTGGTATTAAACGGTTGGGCACACGGCGCCAAATATGGCCCCGCATCGGTTGATAACGGGTACATCCGTGCCAACCTGCGCAGCTTTGATAAAAGCAAGGCGTACTTATGGCCTATCCCGCGCGATGAGCGTAACGTTAACCCTAATTTATCACAAAACCCGGGTTGGTAATTCTTAATTATTTATAAAAACATTTATAATCTGTAAGATCATGAAAAAGACATTCTATAGCCTTTTGGCTTGTATAGTTGCTGTGTTGGTGGTATCGGGCTGCAAAAAAGAAAAAACATTAAACCACACAAACGTATCGGCAGTGAGCACCTTGTTTGCTCCGGAGAACAACAAATTTGTAAAGATAGCCTCAGGCGCTTCGGGCGCGGTTTCCTTTGAGTGGGAGCAGGCACATGCAGAAGATAACGGCTTGGTTTTATACGAAGTTGCTTTTGATAAAGAAGGCGGCGATTTCTCGCACCCGCTTTATTCGGTGCCATCAGACGGCAACGGCTTATACAACAAATTAAGCCTCAGCTTTAGCGACCTGAACAAAATAGCCACCAGCGCAGGCGTAAAACCACAGGAATCGGGCAAAGTTATCTGGACGGTGATGTCGTCAAAAGGCATCAACGTACAAAAATCTGCCCAGATCCGTACCGTGGAGATCCAGCGCCCGGCAGGTTTTACCGATATACCTACTGAGCTATACCTTACTGGTACAGCAACCGAAGGCGGGGACGACCTTACAAAAGCCATTAAATTAAAGCTGACCGCTCCCGGCAAATTCGAGGCATTTACCTCGTTAAAAGCCGGTACCTACCACTTTGCCGACCGTAACACAGGCACTCCTTCAACCTTCTCTTACGATGGTACCAAGCTTACTGAAGGTGGAAATACTACCGTAGCAGGCGCTACCAAAGTGCAGCGGATAGAGGTCGATTTTAACGTTGCCTCTTTTAAAACAACCGAGGTTGTATCGGTAGGCTTATGGTTTGCTGCAGATAACAAGATCTGGTTCGACCTGCCCTACAAAGCGGCCGGCGTATGGGAAATTGACGGTGCATCGGTAGTGTTCCACCAGGAATCGTGGGGGCGCGACGAGCGTTACAAGTTCCGCTTTACGTTTAAGGATGCAGCCGGTGCAACAAGCACACAATACTACGGCAGTACCAATTCTGATAACAGCCGCCCGGATGCGGGTACCGCGCCATCGTATTTTTACATGGTGCCTGTAAATAGCTCGCAGTACGATTACTGCTTTAAGTTTACCGGTGCTGCTGATAACAAAACGGCAGATATTAAGGTTGATTTTAGCGGTGCCGCCGGCGCTTACACCCACTCGGTTAAGGTTAATTAATAAAGGTATTATGCAGCCCTGCAAAGCCCAAAATGGCTTGCAGGGCTTAACATCAATCAACATGAAGATCAATATACAATATATAGGCAAAGTGGCACTGACGGGCCTTATCCCACTGATGCTTGCGTCCTGCCTAAAGGACAAGCCCTTCCCGCTATATGGCAACAAGCCGGCAGCAGTTATTAATTATACTTGGGCCGAAACGGCAGATTCGCTGCAAACCGCTACTTACACCAACTACCTATCGGCCAACGGCAATTACTTTAAACAGGACAATAGCGGCAATACCAATTACAACTATTGGCCACAGGCGCATACGCTTGATGCTTTTACCGATGCTTATGAGCGCACCAAGAACGAGATTTACAAGCAAAGGATGAAATCCTTGTTGAACGGTACACGTATAACCAATGGCAATAAATACCAAAACGAATATTACGACGATATGGAATGGCTGGCGCTGGCAAGCCTGCGCGCCTACGATGCAACAAAGGATAACGACTACCTGGATGCCGCTAACATATTGTGGACGGATATTAAAACCGGCGTAAACGCAAACCAGGGTGGGGGTATAGCCTGGCGCAAAAGCCAGCTGGATTATAAAAATACCCCGGCAAACGCACCGGCCATTATTTTTGCCTGCCGGTTATATAAACTGAGTGGCAACGCGGCAGACTTAACCCTGGCAAAGGAATTATATAGCTGGATGAAAACCACGTTGGTAGACCCGTCAACAGGCATTATATGGGATGGCATCAACGGCAACCACGATGGGCAGATCAGCAAAAACAAATTCACCTATAACCAAGGCGTTTATATTGGCGCAGCTTTGGAATTGTATAACGCAACCAAGGATGCAAGCTACCTGGCCGATGCAACCCGAAACGCCAGCGCAACCATCGTGGATACAGATATTTCGCCGGGCGGCCTGCTGCGTTCTGAAGGGCAGGGCGATGGCGGTTTGTTCAAGGGGATATTGGTACGGTATTTAACCCTGCTGATACAAAGCCCGGACATTACTCCTGCCAATAAGGATGCTTATGTGAAATTCCTGAAATACAACGCGCAAACGCTGTTTACTAAAGGCATCGGGCGGCCTGCCATGACGGTTAGCCCTGATTGGAAATCGGCACCATCCGGCACTATCGACCTTACCACCCAAATAAGCGGGCTTACTATGATAGAAGCCGCGGCAAGGCTGAAAGCTGCCGGGGTATTTTAAAATCCTATGCCATAGCGATGCGAAAAGGAGAATTCCCCCATAGCGATGGGTTTGAAACCCATCGCTATAATGAGAGATGCGGAGGTTCCTTATTTCAAATACAGACCTTATCTCCCGGCTTTTTAGTTAATTTGCCGGAAGATTTATTACCGTAATAATTATTTTATCGACATATGAAAAGAAGGCAATTTATTGGCAGCACGGCCATGCTTGGCGCAGGCGTATTCATCAACAAGCTATCCTTTGCGGCAGATGCTTACCCCGTAGTGCGTGTACCTGCGAATGAGCGTAAATTTACCAGCAAAGCGGTAGAAGCTGCAATAAAGGAATTCAAGGCCAAAGTGAAGAACCCCGAACTGGGCTGGCTATTCGAGAACTGTTTCCCAAATACGCTGGATTCCACAGTAACCTATAAAACCATTAATGGCAGGCCTGATACCTATGTGATAACCGGCGACATTGATGCCATGTGGCTGCGCGATAGCAGCGCGCAGGTTTGGCCTTACATTGCTTTTATTAACAAGGATGCCGAACTGAAGAACCTGGTAGCGGGCGTTATTAACCGCCAAACCACCTGCATCCTGCGCGACCCATACGCCAACGCTTTTTACGACGATCCTAATAAAGTAGGCGAATGGAAAGACGATGTAACCAAAATGAAACCGGGTCTGCACGAACGCAAATGGGAGATAGATTCGCTATGTTATCCCATCCGTTTAGCTTATAAATACTGGAAGCTTACAGGTGATACTTCCCCCTTTGACGCTAACTGGAAACTGGCCATTCAAAGCACACTGAAAACCTTTAAGGAGCAGCAACGCAAGGATAACGATGGGCCGTACTCGTTCCAGCGCAATACCTCCTGGGCTACTGATGGCGTGCCCATGAACGGTTACGGCTACCCGGTAAAACCGGTTGGATTGATTTGCTCTTCCTTCCGCCCAAGCGATGATGCGACGGTTTATTCATATCTTATACCTTCAAACTTTTTCGCGGTTACCAGCTTAAAGCAAGCCTCGGAAATGGCGGGGGCGATATTGAAGGACGATGCTTTAGCTACCGAATTGCTGACTTTGTCAGTCGAAGTATATAGTGGCCTGCGAAAACACGCCGTGATAGATACCCCGCAATACGGTAAGGTGTACGCCTACGAAGTGAACGGTTTTGGCAGCTTTAATTTGATGGATGATGCCAACGTGCCGAGCTTACTGGCCATGCCTTATCTGAACGCCATAGACAACACCGACCCGGTTTATATCAATACCCGCAAAATGCTATGGTCGCTCAATAACCCTTTCTTTTTTAAAGGAGTTGCAGGCGAAGGCATTGGCGGCCCGCATGCCGGCAAGGATATGATATGGCCGATAAGCATCACCGTGCTGGCATTAACCAGCAGTAATGATGCCGAGATAAAAGCCGCCATAGAACAATTGCGCAAAACACACGGCGGCACCGGCTTTATGCACGAATCGTTCCATAAAGACGACGCAAAGAAATTCACCCGTAAATGGTTTGCCTGGGCCAACACCTTGTTTGGTGAATTGCTTTGGGAAACCTATACAACCAAGCCCCACTTACTGGCTTAATAAATAGAACACACCTATGAAAAAAATATCATTATTAATGGTACTTGGCTGTGCCATGGCGTTTAGTGCCGTAGCGCAGACTATCAATTACAAAGAACGCATCAGCCTTATACATAAAAACATTTATCAAACCTTTTATGATAAAGGCGCAAACCTGTACCTCGAAACTAATAATGCGGAGGCCAACAAAGGCAACCATTCCTTCCTGTGGCCCTTAACCGCTTTGCTGCAGGCAGCTAATGAGATGGAGGTACTGGAACCGGGCAAACAATACATTGCCCCGGTGATGAAAGCGATAGATCAATACTATTCCGACCGCAGCCCCGCACCGGCATACCATGCCATGGTGGTAAAGGAAAAGATAGACCCCCGCTTTTACGATGATAACGAATGGATAGCCATTGCACTGATGGATGCTTATGCCCGCACCCATAAAAAGGAATATCTGGAAACCTCTAAGCTGATTTACCGTTTCCTGCTCACCGGGCACGACAAGGTTGCAGGTGGCGGCTTTTACTGGGAGGAAGGGAATTTAAAAGGAAAGAACACTTGCTCCAACGGCCCGGGGGTATTGGTAGCCCTGCGCCTTTACCAGGCCACCAACGACAAGGCTTATTTAGATACCGCAATCTCCGTTTACAACTGGACAAAGAAGAATCTGCTATCGCCAAAGGGTGTTTATTATGATAACATCAGGCTGCCCTCGTTGAAAATAGATTCGGCGCTTTATACCTATAATGCCGGATCTATGCTGCAATCGGGCGTTATCCTTTACAACATAACTCACGACAAAAAATACTTGGCCGATGCAGTGAACGTGGCCAACGGTGCCGAGAAGGTTTTCTTCCGCAACGGTAAACTGCCCGGCAATTATTGGTTCAATGCAGTGCTGGTAAGGGGTTACATCGAATTATACAAAGTAGAGAAAAACAAGGCGCGGCTAAGCTTCATCATCGCGGATGCAGAGCATATTTGGAAATACGAACGCGACAAGCAAAACCTGTTGGGTAAACAAAAGATAAAAAGCCTGATAGACCAATCGGCCATGCTGGAGACTTATGCAAGGTTGGCGGCGTTGAAATAGGCCGTCCTTAGATCTGACAACTATTAAAAAGTTGTCAGATCTTTAGCTTAACTTTTGGCGACTGCTAGCTTTTTGGTAGTATTCATCACGCTGGCATTACGCAAATGAGCGTTAATGGGGGATATCAGTTTATAGGGGCGGTTAAAAGCTTCCTGCCTCACTTTAAAATAATCAGCCAATTTTCGGATAACTTCTTTTGAGAGTCCTTTTTTATAATGGAGGATATCCGATACGTACCCCTTGCTAATGCCCAATATAATAACCATATCCTGAGGTTTTAAGTGGTGGTCGTCCATTAACGAGAGTAACAATTTAATTGGGTCGGTTTCCGCAAAAGAGTTGTGCTCTTCATCGTACTTCCCTATCAATAATGTTAATAAATCCACTTCATCCTGGAGCGTTTCGACTTCCTCCTGCATCAATAATACTTCCAGTTGATTGCAATAATCGTTGTACTGGCTCTCGTTTTTAATGATAGTGTATTTTATTGCTGCTTCCATTTAGTAAAGATTAATCGTGTATTGATTTCCTAGTTTACAAACCTTATCGTATTCGGCGTGTGTTCCTATCCAGCAAACAAAAAGATGAACTTGTTTTGCCCCGAAAATAAATTTACATATCATCCTGTAATTGTTCCCACCAATATCAAAAACAATCCGGCTGCTGCTTTTGCCTAAAATATCAGCAGTGTTGAATGTGTATTTTATATCGCCTGGCTCTTCCCAATCGGCAAACTTTAGTTTCTCAAGCCAATCCTCCAAAGAAGTTCTACTTCTCGGATGCTGGGCCGCGAAATTTTCTAACGTTTGTTTTTTGATAAGGTGGACTTTCATTCCTTAAACAAATATAATCAGAAAGGTTCACAAAAAGAGAACCTTTTAAAACTTCATATACTCCGTAAACACTGCCTGTAAAAACGCCTTCCCTAAAAGCAATGTTTCATCCGTCTCCGCTTTGGGTGCCGAGGGGTTTTGGATGTAATTTATCCGTTGGCCTGCATTATCGTAAGATACCGCCTGCCCAGGCGTCATAAAGCCCATGCCGTTATCCCAGTCAAAAAATGCAAACTCCTTGCTGTACGGGTTAAGCAAGTTTTTAGACCATTTGAACTCCTTGTGCGGCAGACCCATTTGGGTGAGCAGGGTAGTTGCAATATCCACCTGGTTACCCAGTTTGGTAATATGCTTGCCACGGTATTCAGGTTTTATAGCATCACCAAAAAATAATAGAGGGATGTGGTATTTGCGCGGCTCGTAGGGTTCAGAATGGTTTAGGGGCAGGCGATGGCCATGGTCGGCAACCAAAATGAACAGGGTGTTTTTATACCAGGGCTGTTTCTTTGCTTCATCAAAGTATTCCTTTAAACTGGCATCGGTATAATAAGCCGTGCTGCGGAATTTGTTGGGCAGATCCTCGCCGGGGAAATGCGGTTGGGTAGGCACTTCAAAAGGTTCGTGGTTGCTAAGCGTTTGTATATAGCTAAAGAATGGCTCTTTTTGTTGGCTGAGGTATTTTACGTTGCGTTTCAGCACGATATCGTCATGCGCGCCCCATTTGGAGTTCATCTCCTTTTCCTCAAAGCTGAATTTATCAATCATGCCATCAATATTATGGCTCAGCAGATAGGCTTTAAAATTCATGAAATTGGCATCTCCACCGTAAAAATAGGAGGTGTGATAGCCATGATTGATCAGTGAGTTGCTGATAGCCGGCAGGTGTTCCTGCTTGGAGTTGTCGATAACCATGGTACGCGACGCCTGCGAAGGGAAGGCGCTTAAAATGGCCACAATGCCCTTGTCGGTACGGTCGCTTGCGGCGTAAATACTATCGAACAACACGCCATTTTTGATGAAATTTTCAAAGTTTGGTGCATCGCCTTTTTCGCCGCCAAGGGATTCGATGACGTCTGCGGTAAAGCTTTCCAACTGGATGATAACCACGTTGGGGCGCTCAGTAGTCAGGATATTGATAGTGGTGTCTTTCTTCACGGCGTACATGCTATCTACCAATGCGGTGGCGCGGGCGGCGGGCATAAACAGGTAGGGATTATCCTGCGTTTTTACGCTCTCGAAAGTGTTTTGCAGTAGGTTCCACTCAGTATTCAGCGCGCCCTGGTTAAGAATGGGTCTGTCAGAAAAGTAAACCGTGCTTTGGCTGATGGGCACCAATTGCAGGCCACTGCGTACTACAACAAAGTTTATCCCAAACAGCAGCAGGAAGATGAAAGGCCGCGCCCATATCGAAACCTTAGGCTTCCTGAAATTATAATCGATGATAAAATGGGAGAGCAGGATGCCAACAGTAAGTAGCACCGCACCAATGGACAAGCTGATTCCGATAGGCGAGGAGCCGGTAGATGCCATGGCCTCCGAGGGAGAATTATACACATTGGCAAATACCCTAAAGTTTACCTTGGTACCCCATTCGCGGAAAATGTTGAAGTTGAGGATAGTGATAAAGCAGGTCAAAAACAGCATGAAGTAAACGTACCCGCGCAACCAAATGGGTTTGATATGATAGTTGGTAAACCAGTTAAACCCGAACACCAATAAAGGAATCAGCGCGATATACCCGGCCATAGAAGCATCCATGCGTAAGCCGTAAATGAAAGTCTGGATAATATCCCAGGTGGTGCTTCCCTCAAACTTCTCGTGAAAATATACCTCGAATACCGCCCGGGTAATAAAGGCGAATACTATCCAAAAAATCAGGAATCGGCAAAAACTAAAAAGGCTTTTTAACATCGGGCCTCAAAAATAGTTATTTAAAGCGGATGTTAAAAAACCGTTAAGTTAATGGCGCGTCAAATCGTCATGCGATGTATCAGCAAGCGCATTTGATGGCTAAGCCGGCGCTTGCCTGCGTGCCCCCGGTTTCGTAACCGTCGAATTTCCACCACTCTATGCCGCCGATAAGCTCCCTTACGTCGAAGCCCAGCTTTGCTAAGTTTAAAGCACCGCGGGTAGATGCATTACAGCCGATGCCGCCGCAGTAGGTGATATACAATTTCGTTTTATCGAACCCGGCGGTGGTATCGGCATTCATCTCCCGATGCGGCAGGTTGATGGCTCCGGGAATGCGTTCGCGCTCGTAGGCAAAGTTTTTACGGGCATCAATTACGACAACCGGCTGCCCGGCCTCCAGTGCATCGAACAAGTCGGATGGATCCATTTCGTAAGCTAATTTGTTTTGGTAGTGATCGATTGCTGTCATGTCTTATGTGTTTTGATGATCCAAAAGTAGGGTAGCAGGGCGATGCATTTGTATGAGGATTGGCGCAAGTGCACATGAGCAATCTGCATGTATAATAAGCCCCGCAAATAGGTAACTTTACCTTATGGACGTGAGGCATCTTAAACTGATAAAAACCATTGCCGATGAAAAGGGCATCAGCAAATCCTTACCTAAATTATTCCTTACGCAATCGGCAGTTAGCCACCAGCTGAGGGATATTGAGGAGCGCATGGGGGTGAAGATATTTTACCGCACCAAAAACCAATGGATACTGACCGATGAGGGTAAGATTTTATACGATACCGCCACCCGGGTTTTGGATGAGCTAGAACAAGCCAACGCCAAACTGAATGACCTGCGTATGGGCCATACAGGCGATATCCGCATTAGTACAGAATGCTACACCAGCTACCATTGGCTGCCGGCTTTTATGGTGAAGATGAAACTGCTCTATCCAAAGCTCAACGTAAAGATTGTGATGGAGGCCACGCACAGGCCACTACAAAAATTACTGGACAACGAGCTGGATGTAGGCATCACTTCCGACCCGCTCAACGATAAGAGCATACGCTATATCGAACTGTTTAAGGATGAGGTAATGGCGGTTGTGCCTGCAGGGCATGCCTTGAGCACCAAGAAATACCTTACTGCGGACGACATTGCCAAAGAAGTATTGATAATCCATTCCTATCCGTTAGAAACGGTGACGGTGTACCAGCATTTTTTAAAGGAAACGAAAGTGCAGCCCGGCGAAATAATGGCCATCCCGCTAACCGAGGTGGCGCTGGAAATGGTGAAAGCCGGCATGGGTATCATGACCATGCCCGTTTGGGCGCTGAAACCCTTTGCTGCATCTGATGCATTTACGTTAGTGCGCATCGGCGCGAAGGGGCTTATACGCACGCACTACGCCGCCATTAGGCACGAGGACAGCCACAAGAAACATATACTGGAGTTTATAGATAACCTGAAGCAGGAACTGATAAAGTAGCCATGGGATACAAAATACGCGAAGCACAACCTACCGACATCCCCCAATTGATGCCTTTGATAGCTGCCCACGCCGAATACGAAAAGGCATCCTACAAGCAGGATGGGAAAGCAGAGCGACTGGCGGATGCCTTATTCGTGAGCAAACGCCTGCACGGTTTGGTCGTGGAGCAAGGCGGCGAGCTTATTGGCTACGCCACCTGCACCTTTGATTATTCTACCTGGGATGCCGCCGAATTTATGTACCTCGATTGCTTGTTTTTGGTAGAAGAAGCAAGAGGGCAAAAAATAGGCGAGCAAATCATCAACCTGCTAAGGGAGATTGCCATAGCACGCGGCTGCATCAACATACAATGGCAAACGCCCGATTTTAACGAACCGGCTATCCGCTTTTATAAACGGAATCAGGCCAAAGGGTTGAATAAGGTAAGGTTCACGCTGAACCTTACCTGAGTGCGAACTATCTGATGCTCTTAAGCGCCACGCACAATGCTTCAATTTCCTCTTCGGTATTGTAATAATGTACGGACGCCCGTACGATGCCCTCCAGGTGGTTCTTATTCATATAAATAAGGGTGGAGATAGCCTTGGCTAAGGATACATTGATACCCCTTTCTTTCAGCTTGCTTTTTACGGCTGCGCCATCTAAGCCCGCTACAGAAAAAGTAACTATCCCGCATTGCTGTGGCCCAAAATCGTGCACGGTAACGCCTTCTATTTCCTGTAAGCTGTTGCGCATGGTATCGGCCAGGTATTGTATGCGTTGCCATATACGGTCGATGCCAATATTCAGCGCGTATTCTATGGCCTTTCCCAGGCCGAGCGTAAGTGCTCGGTTCTTCTCGTAAAGCTCGAACCGTTTGGCATCGTTGCGTGCCTTAAATTCGGTTTCGCTTACCCAATCGGCGCTATGGCTATCTATCAATATCAGTTTCAGCTGGTCCTGCACGGCTTTGCGCACATACAAAAAGCCTGTTCCGCGCGGTGCACGCAGGTATTTACGCCCGGTTACCGATAACATATCGCAGCCAATCTCTTCCACATCTACCGGCAATTGCCCGGCACTTTGGCAGGCATCCACCAGGTATAGTATCCCGTGTTTGCGGGCTATCTTGCCAATTTCGGCCACAGGGATCATCCCGCCAGCGGTTGATGGTACCTGCGTAATAGCAATCAATTTTGTTTTGGCCGTAATGGCATACTCCAACCCTTGCATCGAGAAATTTCCATTCTCGTCGTTCGGGACTACCTTGAATACTACGCCGTGGTTCTTTTTGGCATTCAAAAAGCCCATCAGGTTGGTAACGTACTCCATCTCCGAGGTGATGATCTCATCGCCCGGCTTAAAATCGATGCCGTTGAACACCAGCCCCCAACCAACGCTGGCGCTTTCTACTATGGCCACCTCATCGCGGCCGGCGTTTATCAGGCGGGCAATTAAATCGTAAGTGTTATCCAATTGCGACTGATATTTAGCTTCGGTTTCATAACCGCCGTAGGTAGCCTCCTCCCGCAGGTAGGCTATAACGGTATCGGTAACTACATCCGGCGGCAGGGATGAGCCTGCATTATTAAAGTGTATCACTTTGGCTGTGCCGTTTGTTTCGGCACGGAATTGCTGTATTTCGTCAGGTGTCAATGCAGTTGTTGTCATGGTGTTTGCGTGCTTAATTTAATCTTTGAAGTTGATCTCCATCATTATGTCCGATCGTTGATAGGTGCCCGGCACCACGGGTATCTCTACAAAGTTGGCCTTGCGGTAAATGTGTATGGCATTCTCCAGTATCCGGTTCGAGTACAAGATAAGTTTCTTCGCACCGAGTCCTCTCGCCTTTTCTATGGCCGACTTGCACAAAAAATGCCCCGCGCCGCCGCCGCGATAAGTACTATCCACCGCCATCTTGGTCATCTCAAAAACGCCTTCTTCAATAACGCGCAGCGCCACGGTACCCACAATTGTTTCGCCAGCTGCGGCAAAATAGACGTCGCCGCCACGGTCAATGATAGCTTCCTGCGGATGCTCCAGCACCCATTTGTCCAGTTCTTCTACCGTAAAATATTGCTCCAGCCAGGCCTTATTGAGTTTTTCGAAGTAGGGCTGATATTCGGGCCGGTAATTTATCAATTCCAGTTCCATCGCTTAATAATTATGCAACAAAATAAAGGCATATGTATTTAGTAAAACAGATGCAGATTTGTTAATTTTGAGCATAACAGAATTTGTAGATGAAAGCCGCTACCACTATCCCCGATGATGATTTTTTGTACGCACAGATTGCCGCCCGCTTTGAGCGGCAGGTAAAACAGGGCCTGCTGAAACCCGGTGATAAGCTGCTATCCGTTCGGGTGCTTAGTCGTGAGCAGGGCATCAGCATCAGCACAGCGTATAAAGCATATGTGGAACTGGAGAACATGGGCATCATCGAAGCGCGACCAAAATCGGGTTATTACGTTAAGTTTTCGCCATCGCGGTTCAGCAAATCGCCTGCTGTAAAGCCTCCGCTTAAAAGCACCGGCCAAACAACCGTTGCCGAAATGATAGCCACTGTGTACCAGAACATGCCCGAAGAAAGCGTGCTGAAGCTATCGCGCGCCTCACCGGCTATGGAGCTCATCCCGCTGGCCAAGCTCAATAAATCGATGATAGAGGCTATCCGAAAAAGCCCTAGCGGCAACAGCAATTACGAGCATCTGCAAGGCAACATTTCGCTGCGCAATCAAATAGCCAAAAACGCCTTCAATTGGGGCGGCAACATCACCGGCGAAGATGTGGTAACCACGCAGGGCTGCATGGAAGCCCTGGTGTTTTGCCTGCGGGCCGTTACCAAACCGGGCGATACCGTCGCCATTGAAAGCCCAACCTACTTCGGTATATTCAACGTAATGCTCAGCCTCGATTTGAAAGTGCTGGAGATACCCGTGTCGCCGGAGACGGGTTTGGATATTGCCTATCTGGAGCTGGCGATAGATAGGGTGCCGATCAAAGCCTGCCTTTTCGTTACCAATTTTAGCAACCCCGTGGGCAGTTGCATGCCCGATGAACGCAAACGCCAACTGGTTGCCCTGCTTACCCGGCGGCAGGTGCCATTGATAGAAGATGATATTTACGGCGAGATATACTTTGGCAAAACCCGGCCGCACACCTGCAAAAGTTTCGATACCGATGGCTGGGTGATGCTGTGCTCATCGGTCTCCAAATCGCTGGCACCGGGTTATCGGGTGGGCTGGTGCATCCCCGGCAGGTTCAAGGAGCAGATTATTAACATCAAAATGATGCATACCATCAGTTCGGCTACGCCAACGCAGGCCGCTATAGCCCATTTTTTTGAGGCAGGCAGATACGATTTGCATATGCGCAACCTGCGCCGCGCATTATATACCCAATGCCTGCGGTATATGCAGGGCATAGCCGCCCACTTCCCGCCCGATACCAAAATAAGCAGGCCCCAGGGCGGTTATGCCTTATGGATAGAACTTGATAAAAGCATCAATGCATTCGAACTGTACAAGGCTGCTATGCAGCACAACATCAGCATAGCACCGGGGCAAATTTTCAGTACCGATGGGCGCTTTGCCAACTTTATCCGCATCAGTTTCGGTATGCCATATGATGATACAGTTGATAAAAGTTTCAGGGTGTTGGGCGAATTGATAAAGGTGCGGTCGTTTTTGTAAAGAGATTTATGCACTGTGTTTGTGGCAGATGACTTGTTAATCGATACAAAACAGGGCTTAGCCGTTACATAACCGGGCAAGCAGCCGTAATGCGTTTTATTTACCGCTTAAAACGCATATTACTGCAACCCATGAAACGCACACTTACCTTCCCTTCCATTTTTTCCATTATCCTTATTGCCGTATTAAGTGCCTGCACCAAAAGCAGCGAAGATACGGGTACGGCACCCACAGTAATTACCAGCGCGGTAATCGTAAACGCCGCCGGCACCGGCGCTACAAGCGGCGGTTTTTTATCCACAGGCACGGCTACGGCTTATGGCGTTTGCTACAGCAGCAGCAATCAACAACCCACCGTAGCCGACACCAAAACTTCCGAAACAGTTAACTACGGCACCTATGCCAGCAGTATTACCGGCCTTACGCCAAACACTACCTACTATTTGCGGGCCTATGCCACTTATTTGAACGCAACAGCTTACGGAGCAGCAATACAGTTTAACACCGGCAGCGACCAAAGCACCACCACCGGGCAGGTAAGCACCTTTGCCGGCGCAACCGCAGGCGGTTTCCTGGATGGTATGGGTACCGCTGCTTTGTTCCAGGATCCGATGGGCGTTGCTACCGATGTGGCGGGCAACGTGTATGTAGCCGATTCGTATAATTCGGCCATTCGCAAAATAACTACCGATGGGAAGGTTACAACCCTTGCAGGTAACGGCAACCTGGGTTTGGTTGACGGAAATGCCGAAACCGCGCAGTTCTATTCGCCATCGGGCCTGGCGGTTGACGCAGCAGGCAACGTTTACGTAGCCGATCGTGGCAACAATGCCATCCGTAAGGTAACGCCGACGGGCACGGTAACTACCCTCGCCGGCAGCGGCGATGCCGGCTATGCCGATGGCACAGGCGCAGCAGCAACTTTCAACACGCCAAGGGGCGTGGCTGTAGATGCCAATGGCAACGTTTACGTGGCCGACTATGGCAATAACCTTATTCGCAAAATTACCGCAACAGGCGTGGTTACTACCATAGCGGGCAGCCGTACCACCGGCTACGCCAACGGTACGGGCACCGCAACCAACTTCAACAAACCAACAGGCATAGCGCTGGATGCCACCGGCAATATCTATGTGGCCGAGCCGCTTAATAACGACATCCGCAAAATTGATGCAGATATGCTGGTAACTACCTTTGCAGGCGGCTCAACAAGTGGTACTGCTATTTCGGCTTTGTTAGGTGCGCCAAATTCGCTGAGTATAGATGGGTCGGGCAATTTCTGGATATGCGATGGCAACAGGCGCATCATCAAAATTGGCGCGAATAAAAAACTCATCGTTATGGCCGGTGTATCGGGCGGTTCGGGTTCTACCGATGGCTCGGGTACGGTTGCTGTATTCAATGGCCCTACAGGTATTGCGGCAGGTACAGGCGGCAATGTTTACGTAGCCGATTTTGGCAACAACCTTATCCGCAGGATAAACTAAAACACGGTGATATATCATTAGCCCGCGATAACAGGAAGCTCCTGTTGTCGCGGGCTTTTTTTATGGGATTATTGGCATCTTCATCTGCTCGCACGACCCTGCTTTGGTGGAGCAATCCGTGGTTTGGGACGTGCATTTGGATTAGCGGCACGCGGCTTTTTCCAAACCTTTATAGCTTACCTTTGTACTACATATCCAAAGCCAATCAACCACATGGCTACAGTAGCGTTAAAAAGTACCGAAGGTAAATGGATTATGGCATCGGCCATACTTGCTTCGGCTATGGCGTTTATCGATGGTACGGCCCTTAACGTAGTTTTGCCCGCGCTGCAGCAAAGCCTTGGTGCCAGCGGTGCCAGTCTGTTTTGGATACTGAACGCTTACCTGCTGGTATTGGCGGCGCTTATCCTCATCGGGGGCTCCCTGGGCGATAGGCTGGGCCGCAAGAAGATTTTCATGATAGGTATCGCCATCTTTATCGCCGGGTCGGCGGCCTGCGGACTGGCACCCAGCGTTACCTTCCTTATATTGTTCAGGATGGTGCAGGGTGTGGGTGGCGCGCTCATGATTCCGGGGAGTTTATCGCTGATATCATCCTCCATCAACCCAAAAGAGCGTGGCAAAGCCATCGGCACATGGTCGGCGGTTACCACGGTGGTTACCATGGGCGGGCCGATATTAGGCGGCGCCCTGGCCGATGCCGGTTTGTGGCGGTATATATTTTTCATCAACATCCCCATAGGCGTAGCCGCCCTAATCTTCCTGGCCCTGAAAGTTAAGGAAAGCCGCGACGAGGATAACAAGCAGCCGCTCGACTTTGCCGGTGCAATAACCATAGCGCTTGGGTTGGCGGCACTCACTTTTGGTTTTTTGCGCATACCTGCCGCGGGTTTCACCTGGCAGGTTGATGCCGCCCTGGCTTTGGGTGTTGTATTGCTGGCGGCTTTCATCCTTATCGAAAAAAACAGCAAGCATCCCATGATGCCTTTGCAGCTATTTAAGAATCTTACGTTTAGCGGGGCAAATTTGCTTACGTTTTTCCTTTACGCGGGTTTGGGCGCAGGCATGCTTTTCTTGTCGCTGAATATGGTGCAGGTGCAGGGCTATACGCAGTTGCAATCGGGCCTTACGTTTCTGCCTTTCACTTTAATGATGATTACGCTTGCCCGCTTTGCGGGTGCACTGGCAGATAAGCATGGTCCGCGCTTGTTGCTCATTGCCGGGCCGGCAACCGCTGGTGCGGGCCTGCTTATCCTGTCGTTCGTGAAACAAACCAATGGCCCTGCCGATTACTTGACCAGTTTTTTACCGGGCGTATTGGTGTTCGGGCTGGGCATGTCGTTCACGGTGGCGCCGCTCACGGCATCGGTAATGGGTTCGGTAGATGACCATCACTCGGGCACGGCATCTGGCGTAAACAATGCCATTACACGCATTGCCAATGTTTTTGCCAACGCGATATTTGGCGCGCTGGCGGTGCTGTTCTTTTCAGCTGCGCTGGAAAAAGAGATAAAAAACATCCCGCTGAAAACGCAGGAAAGGCAGGAGGTAGTAACCGCCGCCAAAAACCTCGGCAACGCCAAGGTACCGGCCACGGTAGCCGCTGCTGATAAAAAACGCATCGAACAGGCTTACCACGAAGGCTTCATCAGTGCTTATGCCAAAATCATGAGGATATCTGCCGGGCTGGGTTTTATGGGGGCCTTGATGTCGGTAATATTCATGAGGGATAAGGCTGTTAAAAAGGTGGCAGGCACAACAGCGTAGTTACCGGCGGCGGTTTAATTGTCGATTATCTTTTGCTCAAGTATCTGTTCTCGCGTACCTTTACCGGCACAATCAGGCGGATAAATGCGCCTTGCCCGTATGTTCAGCATCATGAAAAATCCAGCCGAAATGCCCGATAAAGCCACCGGTAATAAACTATTTACAACAGGTAACATTCTCAACGCGCTAATTATCGTTGCCCTGGCGGTATTGGTTTTCGTGCCATCGGCTAAGGCTTTGCTGATTCGCAGTCTAATGGGCGTGGGGCTTTTCAGGGTAGATGTAAGTGCCGCAGCCCCGGTGGCCAAACAAAGCAGTATCGATATCGCGTTCCGCGATGCATCGGGCAAGGACATCAGCTTGAAGCAATTAAAAGGAAAGGTTGTGCTGCTCAACTTCTGGGCTACCTGGTGCCCGCCATGCCGCGCCGAGATGCCTTCGCTCAATAGCCTGCACCAAAAACTGAAGGCCGATACCAACATCGTTTTCATAACGGTGGATGCCGATAGCAAGCTGAAAGAAGCCGCGCAATTTATGACGAAGTACGATTATCATTTGCCGCTATACGAGGTAATAAGCGATGTACCCGAAAGCGTGTACGGCGGCAACCTGCCCACCACTTTGATATTTGATAAGGAAGGTGCCATAGTGTTCAGGCATGAGGGCATGGCTAATTATGATACGGAGAAGGTGAAAGGCTTCCTTCAGAAACTGGCGTTAGCAGAATAATAACTGTACAACGGTTATGGAGATGGGTTTGAAAATTTGAATGTCGAAACAATCACAAACGTCATCCTGAACTTGTTTCAGGACCCCATAGGACAGGTGGCCGGTATGAATGGCGGCTTAGCATCGTGGCTACTTTTATGATGGGGTGTTGAAATAAATCAACATGACGACTGTGGCTTATGCACACCACAAAAAGCCCCGACTACCATTCCTCATCCACCGCATCCCTCCCCATGTTTACAAAATGTTAAAAACTCGTGGCGTTGCGTTAACTAATCTGCGCGTCTGCGCACCTTCATTTTTATACATTATCCTTATCTTTACCCATCCAAATTTTTTTGCTGAAGAATGAGTGACGAACTGAATCCGGAAAACACCCCTGTAAATAACGAAGACAAGCTTCATAACATCACCACCCTCGACGGGCTCTACGAAAACTGGTTCCTCGATTATGCATCCTATGTAATCCTCGACCGCGCCGTGCCGCACATCAACGACGGCCTGAAACCCGTGCAGCGCCGCATACTGCACTCGCTGAAGGAAATGGACGACGGGCGTTTCAACAAAGGTGCCAACGTTATCGGCAACACCATGAAGTACCACCCGCATGGCGATGCCTCCATCGGCGATGCCATGGTGCAGATTGGCCAAAAGGAACTGCTGATTGATACCCAGGGTAACTGGGGCCGCCCGGTAACCGGCGATTCGGCTGCAGCCCCGCGTTACATTGAGGCGCGCCTGAGCAAATTCGCGCTGGATGTGGTATTCAATCCCGATACTACCGTATGGCAGGCCAGTTATGATGGTCGTAACCGCGAACCGATTACGCTACCGGTAAAATTCCCGCTGCTGCTGGCACAAGGGGCGGAGGGTATTGCCGTTGGTTTGGCCACCAAGGTATTGCCCCATAACTTTATCGAACTGCTGGATGCTTCCATCGCATCGCTAAAAGGCATCCGCCCAAACCTTCTTCCCGATTTCCCTACCGGCGGTATGGCCGATGCTTCTGCCTATAATGAAGGGCAACGCGGCGGAAGGGTGCGCGTTCGCGCGAAAATTGAAGAACGGGACAAGAAAACCCTGGTAATTACCGAGGTGCCATTCTCTACCACAACCGTCAGCCTTATCGAAAGCATCATAGCGGCCAACGATAAAGGGAAAATCAAAATAAAGAAAATAGACGACCATACCTCGCAGAATGTAGAGATCATCGTACACCTGGCGCCGGGTATATCGCCCGATGTTACTATAGATGCGCTTTATGCCTTCACCGATTGCGAGGTGTCTGTATCGCCCAATACCTGCGTAATACAGGATGATAAGCCGCGCTTCATGAGCGTGAACGATATGCTGGTAGAGAGCACCAACTACACCCGCGAGTTGCTGAAGATGGAGCTGGATATCAGGCTAAAGGAACTGATGGAGAAGATATTCTTCAGCTCGCTGCTTAAGATATTCATACAGGAGGGGATGTACAAGCACCCGGATTACGAGGGCTCATCAACCTTCGAACTGGTTGTAGAAACGCTTACGCGTTTGTTTACGCCTTTCTTCCCATTGTTTTACCGGGAGATATTGCCAGAGGATTATAAGAAGTTGATTGATAAGCCGATGAGCAGTATCACCCGCTTCGATTTTAAGAAGACCGACGAGCAGATCAAAAATCTCGAAGCGGAAATAAAACAGGTGAAGCACCATCTGAAGCACCTTACCGATTATACCATCGCCTGGTTCGAGAAACTGCGCGACAAATACGGCAAAGGACGCGAACGCAAAACGGAACTGCGCACCTTTGATAAGGTAGAAGCAGCCCAGGTGGCTTTGGCCAATATCAAACTGTTCGTAAACCGAGTAGATGGCTTCATTGGCTCGGCCCTTAAAAAAGACGATAATGTAGAATTGGTTGGCGAATGCTCGGATATAGACGACATTATCGTGTTCCGCGAGGACGGGAAATTTGTGGTGAACCGTGTGCAGGATAAGGTATTCGTGGGCAAGGATATATTGCATGTGGCGGTGTTCAAGAAAAACGACGAACGCACCGTTTACAATATGATTTATAAAGACGGGCAAAGCGGCGTAAGCTATATCAAGCGGTTCTCGGTAACGGGCATCACCCGCGATAAGGAATACGATTTGACCAAGGGCACCAAGGGTAGCAAAGTGCTGTATTTTACCGCCAACCCCAACGGCGAGGCCGAGATAGTAAACGTGCAACTGAAGCCGCACGCCAAGCTCAAGAAGTTGAACTTTGATGAGGATTTTGCGCTGCTGACTATCAAGGGTCGCGGCTCCATGGGTAACATGGTAACCAAGTACCCTGTGAAGAAAGTTATCCTGAAGAGCAAGGGCGTATCTACCCTGGCAGGGCGCAAGATTTGGTACGACGAGATATTGAAGCGCCTTAATGCTGATGGCCGTGGCAAATACCTGGGCGAATTCGATGGCGACGACCGCATCCTGAATATCTTCGCCAACGGCAGCTACGAGCTCACCAGTTTCGACCTGAACAACCACTTCGACGATAAGATGATTATCATCGAAAAATACGACCCCGCAAAGGTGTTCTCGGTAGTGCATTACGATGGTAAATCGAAGAACTATCTGGTGAAACGCTTCACTTTCGAGAATACAGTAATAGGCAAGCAAACCAGCGTAATCAGCGACGAGCCGGGCTCTAAGCTTATCCTTATCACTGGCGCAAAGCAGCCGATGGTTAAGGTAGAATTACTGAAAGGTAAGGCATTGGTACCCGAGACCGCAGAATTGAACCTAACCGAACTGATAGACGTAAAAGGCATGAAAGCCATGGGCAACCGGGTATCTATTCACCAGGTAAAATCAATAGTGCCTATTGTTACCGACGATGAGGACGATGCCGAAGAGACAGGAAATGCCGAACCCGATGGTCCGGAGGATCCGGATAATACCCCTGCAAATGGCGGCAACCCGGCAGACGATGCGCCAGAAGAACAACAATCGACCCCAACCGCCGTTAAATCAGGCGAACCAGCGAAGCCGACAGAATCGGTGAAATCATCAGAATCGGTGGAATCCGTGCAACCAAAACCAATCAAAAAAATAGATTTCGAGATAACCAACCCCGATGATATTGATATGGACGATAAGGGCCAACTGGGTTTATTTTAATTTGTGAATAGAGAATGTTGAAGAAGATATTGATTTGCTGCGCGCTGTTGCTGAACGGCGCACTCTTAAGCCAGGCCCAGACCGATACCCATACTTTCGCCCTTGGCGACACTACCTTTATGCTGGATGGTAAACCAATGCAGATAATCTCCGGCGAGATGCATTATACCCGCATCCCCGAAGATATGTGGCGCGAGCGCATCAGGCTGGCAAAAGCTATGGGGCTTAATACCATTGGTATGTACGTGTTTTGGAACGCGCATGAGATGGTGCAGGGCCAGTACGATTTTAGCGGCAACAAAAATATAGCGCAATTTGCACAGATAGCGAAAGAAGAAGGCATGTGGGTGGTAATGCGCCCAAGCCCTTACGCCTGCGCCGAGTGGGAGTTTGGCGGCTATCCCTGGTGGCTGCTGAAGGATAAAACCCTGAAAGTGCGTAGCCTGGACCCTAAGTTTATGGATGCTTACCGCAACTATGTGCTACAGCTAGGCAAGCAGCTATCGCCTTTGCTGGTTACACATGGCGGCAACATCATTATGGTGCAGATAGAGAATGAATACGGATCTTACGGCAACGATAAGCAATACCTCGCGCAAAACGAAAGGATATTCCGCGAGGCGGGTTTTGATGGCGTTTTGTTTACCTGCGATGGTCCCTCGCAAATGCCCGCTGGTTACCTGCCTGGTTTTTTACCCGCGGTTAACGGCGAAGACGACCCTAAGAAAGTAAAAGAGCTCATTAACAAACACCACGGCGGCAAGGGACCATACTATATTGCCGAGTGGTATCCTGGCTGGTTCGATAGCTGGGGCAAGCCGCACAGCGGCAGCAACGCAGATGCCGATGCCAAAAAGCTGGATGAGGTATTAGGCGCGGGCATATCCATCAATCTGTATATGTTCCACGGCGGCACCACACGCGATTTTATGAACGGGGCCAACATGAGCCGTACTGAGGCGTATTCGCCGCAAACATCCAGCTACGATTATGATGCACCGCTGGACGAAGCAGGAAACCCTACGGCGAAATATTACAAATTTCGCGAGGTGATTGCCAAACACCTGCCACCCGGCGAAACCCTGCCCGATGTACCCGGCAAAAAACGCATGACCTTTGCCCTGGAGGTAATCAAACTAACCGGCAAAGCAAACCTGTTCGGCAATTTGGGCGTGCCTATAGAATCTGAACGGCCGCTGAGCTTTGAAGATATCGATCAGGGCTACGGTTTTGTATTATATCGCACAACATTAAAAGACGCTGCAAGCGGTTTATTGAAGATAAAAGAGATGCGCGATTTTGCTACTGTTTATTTGAATGGGCAACGCATCAGCGTTTTAGACCGCCGGCTTAAGCAGGATTCCTTGCAATTGAACAGCCCTACCGCAAATGCGGTACTGGATATTTTGGTAGAGAACAACGGCCGCATCAATTACGGTCCGTATTTAACCGATAATCGCCAGGGCATAACCGATAAGGTTACGTTGAACGGCAAAGAACTACTAGGCTGGAAGATGTACCGATTCCCGTTTACTTCCCTGGCTGGATATAAGTATACACCGACACCTGGAGACTACGATGTGGAGCAACCAGCCCTATACCGTGGCACCTTTTCGCTGCGTGGAATTGGCGATACTTATCTGGATATGCACGGTTTCGGTAAGGGATTCGTATTCCTCAACGGGCATAATTTGGGTAAATACTGGCAAATTGGCCCGCAGCAAACGCTTTATGTGCCCGCTGTTTGGTTAAAAAAAGGCGTTAACGAAGTGGTTGTGTTTGATGAGTTGAAAAGCGGCCATACCGAGCTATCCACCCTCAACCACCCCGTACTGAGCGATCTGGTAAAAGATTGATGAAAAAATGCTGCGAAATGCGGCATTTTTTTTATTTTCGGTAACCTAATCGCATTACCATGTTGCCCTCATTGCTAAACTTAAACTACTACTACGTATCGTTTGCCTTGCAGGGCTTTTGCCTGTTCCATAGTTTTAAGCGAGGCACGCAACAAAAATGGATGTGGATAATCGTATTCCTGCCCTACATCGGCAGCCTGATATATCTTTATACCGAAGTTTGGGGCAACCGCCGCATCAATACGTCGGCCATCGATGTAAAGGGCATCATCAACCCCGGCAGCAAGTTAAAAAAGCTGGAAGATGAACTAAAGTTTACCGATACCTTCGCCAACCGCATCAAACTGGCTGATGCCTACCTGGATGCCGGTCTCACCGATAAGGCCATCGACCTGTATAAGGCCAGCCTCACCGGGGCCTTCGCCGAGAATGAACATGCTTTGGCGCAACTGATGCTGGCTTATTACGCGCAGGGCCGCTATGCCGCAGTGTTACCCATAGCCCGCCAAATTTACAAGATACCGCAGTTCGCCCGTTCAAAAGCACATATCGTTTACGCCATGGCACTGGAGCAAGCTGGGCAGGTAGATGTTGCTGAAACCGAATTTAAAGGCATGAAAGGCCGCTATTCTTATTTTGAGCAGCGTTACCAATACGGTCTGTTCTTGATTAGGCAGGATAGGATAGAAGATGCCGAACAGATATTTACCGATATGCTCGACGAGCAACCTCACCTAAGCGCGGTAGAAAAGAAAAGCAACCGCCAATGGTTTGCAAAAGCCAAGGAAGAGTTGAAGAAAGTGTATCAATAAAAAATGCCCCTCACTGAGGCGCATTTTTCGTATGCTAATATTTTAGGCCTGTAATTACAGGATCAGGATCAATACCAGGATGATGATGATGATAGCACCTACAGAAAGGTAAACGCCACCGCCGCCCATTGCCTGTGCTTCGTGCTTAAGGCTTTTCAGCTCTGCTTTCAATTCCTGTTTGTCGGCTTTGTTCAGGTTCGATTTATCCATCGCTTTAATTTCCTGTACGCGGGCCTTAATTTCTTCTATGCGGGCGTGTTTCTGGTCGTCAGTCATACGCGATGCAGCTTCTTTGAACGCTTTTTTGTCATCGATAGAGGTTGCGGCATTCGAGTTGAATGATGCTACCATAAGCAGCACGGTTACGGCGATTAAATAAATTTTCTTTTTCATATCGATTAAAAGTTGAATGTTTTTATTGATAAGTGCAAAAAATGATTTTAATGTTTTACTAATTTAAAAAAACTTTGAATTTTATATGCTGATGTAAAAAGAGGCCTCAAAAACGTGCCCCACGGCTACTTTTTGTATAGCTTCTTTCGCTTTTATGTCTTTCGGCTCGCCTGCCGAATCAGCGCAGCCCAGCCATGGCTCTATGCACAGGAAATCGGCACCGGGTTTTGCCCACAGGCCGAGGTAGTTAAAGTGCGGGTATTCTACCGATAGGCTATGCTCGTGCGTGTTGCTTTTGATGGTTACCATGCGCGATTTGAGGTTCTTGAAAACCAAGGCATCTTTCGCGAACAAATCGCGGGTAAGGTATAGCTTTTTCTCGCGGATGGCTACCGGCGAGGTTTGGCCGTTGAACAAGCCCTCGGGCGAAAGCAGGTGCGTAGCCGGTTCTTCTAAAGACTCGAACTCCACGTAATAATCCTCGTAGTTTTCGCCGGGGTCGAACGGCACGTTGAACGCAGGGTGCCCGCCTACCGAAAAGTAAACCGGCTTTTTATCGCGGTTAATTAGCTTATAGGTTATCCGCAGGGCGTTTTCTATCAGCGTGTACAATACCTGGAAATCGAACTTGTAGGGGTACACCGCCAACGTTTTTTCGCAATTAGGTAGCGAGAATGCCGCCGATGCGTCGCTACTCTCCAGCTTGATAAATTCCGACTGGCGGGCGAAACCATGCCTTTTCATGGAATATTTTTCGCCGTCTACCAGTAATTCGTCGTTTAATAGCTGCCCAACAATGGGGAACAGGTTGGGCGCGTGCCAGGGCCACACTGCCGGGTCGGCCTGCCAAAGGTGTTCAACGCCGGTTGCCTTGTTGCGGAAAGTGCTGAGCTGCGCGCCCCGGGTATCGATAGATACTTTAAGGAATTCGTTTTCGAGGATAGTCATATTTCTGCGATATTTCTAAGGTAAATATATCAACAAATCAATCATCATCCAGTTTCTTTTTCTTCTGCAAAATTACGAAGGCGCTGCGTTTTGGCGCGGGCATGGTAGCGGTTTCGCCTTTTACGAATTTCCATATAACCTCGTTCAGGTCCAGGTCGGGCGCGGCATCTTCTTCGGCCAGGTTAAATGACTCTGAGCGTATGCTGCTTTGGTTTACGGCCACGTTGCGCTGTTCTATATCTACCAATGCAGTTTGGGTGGTGTAGGGCCTTAAATCGGGCGTGGAGGTGAAACATTCGTATAACGGCATGGCGGCGGCATCGTACTGGCTCATGGGCGGCAGGCCCAAAATAAGCTCGATAGTGCGCAGTACGCCCGAAGTTGAATACATGTTGTGTATTACGGCGTTGCGCTTTACGTAGGGGCTCACCACAAACACCGGCGAGCGGTGCGCATCTATATGGTCGGGGCCGTTTTGGGCATCATCCTCCAGGATAAAGACTACCGATTCTTTCCAGATAGCACTTTGCGAAAGATGTTCGATAAAGCGGCCAACGGCCTGGTCGTTATCTGCAACAGCAGCAAAAGGGCTGTAGGCGCCTTTGCGCTGCCCGCTGGTATGGTCGTTGCCAAACCTTACGCTATTGAATTGCGGTACCTTATTAATTGTAAGTAACGAATCGAAATCGTGCTCCCATATAGCTTCGCGGGTAACATCTTTTATGCTCAGGTCGAAATCCGGGTACTTCAGGCAGAAATGGCCCTCCAGAGATTTGAGGTTGGCCTTCGGTTTATCGCCACCCTCGGCAAATTCGCCATAGGTGCGGTAGCTTACGCCGGCGCGTTTGCAGTAATCCCATATAAAGCCATCGCGCGGATAGGCGGCTTTGCGGGAGCCTTCAAAATCGTAATTGCCGCCGCGGCCACCGTAGCTGGTGGGCCAGGTCTTCTCCACAAAATCGGTGCCGTAGGCGGCTGTGCTCCAGTTATGCCCGTCGGCGCTTACTTCGGCATCCACATAAAAGTTATCCATCAGGGCATACTGGCTGGCTATGGCATGCAGGTTGGGCGTTATTTTTTGACCAAAGATGCAAAGCGAGGTATCGCCGTTGCCGGCGGGCATATCGCCCAGCACCTGGTCGTAAGTGCGGTTTTCTTTGATGATGTAAAACACATATTTTATGGGCGATTTATCGCCCGGTTTACGGGGTATAGGGTTGCCTGCCTGGCCTTTGGGCGTGGCGGCTATCTTATCGGTAAAGGGCGTGTTGGCATAAACTTGTTTGGTATAGGCCTTCAGCTTAAGCTCGTTTGGCGCATCAATAAACGATAACGAGCCTTTAAACAAGCCGCCGATGTATTGTTCTTTGGTATTTGTAGCCCCTCTTTGGTAGCCACTGTTATCCACTTTTTTTACCGGCTGGGGCCCGTTGGGGTTAGCCATAGAAGTAAAGCCTTTGCCGTTGCTCACCAATATTTTATTACCCAGCATTTTTACATTGGTAGGGTACCAGCCTACGGGAATAAAGCCACGGCTTTGGCTGCTGCCGGGGTTTGATACATCGAACACCGCGAGGCAGTTGTTGTCGGCATTGGCGATGTACAGTGTTTTTTCGTTGGCCGATAGCGCGAAGCCGTTGGTTGTAGAGCCGGTTAGTTTGGTAGGATATAAAGCGGTTGATACCGTTTCGATAGTTTTATGGGTAGCGGTATTGATGATGGATACCGAGTTATCGTTGGCATTGGCTACGAATAGCAGGCTGCCTTTTTTGTTCAGCAGTAACTCATTGGGGTGGCTGCCGGCGGCGATACTGCTGAGTTTTTGACTATAGGTATCATAAAAAGCCAACCTATCGCCGCCCCAGAGTGATATGTAAAGCGTCTTCTCATCGGGGGAGAGGATGCAGCTGTAGGCCTCGGCACTAAGCTTTACTTTACTGATGATATTGCCCTGTGTAGGGTTGATTACGTACAGCGTGCTGTCTTCTTTGGTAACGGTATAAAGGCGGGTATTGGCTTTGTTTACCGCGATGCCGGTGGGGCATATCTTATTTTTTGGCCATGGAACACCTAGCTTTATGGTATCGGGCGTGCCGAGTTTGTTGTTGTTGATAGAAAACGTGAGGATTATGTTATCGTTACCACCCGAGGCGTAAAGCTTTTTCTCGTCGCGGCTGAAAGCGATGCCGTACCAGGATTTGCCCAGCACTTGCTCATCCAGCAGTTTCTCTCTGCGCGGGTCGATCAGTTGCAGCGATTGGGTGCTTTGGCCGTTGTTGGTTACCGCGAGGTATTTGCCCGAGGCGGATAATTGCATATTCAGCGGTAAATCGCCCAGGGGCAGCGAGCGGCCCGCGGGACTCAGCTTCCAGCCGTTGGGAAGTAGTACCTGCCCGGTTTTGGCTATTTTACCCGGTGTTTGCGCCGAAGCGGAACATGCAAAGGCGATGGTTGCGGTGATACAAATAAACAGTTTTTGTTTCATGAGCGGAGCGGTATGCCCAAAATTACATATTGTATTGTTGGATGCACCCTTTTTAACAAAAACTTAATACAAAGGTGTTAAGGTTTGGTCACCTTTAGCTTGGCCCGCATGGTAGAATCGCGCTGCGAATTGTTCAGCCTTTTATTATCAAACAGCACACCTTCCCAATCGCCGTAAGATGGGTTGGGGATAATGATATATCTGTTGCCAAACTCCCTCTTTAGCCTATCGGTAACGGCGGCGCGGGTTTGCTCGGTTTGGGGTTTATCTTCGGTGTTATCGTACAGGGCATCAAAATCTGGCAGGTTATCGCCGCAGAGCAGCACGATGTTATAGGTAGACAGCACGCTTTGGCGGCGGCCCTCTTTGCTCGATAGCTTGCCTTGCTTCATCAGCACGTGTTCGTCGTCGGTATTGGGGAGGCCGTATAGCTGTAGGTTTTTGATTGTGGCAGCTTTTTCGTCCTCGCCGCGATTGGTGATGTAGAACACCGTCACGCCTTTTGAAGCTGCGTATTTGAAGAAAGCAGGTGCGCCGGGCACGGTATCGGCAATGGCTTTGTCCGTCCAGGCTTTCCAGGTTTCCTTGCTGTATTCCAGGTTCGAGTCGGCGCGCATGGCGTCGTAGGGGCTGTTATCCAGCAGGGTTTCGTCTACATCCGTAACCACGGCAAAAGGTTTGTTGCCCGCCGTGCGGATGGCCTCATTGAGGCGCAGCCGGGCCAGGTTATACGCCTGGAAACACAGCGCCTTATACTCTGCCGAGCGTTGCTGCCAAAGCGAGCTCCACACTTTGCCGCCATTGGCCATAGAAAGGCTTTGTGTTTTCTTGGGGGTGGAGCAGGAGGCTATCAGCATAGCGCCTGCGAGCAGTATGACGAGGGCTTTTTTCATACCTGCAATATACGATTATGCCGATTATAATAGCCGCAGGTTTTGGTGAAAAACGGGGCAGTTTTTGTCCAGGTTTATTTTATAGAAATTTTGGACATTACCTGTTAGATTTGGCCGGCGAGGAGGAAGCATACCTTCCGGATTGCGGCCTTTTTATTTGCTTAAATTTGCCAAAAAACCTTCAGGAATCTGTGTTTTTCTGTGTTTTTCGTACTTTTTTGGTGTTTTGCAATGAAAACATAAAAAGTGCGAAATTTGCATGGAATGGCTGTTTTTGCTTAAATTCAGCGTTTAAAGGCAGCGAAAATTTTCCAGCTTTTTCCAGGTTTTCGGCGAATTTTAGCTGTGGTTTTCCAGGAAATTCCAGCTGTACATGCCGGGGCAAAAGCCGGGTTAATTCCTTGGGTGAATATGATTGCTAACGGTAATGTTTTGTCGCTTTGCACCCCTCATATGTCGTTTTTGCACAGTGTGAAAGCATTAAATGCCCCTTATATTTGTTTTATCAACAGGAACCAAACAAATTAACTCACACACTATGAAAAAGGTATCTAAAGCAACTGCAACCCTTAAGCCGGTATTAGTTATCGCTATGCTGTTTCTTACAATATTTCAGTCCGCAGGGCAAAAGTTGAAACCTGCCGCCAGCGGCTATGCGCCGGTTAACGGCATTAAGGTTTATTACGAAGTGTATGGCCAGGGCAAGCCTATCGTTTTGCTGCATGGCGCTTTTTATACCATTGAGATGAACTGGGCGGAGCTGATACCCGAACTATCCAAAACAAGGAAAGTAATTGCCCTTGAAATGCAGGGCCATGGGCACTCGCCCTATTCGGACAGGAAATTAGATATCGCTACCCTGGCAAGCGATGTGGCAGGGGTGATGGATTATTTAAAGGTTGACAGTGCCGATGTTGCCGGGTATAGCATGGGTGGCTCTATAGCTTACCAGTTTGCGGTAAATTATCCTAAACGGGTAAATAAATTGGTTATCATTTCTTCTACCTATAAAAGCAGTGGCTGGTTGCCGGTAATAAACAAGGCGTTCGATGGGTTTAAGCCTGAATTTTTTGATAACACACCACTGCACACCGGATATGATGCTGTAGCGCCCGACAAAACAAAATGGCGGAAATTTATAGAGCAAATGATTGTTTTTGCCGGGGAGACCTTTGATGTGGGTGACAGCAACATCGTGAAAATCACCTCACCTGTGTTAATCATCTCGGGCGACAATGATGGCCTGGATAAAGTGGAACTGATGAAAACGTATCAGCTGCTGGGAGGCGGCGTAGTTGCCGATATGGCGCCGATGCCGAAATCGCAATTGGCCATCGTGCCGTCGCAGGGCCATGTTAGCCTGATGATGCAGACGAAGACGATATTGGGTTATTTGGAGGGGTTTTTGAAATAGAGCAGCATTCCTAAGTGGCTGGGGCTGGGCTCTAATTCCACAATGCACAAGATAATACGCGTGTTGCAAAACCACCTTTAAAACAATAGGCTATGAAATATATAATTTTAATATTCATGACGCTGATAACAACAGCGCCCGTCAGCCAGGATATCGACGCAAAAGTTCAGCAACTGCTTCATCCCCCAAAATCCAACGCCGATATCGATTTGGACCTATTATCATATGGCAAAAATGCAATACCTCACTTGATAAAAGTTATCGACGTTAACGAAAAAGGTTTTGTTGGGTTCAAGGACCCTCTTGATTCCAGAATCCCAGATGCCATGTACAATTCGTTGGGTATGCGCGCCGCTTTTGAAATAGAGCTTATTTTGGCAATCGATGCAAAAGCCAGCTTAAAGAGTAAAAAATACGACCACGTGTTTCGTTATGGTTATATAGTACGGCGTGTTGAAAAAGAACAGTTAAAGGCGATGACAAACGAGGATATGAAAATCGTTAAAGCAATCTATGTTAAATGGTGGAATCAAAATAAGACTAAAACCATCGATCAACTGAGGAATGACTGGAAAAAAGGCTTTCAGCCATTATCAAAATCGGCTTTTGTGTGGATTTAATTGGAAACAATGGTAACGGATTAGAATAGGATATTTACCGCCACCCCGGACAGGTGTCCATACTTAATAGCTTGAATTTTGTCAGCGTCCACAAGAGCAAACCACTTCACCGCATCTGTTTCGTTGGAATATAGTGGAGCGTGTAATCTCCATTCCATACATACGAATACTGTTTCCTGGTTTTATTAACGGTGTCGGTGCCGTGCAAATTGACTGACAATTTGTTGCCCGTTATGAGCACATAGCCGTCATACGAATATTTGTTATAACCATTATCGAAAATAATCTCCCGGCCCGGAATTCTTTTATCACTTATTGATGGAACGGGAATCAGGACGCTATCCTCGTACGTTTTATTTTCAAATATGGAGATGAGGTCATGCGACATGATATTCCGTTTACCGCTTAATTTGATGAAGGGTTTGTTATCCTTTAATACAACAAACGCATCGGGATAATTCCTGGCCTTATTGCAGGCCCCCAAAGCCAATGCAATGAATAGTGCTAAACAATTCACCTGCAATAAACCCGGCCTACTTAACTTTTTGTTCATCGCTTTAAGTTGAATTATATATTTGAAAAAATACGCTACCGCGGGCTTTCAGCCCGTGGTGTGCACAAGGTCAGCTTTCAGCTGACGCAAGCTGGAAGCTTGCACAAAGGCAACCACGAGATACGCTGCGCTAATCTCGCGGCAGCGAGGGCGGACACTTGCGGCAGCGGTGGAGTTCATTATTTGATTTGACTTACTCGCCAACCTTTTCTCTTGTTGAATACTTTGCGATTGCGGCACCAATTAAGCCGCATAGAGCGGCGAAGCCGGTCACTATTATTATCGTTAATATCCAGGCAACTACGGTAGGGTCATTCTTAATGTGCCCTGTATTTGCTTTTAATAACATCGAGATTTTCCAGCCAACTGTCGAGTCGAAAAATCCAATAGTTGCGGCAGTTAAAACCCCTGCTTTAAGGTTTATCTTTTTTGCCGCCCAAAAACCGAAGAAGCAATAGATGATGAATGAACCCACCGCGAAATAGGCGGCGTTAAAATTAAGCTGACGGGAAGCTATTGCTGTTAAAGCATCGAATGCTCCAATGGTGAAGCATCCAATTAAATATAATTTGTATTTAAGGCTCATGTTTTGTTGATGAGGTTGGGGTTTAAGTTTAAACCAAGGTAGCAAAAATCCCTATAATCCCCGCCTCGTCAAGTGTCTGAACTTGGCGAAAAAATATGGCGAGTGCCCAAGCTTGCGGGTTTAGTGTTTGGCTAAAGGTAAGCGTGGACGCTCACCACCGTTGTCATTGGGATAAGTAAGTATTTCCGCTAATTTACCTTTAGGGGTTATTAATGCGCTGAAGAGGATATTCGCATCAACGGTAATGATCATTTTATGAAACGGTCGCGGTTTTCTTTCCACCAACCTTTTTGCGATTCGCGTGCCAGTTCGTCGGCCTCTTCCTGTGTTCCACCATTTTTTGCATTGGATTCCACTGCACGAAAATAGTCCGCAAATTTCTGTACGGTTTCGATACCGATAAGCGAAGCATCAAGTTTAATAGTAATGATGTTGTTGTCCCGTTCGATAACCATATGGTGTTCCCCTTTATTCAAATATAACTGTTTTTTATATAGAAATCAGAAAGTAGGAAATGAAACGTAGCAAGAAACTAAAGTTTCCGGTTTAACCCGCCTCGTCACGTGTCCACACCTGACGAAACGATACGGCAAGCGTCCTCGCTTGCGGGGCTTAGCGTTGGGTTAAGGTAACCGTGGACGCTTACTAACGTTATTGCGCCAAGTGTGGACACTTGGCACGGCAGGAGTCACTTGTTTTTTTTCAATAGCCTAATGATTTTGTTTCTCAAATTAAGCACCTTAATATGTACACTTTCTGATAAAACTTTTGCTTGTTTAGCTTCATTGATGATATCAGTTTTGTTGATTTTTTTTCGCTCTAATTTATTCTGAATATCCTCAAGGAGATATCCCTTTTGTTGCATAAATGTGTCATCAAAATCGTCGGTATTAATCTCAATATTTGTTTCGTTTAACAAAGATTTTATCTCATCGTAAGAGTCATCAAATTTTTCAATTTGATCATGAATGTTCTTTATTTCATAGATTAATATTTCAATCTCTGTTGGGTCGTTTAGATTTTTAGAGTAATAAATATCATTAGCTAATTTGAACTTTTGGTTATTGATAGACATAATATCAACATTGATGTTACCCAGCAATCTATTGAGTTTGCGCAGGTTTTCATGGTCATTGATGGATGTTATGACACTATCAATTTTTTTAATAACTGAGAGAAATTTCTCGAATGTATTTAGATACGCTGATGGTTTAGCTTTCTGCGCTAAAGAAATTTGTGTTGTAAACAGCAATAACAGAATTAGTTTATATCTCATTTTTCTTATTTTTTTTGCTTTTAATAAAAAGTGATAATAAGCCAGTAATTAATAAAAAAGAAGGAAGCAACAACTCACCGAAGTCCGCCGATTTTGCACCTCGCTTTAAAAATGTTTCTATCACATCAAAACGCTTATAGAAATAATATATTGACATTGTTATTGAGATTATCCCAATTAATAGTCGGTTTGTTTTCGCAAATTTTAGAAGCATTGCAATAAGTGGTGTGAATATATAAATGTAACTGCAAATATTTGAAAATCAAACTACAGGCATCAAATACCGTGAAAACACGGTGTCCGAAGTGTTGTATAACTTACCTAGTACTAGAGTTAGCGAGAACAACATAGCGGGATAGTGGAGCGAACGCTTCTCGTGCTTATCAACACAACTGCAAAATCAATGATAAAGTGTAACTTTAAAGTACTACTAATCAAAATATAACTCTTTATAAAATGTTCGTGAAAAATGTAAACTTTTTAGACTCCGTTACTGGTCGAGGTTTAGCGCAGCGTAACTTCGACCTAAAATAATAAAAGCTTTCAGCTTTTTGACTGCGGATGGGTTATTTGTTTTGGATTAAGGTCAACACTCCAAACAGAAAGCTTAAGTAATTGTAGGACGATTTATAAACTTCAATCAATGGAGGAGGTAATTGCAATAAATCAGTCGATTATTCTTTATATTTGTAAGTCAGTTACAAATAATCAATAAAAAATATGATTGTCAGCTTTTCTATAACAAATTTTAGGAGTATAAAAGACACTGTTACTTTATCATTCGAAGCTGATAAATCGCAAGATTTGGAGAAATATTTCATTCTTGAACCTGCACCAGGACAAAGGTTATTGAAACTTGGGATGGTTTATGGGGCAAATGGTTCAGGAAAGACCACTATATTAAAGGCTTTAGATTCGTTAAGGACTTTAATTATACAATCGCCATTTCAAAAACAAACCCCTTTAAATCACAATCCATTTTTGTTTGATGTACTTACACCATCTCAAGAAACAAAGTTTGAACTGACCTTTTTCCAAAATAAAGTTAAATACAATTACGAGGTTGCTTTTACGAAAGAGGCTATTACTTTTGAGAAATTAGAGTTTTATTCCCCAAACAAATCTTTGATTTATAAACGTGAGACGAACATTGAGAAACAACTCACTGAAATTAAATTCGGTTCAAAAATAAAGTTCAAACGGACTCAAGAAGAAATATTAGAGGCAAATACTTTGTGGAATAACCCCGTATTGAGTGGTTTCTTGAAGTCAAATATAGATTCTCCTGAGCTCAGAGATGTCACTGACTGGTTCCGTCAGGTGCTTAGAAGGCTTATCACTCCAAAAACAGACTTGAGTGTTTCTATTAATAAGGCGCTTGAGGTTAAGGGAATTAGCAAGGACCACGTTATTAAATTCCTCCAAAAGGCTGATTTTAAGATAACTGACTTGGCGCTTGAGAAAAAGATAATTGATTATGACGAAGATATGCGTGAAATTCTTCGCGTTATAAATAAACAGATTGCCGCAAAAGTACCAGATTCTACATTTGAAAAGGACCCAGAATCGCGGAATTTACTTGAAGTTGGTTTTAGCCACTCGGTATTAAACGATGATAAAACTATTAACTATATGTTGCCATACGCGGAAGAATCTGAAGGTACACAACGATACTTTCAGCTTAGCGGCCTTTTGGATCAAATACTTGGAAAGAGTAGCGTAGTATTAATTGATGAACTTGAGTCATCACTACACCCAGAGCTGCTAAAGCATTTTATTTTGCTATTCCTTGTTAATGTCAAAGATTCTCAACTAATAGCGACCACTCATTATAGGGAATTATTAATGGAAAGAGATATATTTCGAGATGACGCAATATGGTTCACAGAAAAAAAATTAAATGGAAGTATGGAACTTTATTCATTGAGCGACTTTGATTCGAGTGTTATTCGAGATACTACATCTGTATACAATGCTTATAAATCGGGTAAACTTGGGGCAGTACCACAATTAAATGATTATTACCTAGATTTTGACAATGAGAACTAGGGGCACGAAGAAAGGTTTTGGGAGAAAAACTTTCGCATTGGTTGTAGATGGGGAAACTGAGCTTTGGTATATGCAAATGTTGAAAAAAAATGAAACACTCCAAGGGATATCTATTCAACCCGAACTTCCCAAAAAGAAAACTTTAATGGAACAATTTGAGTTAGTAAAAGCGAATGCAAATATTTACGATTTGTCGATTTGGATTGTTGATCTTGACGTTGTTATCGCTGAAGGAAATACTGCGGAATTAAAGAAATATCAAACGGAGATTAAGGGTAGTGAAAAAATCCACATGCTAATAAATACTCCTTGCCTTGAATTTTGGTTTTTGATGCATGTCAAAGATAGCGGCAAATATTTTGTGCAATGTGACCCTGTCGGAAAAGAGCTAAAAAACCATCATCCACTTAAAACCTATGAAAAATCAGAGAAGTATTTTGTACGCAGCAACCCCGATATTTACAAAAGATTAAAACCTTATTTAAAGACGGGAATGAGCAACGCAATCAAGCGGGGCGATTTCGATATTGAAAACCCTGAACAGGCAAAAGCTGAGTTTTATAAGGTGTTCGGTCTTTTGGGGATTAATTAGACGTTTTTTTAATCTTAAATTTCCGGTATCGATTGACGTTATCCCCCCTACACCCACCTACTCAAAAACGCTCCAAAAGCATCCTTATACTGGTCGCCTACGGTGATGTTGATTTTGCCTATTTGCATGGCGTTGCGGGTGATGGAGTTGATTTTATCCAGCGATACAATGTAAGAGCGGTGTACGCGCATGAAGCGCTTGGCGGGTAGCTTTTCTTCCAGAGCCTTCAGGCTGCTGAGGGTGAGGATGGCCTTATCCGTGGTTTTCAGAAAAATCTTCACGTAATCTTTCAAACTTTCGAGGTACAGGATATCGCTGAGGGCTATGCGCACCAGTTGATACTCTACCTTTACGAAGAGGTAATCGTCTTCCACCCGTTCTGCGGCGACAGGCACTGCTTCTGCAGCTGCCAAAGCTACCGGCGCTGCGGGGTTGTTGGATTTATGGAGCAATTCGGCATAAGCCAAAGCCTTGTTGGCCGCGTGGAGGAACTCTTCGTAATTGAATGGCTTCAGCAGGTAATCCAGCGCATCTACGCGATAGCCTTCCAGTGCAAACTGGTTATAGGCGGTGGTGAAGATAATGCGGGGTTTGCTTGGTCCGCGACTATCCAGCACGCGGGCCAGTTCGATGCCATTGAGGTTGGGCATCTGTATATCCAAAAAAATCAGGTCTACCTTATGCTGCTGCAATCCGCCTAAAGCCTCTACCGCGCTGCCGTATTTGCCCACCAGGGTGAGGAAGGGGGTTTGCTCAATAAAGGCGCATACCAACCCAAGGGCCAGCGGCTCATCGTCAACGGCAATGCAGTTTATGGTCATGGCGGGTTTATAATGAAAGCGTTAAGTTAACGGTATAAACATTCGTTTCCAAATTGTTATCCACCTCCAGTATATGCTTGCCGGGATACAATAAATCTAACCGGCGGATGGTATTGGCCAGGCCGATGCCTTTATTATCTTCCAGGTCGGCACCTTGTTTTTTGTAGTTAGTGTTCTGCACGTGCAGCTTTACCTGGTTTTCCTCCTGCGTAATGCGTACTTCTATGGTGCTGGGCAGGGTATCGCTTACGCCATGCTTAAAGGCATTCTCCACGAAGGGCAAAAACAGCATAGGCGCTACGGGGTATTCCTTCAGCGGAATGGGCGATGCGTAGTTCACCGTAACCTTATCGGTAAGGCGCAGTTGCATCAGGCTGATATAGTCTTTGATGAAGGCAATCTCCTGGCTCAGCAGGGCGGTGCTGTTCTGGGTGTCGTACAATACGTACCGCATCATGCGCGAAAGCTGGTGCAGCGCCGTACGCGAGGTTTCCACATTCACCAACGTAAGTGCATAGATATTATTGAGCGTGTTGAAGAAGAAATGCGGGTTTATCTGCGCCTTTAAAAAGGATAGCTCGGAGCTTATTTTATCGGCCTCCATCTCTTTTTGCAGGGCCCTGTTCTTTTGCCAGCTTTGCACAGTAGCCACGCTGGTACTAATACCCAGCACAAGCGAAGTAATGGTGATGGTGAACGTATCAAAGTAGCCATGCTTGCCAAAGCCGCGTTTGATAGGGCCGCGTTTATGAAAAGCTTCTTCCAGCAATTCGCGGATGTTGAAAAACTTGTCGGCAAAGCCGGTTAAAAACACAATGGCTATAATAATGGCCGTAAGCAGCAAAAAGTAAATACCGTTACGCTTTTTAAGCAGAAAGGCAGGCACCAGCACGTAAGCATTTAAATAATACGCGCCAATAAGCAAAGCAAATACAAAGGTTTGCTTTATCCAAAACTGGTAGGGCACCTCTATATCGCGCAGAAAGGGCTGGTAAAACAGCAGCACGTTGCCCAGCACTATCCATATCAGCGCCTGGATAAGGATGCTGCCGAATGAGTTTTTAAAACGTTGAAATATCATTTAATTAACAGGTTTGTAAACAGGATGTTACAATATTACATATCTGCAGGCTATATCCCCAATCAAAATCTACGGGGAGGGTGTTTTTACCGATGGACACCCGATGCCAACCGCCGAAACTCAGTTATTACTCCTTTTGACTGTTATCGGCTTTTCATCGGGTAAAATGACGTATCCGTCTACACATTACCCTTATCGGTCTATCCCGTTTTTTTAGCTGCACCCAAAGCTATTGTTTTGTGCATCATCAAAAAATATATGAAACTTAAATACTTATTCGTAGCCCTCGCCTTACTGCTCAATATTAAGGTATTTGCCCAGGCAGGCCGGGATGTAAAAGGCGTGGTGAAAGATACCGCCGGCGTTACGCTGCCCGGTACCACCCTAAAAATGATTACGGCTACAGATAGCAGCGCTATTATAACCGATGCCAACGGGGCATTTATTTTCCATAACGTTACCGTGAAGGAGTTTAGCCTGGTGGTACTGTCTATGGGTTATCAGCCTATAAAACGCCGCTTTACGCTTGATGATAAAACCACTCCCTTTACGTTGCTACCCATCGTGCTTAAATCAGACACCCGCATGCTGGGCGTAGTAACCGTTACCGATGTTAATGCCGTAAAGCTTAAAGAAGATACGGTAGAATACAACGCCGCCGCCTACAAGGTGCGCGACGGTGCGCCTGTGGAGGATATGATAAAGAAAATGCCCGGCCTGGATGTGGATAAAGACGGCAACGTAACCGCACAGGGCAAAAGCGTTACCAAGATACGCGTAAACGGCAAGGACTTTTTTGGGGGCGACGTGAAAACCGCCACCCGCAACCTGCCCGCAGATATTATACAAAGCATACAAGTGGTTGATGACTACGGCGACCAGGCCAACATTACCGGCGTAAAAACCGGCGAGCCCGATAAGATATTGAACATCAACATTAAGCCCAGCAAAAACTATGGTTACTTTGGCCAGGCCAGTGTTGGCGGCGGGCAGGATATGCTGCCCAACGGCACCGAAAACGGCCGTTACGTGGCGCAGGGCAACCTATTCAGGTTTGATGGCGACAGGCAGCTGGCTGTTTTGGGTAACCTGAACAATACTAATACCAACCTGTTCAGCTTCGGAGGTCCGCCGGGGGGCGGTGGAGGTGGCGGTCCGCGGGGCGGCCCGGGCGGCAATGCCAACAGCGGCAACGGTATCACTACCGCGCGCAGCATAGGTTTCAACTATCGCGATAGCTGGAGCAAAAAAACAACCGTATATGGCAGCTACAGTTTTGCCAACAATACGGTAAATACCACCAGCACCACTATACAGAACAACATTTCGATAGATAACCCCAGCACCAACAACCAAAGCAGCATACAGGAAACCAGCAACCTTAACCACCGCTTTAACTTCAATATAGAGTACAAGCCCGATACGGTCAACTACCTGAAGATAACGCCGAGCTTTGCCTTTGCAGCCATCACTACCGATCAAACCGCGGCCAACCAGTTGATGAACGCTACGCAGATCATATCCGATTATACTTTCAGCTCGTACCTGCACTCTACCGCGCCAAACTATGGCGGCAACGTGCTGTACAATCACCGTTTCGCCAAAAAGGGGCGTAACTTTAGCCTGAATGTGGGTGCAGGATCGTACAATATCGATCAGTACCAAAACCCGATTTACGTTTATACGCCGGGTACCCGCCAAAACGCGCCGGCCAACCAGCTGATCAATACCGCGAGCCGTACCGATAGCGTGGGTGTAAACGTATCGTACCTGGAGCCTTTGGCCAAAAAATCGTACCTGGAGTTTACCTATGGCTATAAATACCAAAACACTACTGCCGACAGGAACACCGATACCCTTACCGATGCCGGCGTGCGCAACAACTATGCGCTGCTTACCAATAATTACGAATACAACTTTACCACCAACCGCTTCGGGCTTAACTTCCGCTTCATCGATAAAAAGTACAACTACACACTGGGCGTGGTAGCGCAGCCATCGGTACTGGAAGGCAGCTCGCCGGGCTTTGCCGTAAACCGTAAGGAGCAGTTCAACGTGGCACCAACTGCCAGGTTCATCTACAATTTCTCGCGGAGCCAATCGCTCAGTATCAACTATAACGGTACCAGTCAGCAACCTACTTATACGCAGCTGCAGCCTGTTACCGATTATTCTACGGCATCGTACCCCGTTAAAGGTAACCCCGATTTGAAACCGGAGTTCAACAACGTGCTTTCGATTCGGTACAATAAGTTCGATTTTGCATCGGGCAATGTGTTCTTCAGTAACCTGAGCTTTACGCAGAGCAACAACAAAATCGTATCTACCACCATCAACTACCCGGTAAACGCATCAGACCCTAACCTGGCGGGCTCTATTTTAACCACCTACCAAAATGCCGATGGTTACTACGCCGCCAATGCGTTCTACGTGTTTGCCAAGCCATGGGCTAAACGCAAATACAACCTGTTTTTTCAGGGTAATGCCAACTACAACAACAATATATCGTACATAGGCGGTTTCGGCACCGATGGCTTATCGCTTGAAAAGAATATCGCCAAAAACCTGGTGCTGTCACAAGGGGTAAGGTTTAGGGTAAACATTACGGATATTATTGATGCGGAAGCGAATACCACATACGCCGTTAACCGCACCACCAACACGCTGAGCGCTGCCAACGTGAATACTAAATTCAGCACGCTTACGCTTGGGCTAAACGGCAAGAACTATTTCTTTAAAGACTGGACGCTGAGCTACGATTTCAGCAAGCAGATATACTATGGATACACGGGCTCAACAAACCCCAACATCCTGAATACGTATGTAGAACGCCGCTTTTTAAAGGGCAACGTAGGCACCCTGCGCTTCGCGGTGAACGATGTGTTTAACCAGAACACCGGCTACACCACTACCAGTAGCGGCAGTTACATTACGCAAACCAATGCCAATAAACTGGGTCGTTACTTCCTGCTCACCTTTACGCTTAGGTTGCAGAAATTCGCAGGCGCAAGGCCATCAGGTCCGGGTGGCCCGGGTGGTCCCGGTATGGGTGGACCAGGCATGGGCGGCCCGCCACCGTTTTAATCTACAGCTTATACTGATCTGTTTCTATATTCAAAAACGCGAGGAGGCACCTGTGAGGGGTGCCTTTCGCAATTTAGAGGGGGCTTTAACCGTAGCGATGGGTTTAAAACCCATCGCTACGGTTAACCGCTTTTTTTAATTAGTTCCTTTCATTATATTTGGATAACCACTTAAAGCCCAATATCATGAAAATAGCTGTACTCATCGCGCGCATCCTGCTCGGCCTCATTTTCCTTATTTTTGGCATTAACCAATTTGTGCAGGTAATGGATAGCATTGTGCATTTCCCACTGCTGGATAGGAAAGCCGATAATTACCTCATGACGCTTTCCCGTGCGGAGTACTTTTTTCCCTGTTTAAAAATATTGGAAATGCTGTGCGGCATAAGTTTGCTCGCCAACCGTTTTACGGCTTTATTTCTTATTGCGCTGTTCCCAATTACGCTGAACATGTTTTTGTTCGAGGTTTTCCTGGGGCAGCAACTACTGCCTTTGGGTATCACGGTATTGGGGCTTAACGTTTTCTTACTGATCGCATACCGCAAAAATTATAAAGGCCTGTTTGCTTTTCAGCCTGCGGTATAATTGTATATTTGACACTCAATATATAAACGCCGCTTTCATGAAAATTTGCCAAAAGGGCCTTGCCCTGCTTTTATTTTTTGTTGCCGCCATGGGTAATGCGCAGGCACAATCTGCCCGTACCGTAGCCGATTTTGATAAAGGATGGAAATTCCATTTAGGTGATGTGAAGGATGCCGATAAGGCCTCGGCCGCTGATAAGGATTGGCGCGTGCTAAACCTGCCGCACGATTGGAGTATAGAGGGCACTTTCAATAAAGATAACCCGGCATCGCCCGAGGGTGGCGCACTACCCGGCGGCATTGGCTGGTACCGCAAAACCTTTACCGTTCCACTGGCCTCAAAAGGTAAACAGGTTTATATCGATTTCGACGGCGTTTACCACCACAGCGATGTTTGGGTGAACGGCCACCACCTTGGTTTCAGGCCCAATGGATATATCTCCTTTAGATATGAGTTGACCAAATACCTTAACTACGGTGGCGTAAACGTTATTGCCGTAAAGGTAGATAACTCGCAGCAGCCCAACTCGCGCTGGTACTCGGGCAGTGGAATATACCGCAATGTTTGGCTGGTAACCACTAACCCGGTAGCTATTGACCATTGGGGGACTTATGTAACTACGCCAAGGTTTGGTATAAAGTCGGCAGGTGTATCGGTAAAAACAACTATCAGGAACTTGCAGAAGCGAGTTACGCCATATACACTTACAACTAAGATATTTGATGCGGATAATAAACTCGTGGCGACAGCCGGGTCTATACCATCAAAACCGCAATTAGCTGATTCTGTTACAACATTCGAAACCACACTTTCTGTTTATGCACCGCGCTTATGGTCGGTGGAGTCGCCTTACTTGTACAAGGTGGTTACGCAGGTACTGGTTGATAAAAAAGTTGTAGACACCTACACCACCCCACTCGGCATCCGTTCCTTCGAATTCGATGCGGATAAAGGATTTATATTAAATGGCAAACCCATGAAAATATTGGGCGTTTGCGATCACCACGACCTCGGTAGCCTGGGCTCGGCCATCAATACCCGCGCCCTCGAAAGGCAATTACAGATACTGAAAGGCATGGGCGTAAACGGCATCCGTACCTCGCATAACCCGCCCGCGCCCGAACTGCTCGACCTTTGCGACAAGATGGGTTTCATCGTGATGGATGAAGCCTTCGATATGTGGAAGATGCAAAAAACCAAGTACGATTACCACCTGTATTGGGACGAATGGCATAAGCGCGACCTGGAGGACCAGATACTTCGCGACCGTAACCACCCTTCGGTTTTCATCTGGAGCATTGGCAACGAAATTGGCGAGCAGTACAGCAAAACTGATACCGTTGGCCGGGTAATAGCCCGCGAGTTGGCCGCCATAGTGCGCTCGCTGGATAAGACCAGGCCTATTACCTCTGCTAATAACGACCCGAGTTTGACCAGCAACATCATTGCTTCAGGCGCGTTGGATCTGATTGGTTATAACTACCACGAAAACGAGTACGCAGGTTTCCATAAACGGTACCCCGGTAAGAAGTTCATCGCTACCGAAACCACTTCGGGGCTGGAAACACGCGGGTATTACGATATGCCGTCAGACAGTATCCGGATATGGCCCCCACAAGGGGATAAGCCGTTTGAACGCGAGGGCAATAATGTTTCGGCTTTTGATAACGTGCGACCACCATGGGGCTCTACCCACGAAGCTACCTGGAAGGTGATAAAAAAATACGAAATGCTATCGGGCATGTTCGTGTGGACGGGCTTCGACTACCTGGGCGAACCAACGCCGTATAGCTGGCCATCGCGCAGCTCTTATTTCGGGGTGATAGACCTGGCGGGTTTCCCGAAGGATGTTTACTATATGTACAAAAGCGAGTGGACAAACAAACCCGTGCTGCACATCTTCCCGCATTGGAACTGGGAGGCCGGCAAAACCGTGGATGTTTGGGCCTACTACAACAATGCCGACGAGGTGGAACTTTACCTCAACGGTAAATCGGTAGGCATCAAAAAGAAAACCGGCGACGACCTGCACGTAATGTGGCGGCTGAAATACGAGCCGGGTACGCTAAAAGCGGTATCGCGTAAGAACGGCAAGGTTGTTTTAACAAAAGAGATACACACAGCAGGCGCACCGGCCAAAATCGAGCTGACAGCTGACAGGAGCAATATCAAAGCGGATGGCAAAGATTTATCGTTTGTTACCGTAAGGATTTTGGATAAAGACGGCAACCTGGTGCCTAATGCCGATAATCTGGTAAACTTTAAAATAACAGGTGTGGGCACCATAGCCAGCGTAGATAACGGCGACCCGGTAAGCCACGACCCCTTTAAAGCCAATTACCGCAAAGCCTTCCACGGGTTGGCATTGGCGATAATACAAAGCAAGGAGCAGGCAGGCACGATAACACTTACGGCAACATCGGCAGGGCTGGCACCGGCTTCGGTGGTGATCAAAGCGAAGTAAGCAGCATTATTCACCGAGAGGCGCAACGCCCATCTTCACCGCCAACTCATACAAATCTTTGGCAACGGCATCCACCAGTGGGATGCCGTTTTGCATTCTGTCCAGTTCGGCTTCCAGTTCGGGTTCGCCGGGGATAATTACTTTTTGGTTGGGGTCAATCGTGGAGGCAGATTTAAAGCGCTCAATCCAGATATCCATATCTACTTTGAAGGCATCCGCAGGGCGGAAACCATCAACCCGCATAGCACCCAAAAAATGCCCTATGCCCTGTCCGGGCGGGTTTACCGGCGGCTCTAAAAACGATACGAAGGGCGGCACCCATGGCCCAAAGCCGGCACCCGATAATACGCCCGATAAGATATCCACCGTTGCGCTCAGTCCGAAACCTTTGTGGCTACCGTGCTCACGGTCGCTGCCGAGGGGGAGTAACGCGCCGCCTGTTTTGAGGGCGTGCGGGTCGGTAGTAGGGTTGCCTTGCTGGTCCTGTATCCAGCCTTCGGGTACTTGCTTGCCGCTGCGTTGGGCAATTTCCAGCTTGCCGTTAGCGGCAGCAGATGTGGCCATATCCACTATCACCGGCGGGTATTTACCTGCCGGGAAAGCGTAACACATCGGGTTGGTCCCCAGCAGCCGCTCGCCGGAAAATGTAGGAGCAACCAGCGGACTGGCGTTGGTCATGGCGAAGCCAATCATATCCTGCTCAACGGCCATCAGCGCATGGTAACCCGCAATACCAAAATGGTTGGAATTGCGTACCGATACCCAACCCGAACCATAGGTTTTTGCTTTTTCTATCGCAACCTGCATGGCAAATGGGGCCACCACCAAGCCAAGCCCGGCGTCGCCATCAATTGTGGCTGTAGTGGCCGTTTCATGGATAATACGGATGTTGGGGGTGGGGTTGATGCGCTGCTTCTCCCACAGGCGTATATAGCCGCTAAGCCGGGCCACACCGTGGGAGTCGATACCCCGTAGATCTGATTTCAACAGTACGTCGGCGGCCAGTGCGGCGTGCACTTCGCTGCAGCCCATGGCCAGGAAGATGTTTTGGGTGAATTGGCGAACTGCGGGTTCGGATACGAGCATGGGCAAGCAGTTTATTGGTAGGCCACTTTGAACACGTTATTGTTGCCTGAAAAAAACAGTTCGTTGTTTTTATTCACGGCGATGCCGGTAATATCTGTATAAATATCCAGTATCCTTGTTTGTTGCAGGTCGGGAGATATTTTTACAACAGCGTTACGGCCGAGATACGAGGCATTGCCGACATAAACATTGCCATCTGTATCAACCGCTATTGAGTTTATTGCGTAAAACGCCAATGATGCGTAGTCAGACACAACGCCGGCCGGCGTTATTTTTCTGATTTTCTGATTTACGTTATCTGTAACGTATAGGTTGCCATTTTTATCGATAGTTATTGCTTCGGGACCGTTAAAAAGCGTTGCGGTGCCGGTTCCATTTGCGTATCCTGCAACGCCTGTTGGAGATCCGGCAAACGCGGTGACCGCACCTGCCGGTGAAATTTTTAAAATAACATTGTTTTGATAGTCGGTGGCAAAAACGTTGCCTGCGGCATCTGAACATAAGCTCGAAGGCGAGCCTGTGTTTGAAGGCGTCCCTAATGAAGGCATGTTTATGGTAGAATAAGCACCTGCAACCGTAACTTTTTCAATATAAAAAAAAGACTCTCCAATGTAAATGTTCCCTGTTGGGTCTAAGGCTAAGCTAATCGGAAAATTTAAATAGTGTGAATTAAGTGAGCCATTGTAAGCCGCTCCATAAAAATCGTTACTGCCCACATAGCTGCTCACTATGCCGGATGGGGTAGCCTTCCTTATCATGTGGTTGGAATTGTCTACCATGAAAAGATTGTCAGACGCGTCAAAGGCAAGTGCTTGAATGCCGCTGAACCGAGCGGAGGGACCATCGCCGTTTACAAAGCCGGTTACAGCCCCGTTACCGCCAACAAATTGTGAAATGACGTAAGAGAGTTTATAAGCGAATGCCGGGCCGGTAATACTTGGTGCACCATTTACTGAAAGTGTTATAACTCCCGTGCCTGCGCCGAGCGGTACTTTTACAGTTAGTTGCGTTGCCGTAGTTGCGGTAACTGTCGCTTCTTTTCCGTTAAAGTAAACCTTATTTTGGTCGGGACCATTGCCAAAACCGGTGCCTGTTATTATTATAATGCTATTGTATGCCCCCTCTGTTTTATCAATGGATGTTATTTTCGCCGGTTCGATGTAGGTGAATACCGGCCCGGCAACCGCTGTGGCTCCATTTACGGAGACAGTTACTGAGCCGGTACCTGCATCAGCGGGTACGGTTACGGTAAGCTCTGTTGAGGTTGCAGCAGTAATTGCCGCTTCCTTGCCGTTAAATAGAACTTTGTTTGTGCTTGTGGTGCTAAAGCCTGTCCCGGTTATGGTAACTATAGTACCTGGCGTGCCGGAGGTGGGGCTTAATGATGTTATTTTTGCCACAACTACCGGTGGCGTTGGCTCGGGTGTGCTGCCGCCTTTGCCGCAGCCCGTAAGTAAACACAAGGTGGTGCTTATTGCCACAATCGCAAAAATAGGAAGTAACAGTTTTTTCATACGTAGTATTGGGTAGTGATATGCATAAGATTTAGTGCAACAAAAATAGAGAATACCATGGCTTTTACAAAGCAAAAATGCTATATATTGGATATTGTTGCAGCCATCGAACTATATGCTCATATTACATTACATCAAGCTTAGGGCGGTTTTTTTAACAGCACCTGCAGATCATGACGCCACCGTACAAGCTGTAAGGGAGGCCCATACCGGACGCATGATTGCCAGAGACAACTATGAAGGGATTAAAGGCAATACCTCTTACGCACTGCCGCATGATGCGGTGATGAGGTTGCTGAAGAACTATGGGGCGGTGAAGTGAGAATGGGTAACAGATAGCGTTTTCGTTAATTTTTTACACCTTCAGTTAAAGATAGTGCTTCATTTACCTATCTTTGCAAAGAACTGAAATTCGTCGGATCGATAATATAAAAACATGCCTAAACACTTAAAAATCACAACATCAATTAAATCAATTTTACTTTTTACCGCCGCTTTTGCCGTACTTACCTTTGGCTCCTGCAAAAAGGACTCGAACAACCAACCAGCCTTGAGTATCTCGGCTAAGGTTGATGGTACCGCTACAGCTTTCAACAACAATATCCTTGGCTTTAAGGGTACGCAGGGCTCAACCGACTTTACCAGCATAGAAGGCACTGCTGCGGATGGCACGAATATGTCGTTAACAATATACGGAACTATAACGGCCGGCAAAACCTATTCGTCTGCTGCGGCTTTTGGAGAACAGGGCCTTGTGTTGTACACTACTAAAGATGATGATTCTTATATGATTTCTGTAGACGACGCTTCAACCTCGACAAGTATTACCGTTACTAGCGTATCCGGAAACAAAGTATCAGGTACTTTTCAGGGTACACTTAAAGAATTTATAGTTGGCCCGGGCACCCCTCACACAAAAATTATCACCGAAGGTAAATTCACCGCGGAAATAACGAACTAAAATATTTTCCATAAAATTGAAATGCCGACACAAGCCGGCATTTTCATTAACGGGATTTTTAAGAAGGGAAGATTAATTTTTCTGGCTAGAAAAACACACCGTATATAATACTCAACAACGTAACTGCCTGAAACACGTAGCAGAACTTGGTGAATATCCTGGCCGCACGTGCGCCGGTTATAAATTGCCCGATAAGAAACAAGGCCAGCGTACAAAAAACGCCCATCACTATACCTGCGCCGACGATTGCTTCCCCAACTTTGTCGGCATACTGCCGGGATGCGAAGTGGTTATAGATGTAAAAAACCAGGCATAAGGCCCAATATACCCAAAAACTCCTATCGGGTATGGTGGACATACGCGCTGTTGGATGCGGGGTTAATTCTTCCTCCATTATTATTGAGTTTTAATTGGCGATAATGATTGACTATAATCCGTACTTAAACCTGAGTTTTTGCCGGATCGTCTAAATCTTGTAAATAAGCCAGTCCTTCCGTCCACTGGCTATGGCCCGAGCCAGCGTTGATATGCCCCGCATCGCCAATGGTGATAAACGTACTTCCCCATGCATCGGCGAATTGTTTTGCGCGGGTGGGTGTTACGTAAAAGTCGTTGGTGCTGGCTACGGTTATGCTTGGGAACGGCAATTTATTTAAAGGCATCGGGGTAAAGCAGGTAGTGCCTGCAGGATAGCTTTCGGCTTCGGTATCGCTTGGGGAAACTAATAATGCGCCTTTTATTTTTGTACCGAATTTTTGTGCCCAATAAGCTATGGTACAGCAGGCGAGGCTGTGGCCAACCAATATCACATTGGCGGGATCATAGGCGCTAATCGCTTGATTCAACGTTTCTATCCAGTCGTTACAATCTGGGGTCTCCCAATCTTGTTGCTGTACACGAATGAAGCCATAAGTGTTTTCCCAGTACGATTGCCAATGTTGCGGACCGGAGTTACCCAGTCCGGGGATGATAAGAATAGTGGAATTGAAGGCCATGGGTCGAAAATTATAACCTTAAGATAGCTTTTTTACTTAATTTTTCTAAATGTTAAGCTCATTCTTTCGGCATCGATAGCGGCTTCCGGGATAGCGTGTTCCCACTTTGCCTGAACATCCTGAGTCATATAAAACAGTGAGCCCGACGATAGTTCAAAATCAATGGTATGTGTTTTATCGATTATTTCCCTAAACCGCAATATGCGGGCTTGTCCCAACGAAATTATAACAACGCCTGTATCAGCTTCCAGGATGTCGATCTGGTCGGAATGAAAGCCCATCTTCGATTTACCGTTGGGGTAATAATTGATAAGGCAATTGTTCGGCATAAAGCCAAGTTCTTTTTCTGTACTGGTGCATATCTGCCGCAACTCTGGTAATAGCGGCTTAAAAGGATAGCTGATTTGAGAGTAATTATAAGCTACGCCATAGCTGGCGGTCTTTCGTACGGTCATGCGCTCATCCCAGGACACCGTACCTTTTAAAATATTAAAGGTTTCCTCGGGGCGTGATAAAAATCCATCTATGTAGGTTACTCCTTCCATGTGGTTACTCCGTCAGCACTGTAAACTTAAAGTCCAGCGGCTCAAAATTGCGGATGAGTTCATCTATAAACAACTGGCCCCATTTTACGTAGCTGAGGCCGAAGTTTTCCTGACGCTCTTGCAGGCTGTTTTTGGGGAAGAGGTCGGTTTTGATGTGCTCTATCTGCTCCAGCCGTGTTTGGTAATTGCGTTTCTCGGCTTTTACCAGTTTCTTCTGGAAGCTATCCATGGCATGTTTCAGCCGGGCCTGTACGGCGGCGGCGGAAGGGGCGAGGGTAGGGTCGATCTTATGCGAGCGTAGTTTTATCTTTTCGAAGGTGCGCTCTATTTCGCGCCATTCTTCGGTGAGGGTAAGGTCGTGATTGCTGTGTTTTTTTACCCAGCCGTTTTTTATCTCGTCGGTACTTTTGAATAATTCGGCCGGGGCAAGCTCCATGCTCTTTATTTTGGCGGCGGTGTCCTTGGGGATAACCAGGGCCGAATTGCGGAGGATGAGGATAGGGAAATCAACCCCGTAATGGTCGAAATTCGATTTCAGTTCCAGCCAGTAAACCAACTCGGCGCCACCGCCGATATAGGCGATGTTGGGCAAAATGCATTCCTGGTACAGCGGGCGCATCACCACGTTCGGGCTGAAGCGTTCGGGCGTGGTGGCAATTTCCTGTTTCAGTTCTTCCTCGGTGAAAGCAATCTCTGTATTGTTTACTTTATACAGGCCATCTTCAAATACAAGGCGCTCGCGAAGCTGCTCCTTCAGGTAAAAGAAGTTGATTTCGCGCGGGTTTACCTGTATATGTACGCCCAGGGCCTGTAGCTTTTCGTTTACGGCACTGATGTTTTTAAAACTGTTTTGTTCGATGATATCTCGCTCGATAATAGGGGAGAAGGATTGCTTGAGGCGATGGTCATCCGCATCTATGATAACCAGTCCGTACCGGCCAAACAGGGCGTTTACCAAATAGCGTGTAGCATCGGCCAGTTTATCGAAGGCGGTGTAGGCGGTTTCTACCATTTCGCCCAACTCGTTGGAGTGCCCGTCGATACCCAGCACGCCTTTATACTGGTTTAGCGCCTGGCGCATGGTATCGGGGTTGATGCGGCCCGTTGCGCCCGAAGCCTCGTACCACCAATGCACTTTTTTGCCGCCGATGTTGGTGTAGTTGATCTCCGCAAAATCATGATCTTCAGATGCCATCCAATAAACCGGAACGAAATCTTTATCCGGATGCGCTTCCTTCAGCTCACGGCAAAGCTTAATGGCAGTTACTATCTTGTAAATGAAATAAAGCGGGCCGGTAAATATATTAAGCTGATGTCCGGTAGTAATGGTGTAAGTATTGGGCGAAGCCAGCGATTCAATTTTCTTGCGGACGAATTCGGCGGCTTCTAACTCAGGAAAATTCTTACTTTCGGACTTATCGTCTTTCGAACTTCCGGACTTGCCAAAATACTGCTCGGTTAAAACCTTTACCAACAATTGGCGGTCGGCAATAACTTTTTTATGCTCGAATAATTCGGCAAAGCCTTTAAGCGTGGGGCGGTGACTGTAAAAGGACCTTAACTCCGGCACATCGTCCAGGTAGTCGATAACGGTTTGGGAAAAGTATCCCGTTTCTTTATAGTCAATACAGGCAGCGTCCATTGGATTTACGATTTTAGATTTACGATTTTAGATTTGGGTTGCAAATCCGATATCGCTTATCTGGATGTCGAATTTAGATTTTAAAATCCTAATTCAAACACCGTGCTGCAAAAATGGGCTTATTTTACAATTTGTCCATAAAGGTCAAAGTCCTCAGCGGTGTTGATTTTTACGTTAACAAAGCTGCCAACGGCTGCGTAATCAATACTGGCATCTATTAGCACCTCGTTATCTACCTCGGGCGAATCGTATTCTGTACGGCCTACAAAGTAGCCGCCGTCTTTCTTATCAATCAGTACTTTATAGGTATTGCCTATTTTTTCCTGGTTTTTGTCGAAGCTTATACCCTGTTGGATTTCCATGATGGCGTCGGCACGTTCCTGTTTTACTTCTTCGGGCACATCATCTACTAAAGAGTGGGCATGTGTTTTTTCCTCGTGCGAGTAGGTGAAGCACCCCAGGCGGTCGAATTTGGTATCGGCCACCCATTGCTGCATTTCTTCAAAATCGTATTCCGTTTCGCCGGGGTAACCGGTGATAAGGGTGGTGCGCATGGCAATATTGGGCACGCGGTCGCGAATCTCGTTCACCACATCAATGGTTTTCTGTTTGGTTAAACCGCGGCGCATCGATTTCAGCATGTTATCGGTAATGTGCTGCAAAGGCATATCAAGGTATTTGCAGATATTATCGCGTTCGTTCATTACATCCAAAACTTCCATCGGGAAGCCTGCCGGGTAAGCGTATTGCATGCGGATCCATTCCACGCCATTTACATCGCTTAAGCGACGCAACAGTTCGTCGAGGTTGCGTTTACCATAGATATCGAGACCGTAGTAAGTAAGGTCTTGCGCAATCAGGATCAGCTCTTTGGTGCCGTTTTTTACCAGGCTCTCGGCGTTCTTAACCAGCTGGTCTATCGGCGTACTTACGTGCTTTCCGCGCATCAAAGGGATGGCGCAGAACGAGCAGGGACGGTTACAGCCTTCTGCAATTTTAAAGTATGCAAAGTGCGAAGGGGTGGTTAAGAGGCGCTCGCCAATCAGCTCGTGGCGGTAATCAGCACCTATATTCGTCAAGATATTTTGCAGGTCGTTGGTGCCGAAGTAGGCATCGACGTTGGTAATCTCGGCTTCAAGCTCGGGCTTGTAGCGTTCGCTAAGGCAACCGGTAACAATCACTTTACCTACTTTACCTTGTTCTTTTAGTTCACTGTACTGCAGGATGGTATCGATAGATTCCTGCTTGGCGTTATCGATAAAACCACAGGTATTGATAACGATGATGTCGTTGTTACGCAGCTTTTCGGCCTCGTGTACAACATCATAGGCGTTGCCTTTCAGCTGGCCCATCAGTACTTCGCTATCATAAATATTTTTTGAACAGCCAAGGGTAACCACGTTTACACGGGGTTTCAATAACTTCTTTGGCTGACTGATTTCTTTAGTTCTCATGATATTAAATTATGTCATTGCGAGCGATAGCGCGGCAACCTCATAGGACATTTAGCCACATTGCACAGTAGCGATGCTTGTCCTATAAGGTTGCCACGTCGCCCCTGCGCTTTCTCCCCGGCCGCTCCTCGCAATGACAACTGGGCTATTTAAAAAGGCTATTGACAAAGGAAGTTCGATCAAACAACTGCAGATGCTCCACCCCTTCGCCTACACCTATATATTTTACAGGTATCTTAAACTGATCCGATATCCCTATCACTACACCACCTTTTGCAGTGCCATCCAGCTTGGTTAAAGCCAATGCATTTACTGCCGTGGCTTCGGTAAACTGTTTGCATTGTTCAATTGCGTTTTGCCCGGTTGATGCATCCAGTACCAGCAATATCTCGTGCGGGGCACCGGGAATAACCTTTTGCATTACGTTCTTGATCTTGGTGAGCTCGTTCATCAGCCCTACCTTATTATGTAAACGACCGGCGGTATCAATAATTGCTACATCGTCGCCGTTGGATACTGCCGAACGCAGAGTGTCGAAGGCTACCGACGCAGGGTCGCTGCCCATGGCTTGTGCTACAACCTTTACGCCTACGCGCTCGCCCCAAAGCTTTATCTGGTCCACAGCGGCCGCGCGGAAGGTATCAGCAGCGCCAAGCACTACCTGGTTGCCGGCTTGTTTCAGCTTATGGGCCAGCTTACCGATGGTGGTGGTTTTGCCTACGCCGTTTACGCCAACCACCATTATTACATAGGGCTTGTGGTTGCCGTATTCGAAATTCTGGAAATCGTTGCTGTTGTTTTCGGCAAGAAGCTTTTGTATTTCATCCTTCAGAATGCCGTTCAGTTCACTGGTGCCTACGTATTTATCGCGGGCAACACGGGCCTGTATGCGATCGATAATTTTGAGGGTGGTGCTTACGCCAACGTCTGACGTTACCAGCACTTCTTCTAAATCATCCAGCACATAATCATCAACGGTTGATTTACCGGCAACAACCTTGGTTAATTTTGAGAAGAAATTGTCCTTGGTTTTTTCCAGCCCGGTATCAAGCGCCTGCTGCTCTTGCTGCGTGCTTTCCTTTTTCTTAAAAAAATCAAATAATCCCATATGTAGATGTGCGGATTTTAGATATGTGGATGTGCAGATGATTGCCAGAATCCGAATTATTGGGCTTTACGAATTTTCAGAATCCTGTTAATCCTTTAATTCGATGAACCCCGGTTCAGACAATCAACAAAAAAGCCCTCTCGTAATATACAAGACGGCTTTTAATATTTTAGCAAAAGTTTTACCGGGTATTATTTACCGGCAATTGCATCCTTAACGCCATCGTTAGGTACAATTTGCTCTTTGAATGAGTAAGCACCAGTGCGTGGCGACTTAACCATTGTAATAACTTTTGAATATTCTTTGCCTTTACCTGCTACTTTCAGCGTTGCAACTACTTTCTTTGCCATGTCTTTTTAATTTTGAATGATTGATTTAGTGAATGAGTGATTTAAAAACTACACCCATGACTTATCAGCCAATTATTATTTAATTTCTTTGTGAACGGTTACTTTACGTAAAACCGGGTTGAATTTTTTCATTTCCAAACGCTCGGTTGTGTTCTTTTTGTTTTTGGTGGTAATGTAGCGAGACATACCCGGCATGCCGCTGGTTTTATGCTCTGTGCATTCTAAAATTACCTGAACCCTGTTGCCTTTCTTAGCCATCGTGTGTATTGTTTTGAGTTTTGAGCGTTAGGCGTTGATATTACTCAGCACTTTTCGCCCAAACTATGCTTTATTAAATAGAACCTTTTTTTACGAACTTGTTGATACAAGCAGTAATACCGAGTTTGCTGATAGTTTTAACAGCAGAAGTAGATACTTTTAAAGTAATCCATTTATCTTCTTCAGGGATGTAAAACTTTTTCAACTGTAAGTTTGGATAGAACTTACGTTTGGTTTTAGCGTTCGAGTTTGATACGCTGTTACCGTTCATGTAGCCTTTTCCTGTTAGATCACAAATTCTTGACATGACAAATATTTTTTTAATTCTCGCTCTTCTCCTAAAAAGAGTTTGCAAATATCAGGTTTTTAAAGCAAATAGGCAATAGGGATTTTAAAAATATTTCAAAAAGATTTATGGGGCGGGGAATGGGGTTAATAATAGCTGATTTTGCGGGTTATGGTGTCGGCTTTGCCGGGGCTAACATCAGAGTGCATCGTAATCCTTTTAAGCCAATTTCCTTTTTTATCTACGAGTAGGTAGATAAAGGTTGTTTTATCTTCAGGGCCGCCTTCGCTATAGAAACTACTCATTTCTGTCAATAAATGCTTGTCGTTATATTTAAACTTATTGGAATACTGGTGTTCGGCACCCGCATAACCATCTTCTTGAATAAGGTAACCGGATGCATCATATTTGTAAAAGAATTTTTTTTGGACAGGTCCGTGTAAATCGTACAACTTTGTATCAAAACTACGCATGGATATGCGGCCGTTATTGCCAAATTTATATTCCCCGTCCCTGAAACCGTTGGACACCACTAAGGCCGATGGCTTCCCCTCCTTGTTGTATTTATAAGTGTGCTTTACGAGGCAATTCCACCCCCCTTTCATTTGAGCCCTAATAATGTCGCCGTTTAAATTAAAATCCGTAGCCTCCTTAAGCAAATAGGCATCCTTACTTATTTCAACTATCCGTTTTACTTTGCCATTCAACACTTCTAAGTTGGTGGCGTAATAGGTGGTATTGATTTGGTGCTCAAGGTTTGTGCTTGTAGGCACAGGCTTTTTGCAAAAAGCAAATGTTAAGATGGCGAGTATGAATAAAGGGATTTTCATGTCATCTGCTTTTAATAGTATGTGATTTTGCGTCGTATTGTATCGGTGCCTTCGGATATCGCATGATCTTCAGAGGATTGAACCAATGTTGTCCAATTGCCCTTTTTATCAAAGGACAGGTATGTGTTTTTTATAGATACTTTTTCAAAAGTGCCATTTTCCCGTGCTCAATAATTGCACTGTTTAACCATATTACCGTCTTTATCATAGTCGTATTTCACGATCCGAAACAGCACACTCAATTTGTCATACGTTTGCTGTTGACTTACCCTACCTCCCGGACCAAAGGTGTAAACAGTTCGTTCATAAAAGCCGTCTTTATTATAGTAAAGTGCTTGTACCACATTGCCGTTATTGTCAATTCTGTAAACTGCTTTCGTATATAAACCAACCGAAAACTTTGCCTCCGACTCATTGCCCTCATTAACTTTTAATATAGCGTTATACTTAAAGGTGCCGTCAGGGTTCGCTTGATTGCCTTTTTTATCAAAGATTAGCGTGTCGTTGTGCAGTTGCAAAAGGGGGCTTCCTCTTAAGCTAACGCTTGTTTCTATGAGTTGCTTTACGCGACCGTTCAACACCTCAAAGCGTTCATTTAGCAGTATTGTTGATTTTGTTGTGTTGCCTGTTTGGGCAAAGGGCATTACCGAAAACAACGAAAGCAACAGATATTTATTCATGAACATATTTCTGCGGTTTGGTAAACGTTAATAATAGGTGATTTTGCGGGTTACAGTGTCCTCTCTGCCCGGCTCGTAACCTATGCGGGTCTCAATTCTTTTTAGCCAATTTCCTTGTTTGTCGATAGACGGATATTTGTAAAACGACCGGCTTTCGTATCGCTGATCGCCTATAAAAACATCCATTGCAGTTAAAAAATGTTGCAGGTTATATTTATATCTTTTGGCAAACTGGCGATCTTTCTCATAATAGCCATCGGTTTGCACCATGTTTCCCGCGTCATCATATTTATAATAGAATTTTTTCTCTTTTAATTCAGAATCCGAATCGTCTTTGAGCGCTTTGGTGTAAAAGGCCATTACCGCCACCCGCCCGGCCTTACCGTATTGATAGCGCAACTGGTGAAACTCGGGGTGCATCCCACCACCGTGTGCAATCATCCCTGTTTTCTTCCCGGACCTGTCGTATTGATATACATATTTCCAAGAGTCTTCTGCGTCATTTTTATTAATCTTTTGTGTTGCATTGCCATGTAAATCAAAATCGGTAACCGTTGTTTCGACCCCCGCATAAGATGTTGCAGACGTTTCAGTTAATTGCTTTACTTTCCCATTCAGAATCTCAAAATTAGCATCGAAGATGGTGACAACCTCTGGTTTAGATATAGGTTTGGGCTGTTCCCTACAGGCTGTTATAAATAGGATAATGATTATGCATAGGTATTTGTTCATCTTCATTTAATCAATAATACGTTATAATGCGCGTTGTGGTAATAGTGTCTGGCTTTTGCTTTGTGCGACCCAGAAATTGCCTGTAGCTGACTCGTTGAAGCCAGTTGTGATGTAAATCGTGCAGGGTATATTTTGTGTTAGTTCTCGACCAGGGGAAATGGTTTACAGTTTCGGTATCTTCTATAACCCGGCCAAATTGGTCATATTTATATTCGTTTTCGTTCAGCTGTCGGTGGTCGCCTGTAAACTCAAGCGTGTACTTTATCACCCTGCCTTGCTTATCGTAAAGGTACTGGCTAGTGGTTGCCACCACCCAGGGCACCGGGCTTATACTACGGAAAACAAGGTGGCCGTTATCGATATCGAATTTTAAGGTATCGGCATACTTTTCGGGTTTAAGATTTTTCCCGAAGGGGTAGGAGGTTTTTAGTCTGAACACGTTCATCTTCTGGCCATCGATACCGTATCCGAAGGAATACCTGCTTATGTATTCGGTTATGTGCGTATAGCTGTCATCTTCCCAGGTCCTACTTTGCACGTAACGCCGGGTAAGCTTTTGCATGTTACCTTTTCCATCAAATTCCACTTTGTCGAAATCTGCTTTCGGGTCGCCGGTAAATATTTGCTTTACGTTGTAGTTCAGTACCTCGGTTGACGTTTCCTTCTCGTAATAAAAAGTCTTATTCACCTGCTGCGTACACGATAGGGAACACATCGCTACGAAAATAATCAACAATTTAAGGGATGTAAGATTCAGGTTCATTGATTTGGTGTGGATGCAATGGTGTAATATACGCATTGTTCTTTATTTAAACACAGAGTGCACAGAGATTCAGAGAGCCTACGATATTGACAACAACTTTGCGTCCTCGCGCCTTTGCGAGAAAATTTCACTCGAATGCCTCGATGCTAAATCGATTAATACTAAACAATAGCACTTTTTAAAATATTTTAAAAAGCTATAAATTTATTGCCTCCTTAACACAAAAATTACTAATTTACGCCACCATTATACATCACTATGCAAGTTAAATCGTTTGAAGAATACCAGCAGGCCTATAGCCTGAGCGTTGAACAGCCCGAACAGTTTTGGGAAGGAATCGCCAATAATTTTTTATGGAAAAAGAAGTGGGATAAAGTTTTAGAATGGAACTTTAAAGAACCCAAAATAAAATGGTTTGAAGGTGCCAAACTGAACATTACCGAGAACTGCCTTGACCGCCACCTGGAAAAGAATGGCGACACTACAGCCATCATCTGGGAACCAAACGACCCAACCGAAGACCACCGCATTATTACCTATAAACAACTGCACGATAAAGTTTGCCAGTTTGCAAACGTGCTTAAAAACAACGGCGCCAAAAAAGGCGACCGCATTTGTATCTATATGCCCATGGTGCCCGAGCTGGCTATTGCCGTTTTGGCCTGTGCGAGAATAGGTGCTATCCACTCGGTGGTGTTTGGGGGCTTTTCGGCGCAATCTATAGCCGATAGGATAAAGGATGCCGAATGCAATATCGTGATCACTGCCGATGGCGGTTTCCGTGGTACCAAGGAAGTGCCCTTGAAGAACATTATTGACGATGCATTGGTGCAGTGCCCGTCTATTAAAAAAGTAATCGTATTAACCCGCAGTCGCACGCCGGTATCAATGATCAAAGGCCGCGATGTATGGTGGGAAGATGAAATAAAAAAGGTGGAGACCCAGGGTAACCCCGATTGCCCTGCGGAAGAAATGGATGCCGAGGATATGCTGTTTATCCTTTACACCTCGGGCTCTACCGGTAAGCCGAAGGGCGTTGTGCACACCTGTGGGGGCTACATGGTTTATACAGGTTACACGTTTAGCAACGCTTTCCAGTACCAGCCGGGCGAGGTTTATTTTTGTACGGCAGATATCGGCTGGATAACCGGTCACTCTTATATTGCTTACGGCCCGCTTACCCAGTGTGCCACATCGGTAATGTTTGAGGGCATCCCAACTTATCCAAGCGCGGGCCGCCTGTGGGACATTGTAGAGAAATTTAAGGTAAATATATTATATACTGCCCCAACCGCTATTCGCTCGCTAATGAGCTTTGGCGATGACGTGGTTAAGGGTCGTGATTTCAGCTCGCTGAAAAAACTGGGCTCGGTAGGCGAACCTATAAACGAGGAGGCATGGCACTGGTTTGATGAAAAGATAGGCCAGGGTAAATGCCCTATTGTAGATACCTGGTGGCAAACTGAAACCGGTGGCTTTATGATATCGCCAATTGCCGGCGTTACCAAAACCAAGCCGGGCTATGCAACGCTGCCATTGCCGGGCGTGCAGCCGGTACTGGTTGACGAAAACGGCAAGGAGATACATGGCAACGGCGTAAGCGGTAACCTTTGCATCAAATTCCCATGGCCTGGCATGCTGCGCACCACCTATGGCGACCACGAGCGCTGCCGCACAACCTATTTTGCCACTTACGAAAATCTCTATTTTACCGGCGACGGCTGCCTGCGCGATGAGGATGGCTATTACCGTATAACCGGCCGCGTTGATGACGTGTTGAACGTATCGGGCCATCGCATTGGTACTGCCGAGGTAGAGAACGCTATTAATATGCACGCCACAGTAGTAGAAAGCGCCGTGGTTGGTTACCCGCACGATATTAAAGGGCAGGGCGTTTACGCCTTTGTGGTATGTCCTAATCAGCACGGCGACCAGGAACTCACCCGTAAGGACATCGTTATGACTGTAGCACGAATCATCGGCGCTATAGCCAAACCCGATAAGATCCAGTTTGTATCCGGCCTGCCAAAAACACGTTCGGGCAAAATTATGCGCAGGATATTGCGCAAGATAGCCGAAGGCGATACCGGCAACTTAGGCGATACTTCTACCTTGTTAGATCCGGCTGTGGTGGAGGAAATAAAGGCTGGGGCGTTGTAGGGAAGGAGTCAAGAATTAAAAATCAAGAACCAAGACAGCTACGGATTGGAGTTCTACCATAGTAAAAACAGTAAGTTAACGTTGGACTATGACAGACACGCCCATCATCACCGACAATAAGCAATATATTTCGATCCGGGGCGAGAACCAACGCGATAATCCGGTGTTGCTGTACCTGCATGGCGGGCCGGGCACACCAGATTTTTGTTTCGTGGCCGATATCCTGAAACCGCTGGAAAAAATATTCACCATTTGTTATTGGGAGCAACCTGGCGCAGGCAGATCTTATACAAAGCCTGAGGATAAGAGCGCGATAACGGTAGAACGGATGATTTCAAGCGCTAAGGAGATTTCCGAACTCCTCATTTGGAAGCTCAAGCAAAAAAAGATTTATGTACTCGGGCAATCATGGGGTACGTTTTTAGGGTCGTTGCTGGTGCAGCGGCACCCCGAACTTTTCCATGCATACCTAAGCGTAGGGCAGGTGACTGATCAGTACTTATCCGAACTGGAATCTTATGATTTTGTAAAACAGCAGGCCACGATCCGTAAGGACAGGAGCGTGCTCCGAAAATTGGAAAAATGGACTGTACCCGCACGAGATGCAGGCGCGAAGGCCTGGTTCAGGTACTTTAACTTTCAACGATGGCAGGTGGCAAAATATCGCGGCAGCATGAAGCAAAAGAACATTTTTTTACTAGCAATCTGGAAACTGCTCACCTGCAAAGAATATACTTTTAAAGATAAGCTGAACTACATGAAGGGCTCCTCGCTTAGCCTTAACCAGCTTTGGGGCGACATCATCAATACCAATATCAACGAGGTTGTAACCGAATACAAAATACCGGTTTATTTTTTCCATGGAGAGCACGATCATCATACGTATTATGATGGGACTAAAGATTACTTCGAAAAGCTAAGTGCACCCAAAAAGCGTTTCTATACTTTCCCGGATGCTGCGCATTTTCCGCATACGGAGTGTTTTGAGGAGTTTGAAAGGATTGTTAAAGAAGAAATTTTGGCATCGGCATCTAGCTAAGGTCAGGAATAAAACATAAATTGCAATTGGATTCACACAGCTAAATAACCCACATCTATGAAAAAAGTAACCGGCATCGGCGGCGTATTTTTTAAAAGCGACGACCCTAAAGCCATCAGCGATTGGTACGCCAAAAACCTCGGTTTGCCAGTTGGCCCATACGGCACCACCTTCGAATGGCTGCACGAGGACGATGCCTCTAAAAAAGGATCTACCAGCTGGTGCGCCTTCCCCGGCGATACCAAATACTTCAACCCTTCCGAAAAGCCTTTTATGATCAATTACCGCGTGGCGGATCTGGCTGCATTGGTGGAAGAACTGAAAAGCGAGAACGTAACCATTGTAGACGAGATAGCGGAGTATGACTACGGCAAATTCGTGCATATCCTGGATCCCGAAGGCAACATCATCGAACTTTGGGAACCGGGGGATGAATCGGTGTTGTAATTTCCGGCTGCAAATAAAAAACTAATTACGCCCTGGGCTGTTCTCTATTGCACTCTTTTCCAAACCTCGTCGTAGCCATTCCCTTTTATATAAAATAGCGAATCGGTAAGGCGGTATTTAAAGGTGCCTATTTTACCATTCATATACTGGGCGTACCCGGGGCCGCCAACGGCTTCTATCAATATAGAGTAAGTCTTATTTTGGGTGTCGAGCTTGTACGACCCGGAGAAGGCTGCGTTGACCTGCTTTTTTGAGTATTGTATATCGGTAACTAAAAATCTGTCGCCCGTAATAGTCTGATATCTGATCTGGCCGGGCTGCCCGGCGTAGTTGGTGTCAACAACACCATTCTGCATAATTTGCCAGGTGCCTATTAAAGCTTTTTGATCTGTAATTGCTCTTTTTGAACTGAGGCATGCCGAAAAAATAAAAGTGCAGCATGCAAAAAAGACGAAGGATAAAATGGTTAATTTTTTCATTGCATTTGTTTTTAGGTTAAATAAATCAATTATGTAACTATAGAGTTTCCGGATACTATCGCGAATAGTATCCGTTGTTTTACCTAACCAATCGGCCATTCCCGGCGTTGAATTGTAAACTTCCTGACCCAGGGCTGCGAAGATCAGCTTTATCGTATAACTCCTTGGCGTTACTTCCCCTGCTTCTATCCGTTGCAGTGTACGTATGCTTAAATTACATTTTCCGACAAGTTCTTCCTGTGTTAACCCTTTGGCTTTTCTAAGTTTCGCAATCTTTTTGCCTAAGCTTGGTTGTTGCATGGTTATGTAAAATTCTGAGGCAATGTTATTATTAACACAACCAATATACAATAAATGCCGCCGTATTTATTGCCGACATTCACCCGACATTTTGGATGCTGTATTAACATAGCGCGTTAACTATTGAACATTAATATGATGTAAACAGGCAAACCAAATCCCTCTCCGCCTGTTCTCTTTATACATCTAAATAAGGAGAAACATACCATGGATAAGTTAGAAATAAAGGGCGGCTGGAACGAGCTGAAAGGAAAAATAAAACAAGCCTACGGCGACCTGACCGACGACGACCTGGCCCACGAAGAAGGCAAGGACGATGAAACCCTTGGCCGCATCCAGAAAAAAACCGGCAAGACCCGTGAGGATTTGGTGAACTGGATAAATAGTCTTTAGTGGTTAGAGGCCAGAGGTTGGAGATTAATTCTTAAGACTACGAAATAAAATTGCCCTGCATAGCGGGGCTTTTTTTATTTCCTGCGGGAAGCAACGTTTGGCGCAAACAGGTGTCGATTAACTAAACTATTAACACCTTATGAAGCAAAGCTACCTGCTCCTGTTCCTTATTTTCCCGTTTTTGGCATTGGCTCAGCCAAAACTGACTGCCTTGCCCTCGTCTAACGATTTATCCCCCGAACTTAACCGCATTAAGGCCGATGCGAAAATCGATGTGGATTCTGCCGCAAAGCTGCTCTCTCGCTGGCAGCGTTACCCCGAAATAAAGACCAAAGGCATCAATTACCTCTTTTATTACAATGATGAACGCATCGGTGCTATTCCTTTGCGGGTGTTTATCCCGCCAACCTACGATAGCAGCAAGCCCAATGCTTGCGTATTGGTATTGCATGGCGCTGTGGGTAGCAGCCATTTTACAGATATAGATACTCTCGGTAATACCGACGAAGACATTTTGGTAGACCCACTAAAGACTCAGGGGTACATCATCATACAGCCGATAGGCGACAAAGTAAAGGGGTTTACGTGGGGAGGGCAGACCCAACATTATGGAGAAGCTTATCGATGGAACAGGTCTTATGATATTTTGGCACGGATGCTTATCGAGCTGAAGCGGGTGTTGAACATTGATGATAACAGAGTATATAGTTTTGGCCATTCAGATGGTGCAGACGGTGCTATTGGTCTCGGCATTTACAAGCCCGACCAATTTGCCGGTGTGGTTGCATATAACACCATGTTTTATAATCTTTTCGCGCATGATTATTATATCCGTAATATTCAAAACCTGCCCCTTTACGAAGTGCATTCTGATAAGGACCAATTGCGGCGAATAGCAGTTACCAGGCAAATTGTAGATTCTATAAAGCGGTTTAGCAAGCAAATCTTTTATAAGGAATACGCAGGTTACGAGCATTACGATAAGCACCTCAGTATAGACGAACCTTTTGCGGATAAATTCATGAAGCGCCTGGTGCGTAACCCTTATCAGACAAACCTCTACTGGGAAACCATGCAAAACAGCCCCTATAATTCTATAGACTGGATAAAGATTGTGGCCGATACGACAGTAAATTCTGCGGCATGGCACCAGCCGTGTGATGTAAAAGAAAGGTATTTTTTTGAAAGAGATAAAGTATGGCGCGAGTCTAACCTCTACAGTCCCCTTAAAAGCGCCGCCGTTAAAGCCAGTTACAGTAATAATGTTTTCACTCTCCAAACATCGGGCGTTACCGAAGCGGAACTGAAGATAAGCTCAAAGATGGTAGACCTGAAAAAGCCCGTAACCGTAATAGCCAACGGCAAACAAGTATTTAAAGGTATGGTGAAGGCCGATAAGGCTTATCTGTTGGATAATTTCCAGCGTAATGCCGATAGGGCTGCATTGTGGGTTAACAGCATTAAGGTGAAAATAGATTAAAGTTTGTATTTTACAGCACCCAACGCAATCCCAATGCCTGAATCTGCAATAACGCCCGAGCAAAGCAAAAGTAAAATACGCTATATCGACCACCTCAAAGTGGTACTGACGGTGCTGGTAATCATGCACCATGCCTTTATCACTTACGGCGCGCCGGGTGGTTGGTATTACAGCCAGAAAACAACCCTGCTAGGGGCAATTGTACCCATGACGGCTTTCGTTGCCGTTAACCAGGCGTTTTTTATGGGTTTCTTCTTTTTCCTCTCGGCATTGTTTATCCCCTCATCGTACGATAAAAAAGGACCTGCCAAATTCCTTGCCGATAGGCTGATAAGGCTGGGGCTGCCGCTGGTGTTTTACTCCTGCGTGTTGTCGCCTTTCCTCAGTTTTATGGTGTACAACTATACCGGCACGCATCCACAGATAACCTATGCGCAATTCCTCGGCGGGTTCGATGGCTGGATTAACTTCGGCGTGCTGTGGTTTGTGGCTGCCCTGTTGATATTTACCCTCGCCTACGCTTTGTTCCGAACGTTTATGGATGACAGGCATGTTTTAAAAACTTTTCCATCCGCAGTAAAAATACTGCTCTTTGCCACCACCCTTGGTATAATAACTTATTTCGTGCGCATTGTTTTCCCGGTAGGCTGGGTGCTGAAGCCGCTGGGTTTCCAGCCGGGGCATTTTCCGCAATATATCGCCATGTTTATATTGGGTCTCATCGCCTCGCGCAGCAAATGGATAGCCAACGCCGATTATAAAACCGGCAAAACCATGCGGGCCATTGCCTTATGTTTGGTGTTCATCGGGTTCCCATTGTTTTTCGTAACGCGGCAATTATTGGGTTTCCCGGTAGAATATTATAACGTTGGTGGGCATTGGCAAAGCTTATGGTATGCCGTATGGGAGCAACTGGTAGGCTTCAGCATCGTGGCCGCCCTGCTTTGCATCGGCAAAACGAAATGGAACGGGCCATCCAAATTTTTAAGCCTGCTCTCCCGCAGCACGTTTGCAGTTTACATCTTCCACCCACTGATATTGATAGGCCTCTCAGTGGCATTGCATAGCTGGGCCATAGAGCCTGCTTTGAAATTATTGGTAGTGGCGCCGCTGGCGGTTATCGGTAGCTTTTTGCTGGGATTGTTGGTGGTGAGGATACCGGGGGTGAACAGGGTGGTTTAGCGTTTTTTTGATTTCACGCAAAGGCGCAAAGCCGCTAAGAAGTGCGCTCATAACTGTGCGTCTTAGCGCCTTTGCGTGATAAAAATCTTCAATAAGATTAGCGAAAGATTTCATTTAAATCCAAAACCAACCCGGGTAGCACAGTCGACTTTAATAAATCATTCTTTTGTACATATTGATTTAAGGAATATTTGCCATCTGTCAGTGCGTATAAATCAGCATTTTCCTGAAAAGGGTCGACAACAATGTATTCCTTAACGCCATATTTTTCGTAGATGTCCTTTTTGGGCCGTAAATCATAATAGGCGTTCGTCGGACATAATATTTCAAATACTATATCAGGTGCTCCGTAGATGTAATCCTTTATGATATCCTTGCGACTTTCTGCGATGTAAACAAAGTCGGGTTGAAATGAATTAGATTCATCTAAAATAGTTTCTATTGGCCCCATGATGAAAGTGCCTTCATTTTCGGTCTCGTCGCGAAAGTTCATGATCGCCGCGATTAATCTACCCAATACTTGTTGATGCGTTGTGGTTCGCGATGGCCAATCTATGAGGCAGCCATTTATATACTGATATGGCGCGCCAATTGGCATTGCCATGTATTCATCCAGCGTAACTTTCTTTTCGAAGCGAAGCATAAGTTAAATATAGTTATTTTTGCCGTCGATGACAAAACCTTCCAAACCCACCATATTGGTTGTAAACGATGATGGCGTGACCGCCCCGGGCATCAAAAGCCTGATGCATGTGATGAAAGAACTGGGCCGCGTGGTGGTGGTGGCGCCGGATAGTCCGCAGTCGGGCATGGGGCATGCTATCACCATTGGCAAGCCGCTCCGTTTAGATAAGGTTGACCTTTACGAGGGCATCGAAATATATAGTTGCAGCGGCACGCCTGTAGATTGTGTAAAGCTGGCCGTTACCAAAATATTCAAGGGCCAAAAGCCCGACCTGTGCGTATCGGGCATCAACCACGGGTTAAACAATTCTATCAACGTGTTGTACTCGGGTACGATGTCGGCAGCGGTAGAGGGGGCTATTGAAAGTATCCCTTCGATAGGCTTCTCACTGGACGATTACTCTTTGCAGGCCAATTTTGCGCATTGCGAAAAATTCATCAAAGAGATAGCCCTGCAGGTTTTGCAGAACGGTTTGCCTGTGGGCACACTGCTCAACGTGAACTTCCCGAACACACACGATATAAAAGGCATTAAAATATGCCGCCAGGCCAACGCCAAATGGGCCGAGGAATTCGACCAGCGGATGGACCCCTATAAACGCCCTTATTACTGGCTCACCGGTGTTTTTCAAAATAACGACCAGGGCCAGGATACCGATGTTTGGGCACTGGAACATAACTATGCTTCGGTAGTGCCCGTACAGTTTGATATGACGGCGCACCACGCCATCCCCGTTTTAAATACCTGGAATTTTAATGTTTAATAAGAATAGCGTAGGCCTTGGCTTTGTGCTGGGCAGTATCATTCCGGTATTAAGCTGGGTGGTGTTTGAGTATATACTGCAGAACGATGCCTTTATTTTGGATAAGCCGGCTGTACCCTACCTTATCGCCATGGGCCTGAATTTGGTACTGCTGCGTTATTGCCTCAAGAATAATATGGAAGATACAGCTAAGGGTATAATGATGTTTACCTTTGCCTTTATGCTGGTGGTTTTTTTGTTTAAGATACATATCCGATGAAGTATTAATCTGGGACGTACCCTTTATTGAAGCGGCTAAGCAATTCCCTGATGTGGGTTTCTCCACTGCTTTCACTCGCGTCTAAGCATACTATAGAGTCAATATTTATTACATCATCATTAGCGACGTAGATCGCAAACCACAACTCTTCCTCTATTTCATTGTCCCAGCTAGTCATAATATCGAAAGGTGGCAAATAATCAAATTCATAATCAGGGTCTACTTTTCGGTATACAATTTCTTCGTCTATAATATCATGCAACAATTCGCCTTGCTCACCTGTTGCACAAACGTAACAAGCATTTTGATCAATCAACTTATTAGAAATCTCAAATAACTTGGTTTTGGGCTGATTGGCAGCTATTACAAAAGCCAACCAGTTTTCGCTTGGAAGATGTTTACTCCATGGAACTTCTGTACTGTATTTTTCATAAAAAATTTTTCTGTTATTGACTATTGCTAACTCAATCATGGTAAAACTAAAATAGCTATTCAATCATCGATAAACAATAAATTACTTATTATCATTGCAGCATGAAATATTACCTGGTTGCTGGCGAAGCCTCCGGCGATTTGCATGGCGCGAATCTGATGAAGGCAATGAAGGCGGAAGACCCCAAAGCGGAGTTCCGTTATTTCGGCGGCGACCTGATGCAGGCCGAGGGGGGCACCCTGGTAAAGCACTACGAGGATATGGCCTTTATGGGCTTTGTAGAAGTGGTAGCCAACTTGCGCACCATCCTCAAAAATATGAGCCTTTGCAAAAAGGATATTGTGGCTTATCAGCCGGATGTTTTAGTACTGATAGATTTCCCCGGCTTTAACCTCAAGATAGCCGGGTTTGCCAAAAAGAAAGGGCTGCTGGTTTGCTACTATATCTCGCCCAAAGTGTGGGCCTGGAACCAGAAACGGGTTTTAAAGATAAAAAAGTCTGTCGACCACTTGTTTTGCATCCTGCCGTTTGAGGTGGAGTTTTACAAAACCTGGGGCATGGATATCGATTACGTAGGCAACCCGCTGCTGGATGCCGTGGCCGCCTTTACACCCAACCCCGATTTCCTTAAAAATAATATGCTGCTTTCGGGCAAAAAGATCGTTGCCCTGTTGCCCGGTAGCCGCAAGCAAGAAATTAGCCGCCTGCTGCCCGATATGGCCAAGGTTGCCGAACGCTTTACCAATTACCAATTCGTGATTGCGGGTGCGCCAACTTTCGATGCCCAGTATTATGCACAGTATATCGGCGGTGTGCATATCCCTGTGGTCTTCAATGCTACGTACGATTTGCTGGCCAATGCCGAAGCCGCTATCGTGGCCTCGGGCACGGCCACTTTAGAAACCGCCCTGCTCAATGTGCCGCAGGTGGTGGTTTACAAAGGAAACGCGCTAACCATTGGCATTGCCAAAATGCTGGTGAAGATAAAATTCATATCGCTGGTAAACCTCATTATGGATAAGCCGGTAGTAAAAGAACTGATACAGCAGGACTGTGAATCTCACAGCATCTCCAACGAACTGGATAAACTGGTAGGGCTAGTCGATTACCGCCAACAGATGCTGGCCAACTACGATTTGCTCGACGAGAGGATGGGCACGCCCGGCGCATCGGCCAAAACGGCTGCGCTTATCGTTAAATATGCCTCAAAAAAATAAGGCTCCGCATTACTGCCGAGCCTCACTTTTCTCAAAGGACTGTTTTAGATAGATAAAGAATATATGTAGATCAGGCGGCCGACAAAGTTTGTTGTGCAGTCTGGTTGTTGCGGGTGGTAAATAGGCCTCTCTCCTTTAAAGCCTTCAGGTCTTCCATTAATAAGTTTTTCAATTCGTTATCAAAACGGGCAAAAAGTTTGCTGGTAGCTGGTTTTTTGTAGGCTTTCATAGGTAGATGCTTTATAAGGTGTTTACAAGGTTTGTTTTGCTTAGGCTATGCTTAAACGGTTGGCGTTTATGGCCATCATTTGGTCTCTAACGGCCTTGATAGCTTTTAAATCACTCATTAAGATTACTTTCAATTCCCTGTCGAAACGGGTTGCCAATTTGCTTACCGATGTATTTTTCGTTGAAGTTTTCATAGTCAATATTTTTAAATTATTAGTTTTTTGTTTCGTTGTCTGTTGCTTCGTCCTGGTTTTCTTCGAGGTTGTCGTGCCTGCGCTTCGCCTCCCTCATTTGCCTTTCCAGTTGTTCTTCTTCTCTGTGGTCGGCTGGTTTTTCCGGGGCTACCGGGTTTTCCCATTCCTTTTGTTCTGCCGGCGCTTCTGGTTTCTTATCGATTTCCATGGTGTCTCCGTTTGATTATACTTATTCCAACTCTGTGCCAAAAAACCGGCAGCGCCAAAAAAAAGTGGCAGCTGGCAGCTTTTTTTTTTTACGTTATGTACAAAAACGTAGAAAATGGGCCTTTTTAAACGGTTTTAAGGGGATCCCCTACGGATGCTATACAAAAAATTAGTGCAGGGTGTGGTAATTGGTGGTCAGCGAGTGTTCGGTAAAAGTGTACGGTGTCCGTTTTCAGACGCTCCGCTGCATGGTTTTGCGCGTTGCCATGTGTATGATGATAGCAATGGCCGACAACACGATGCCGATAACGCATACGCCCGGCCAACCGTAAACGCCCCAAACACGTGTAGCCAGGAAGGTACCTGTGGCACCGCCTATAAAATAGGCCACCATGTACACGGTATTGATGCGGTTGCGCGCCGCCGGGTTAAGCGAGAAGATGATAGCCTGGTTAGAGATGTGCGTAGCCTGCACCCCCATATCCATAATAATAACGCCGATAATTAAGCCCGCTATGCTATATGCCGAAAACCAGAAGATGACGAACGAAATTAATACGAGTGCCAAAGTGATGGTTGATAATTTGTAGGCATCCATCTTATCGCTCAGGCGGCCCATCAGTCCGGCGGCGATGGCGCCGAAAGCACCCACTAGCCCGAAGGCACCGGCCACATCGCTGCCCTCGTTGAAGTTCTGTTTGAGCATGAATACCAGGGTGGTCCAAAATGCGCTGAAAGCGGCGAAACAAAGCGCGCCACGCAGGGCCGCCAGGCGCAGCTTGGGTTCGTTCTTCGCCAGATCTACCAGCGACTGCATCAGCTGGCGGTAGTTGCCTTTATAATCGGGCTCAACCTCGGGCAGCATCAGGTAGATGAGCAGCCACATCAGTACCATAATGCCCGCCGCTATGATATACATAACGCGCCAGCCGAAATGAGCACCCGCGAAACCGCTGAGCGTGCGCGACAGCAAAATGCCTATCAACAAGCCGCTCATGATGAAGCCGATTTTTTTGCCCCGCTCCGCCGGACTGGCCAGATGCGCGGCCATGGGCACCAGCAGCATACCCATAACCGATGCTGCGCCTAATAAAAACCCTGATAACAATAGTATATGTATGTTAGGCGCAAAGGCGGTTAATAGCAGTGCCGAAACGATGAAGGCAAATTCGATAAGCATTAAACGCTTGCGCTTCACCATATCTGCCAGCGGGATTACGAAAAAGATGCCGGCGGCGTAGCCCAGTTGGGTAAGCATGGATAGCTGACCCACCTTACCATTGCTTACGCTGAAGGTTTGGGCCATATCTTCCAGCAAGGGTTGGTTATAATACAGGTTGGCCACAACAAGCCCGGTGGTAATTGTCATTACCCAGAGAGTGGTAGTGGTTAATTCGGGCTTATGTGTTGTAACGGCCATTTTTTAAGATATTAACAAAGGTGTTAAAGTATTTTTAACATTCGGTCAGCAAAAATTCATAAAAAATTGAAAATATTTCAAGTAATTTGCGTTATCTTTGATAATACAATAACGAAAAAAGTACATTGATATAAGGATGACAAAAAAATTACAAATAAATTCTTTGTAATTCAAAACTAAGTGTTACTTTTACACCATCAACAACGACATAGTCGGTTGATACATAAAATAGTCTTCTCATAATTTAGGTTTATAATTGGTTAGTAAAGGCCCCTGCCCATCAGGGGCTTTACTTTTTTACAAGAATTTGGACCGCATCGGTGATTTTGCAGCATTTTGCATATTAGGTTGAATAATGCATTATAATTAACGGGGAAGTAAAAAATGTCAATGTGGTTTTATTTGATTGATTCTTATCCACGAATTGATGTTTTAAAGCCGTCGTCTCCTTAACGTGTGAGATGATTAAAGTTTTGTTTGATTAGGTTCATTATTTGAATATTATCATTCTTTAAAAACACACTCCGAAATATCTGATTATTAAACAAAATGTTCCATTTATCGGATTCCGCGCTTATTCCCTGCACTGCTAATTCGCGAACAGAGCAACTTAGTATGTATAGTTCAGATAATTTCACAAAGAAGTAGTTGTTTCTAGCCGATTTGGAAATAAACCATTTTTCATTAATGGAAGCTATAGTCTGAACAATAATTTCCACTTCCTTGTCTAAAGGCTCTTGCTCGGCGTTGCGAACCCTAAATTCGACGATATAATCTAAATAGTCAGTTTGTACAAGCTCATGGATATAATAATTTTGATCATGTTCAAGGTTTTCCATGAAAGAAAGCCATTTATCGAAAACCAATTTCAAAAAAACATTAATCTGATCAGCGTTTGCACGCTTGGCAAATTGATTTAAAAGCTGATTTTTTGCGGCTGTGTTGCTATCCGACGCTTTGAAATGAAAGCAATTTGTGATAACCTCACTCAAATCTACTCGAGACATCCCGGATAATTGGCGCCCAATTGAGGCATTCCTAAGTAAATCTGACTTAAAATAATTGAGCACCTGAAAATAAAACGATTTTGACAGCGAATAAATTTGAGCAAATAATATTGCCCCAGCCTTGATTTCATATTTAATTTCTTCTTTTTGACGTGCATCGGATAATTGCCTCAGTATTTCAAATAGCAGCCATTGATTTGAAAATGTATATGATGACAGCCCAATAAGGTCTTTTTTAGACATCCATTGAAGGGCGGAAATAAACTCGACGGGTTGAGATTTAAGTCGGAGTAAATTGGCGAATTGTTCAGGGTTTAACGAAAAAAGTACGTTATATAGTTGTTCAATCAGATTTCCTGTCATGATACCTCTTCCGTTTTCCATAGACTGGATTAGATTATAGACCTTCATCAGCTTCCCATCTGCAATGCCAGCAAAATAGTTATCAAACATTTCCTTTTCATGATACGGTGTGTTCTGAGGTGCCGATAATTGAGCCCGAAACATCTTGACCATGTCAAATACCTTTCCCGTCAACATTTCAATTTTATCAGGATGGATATTATTTAATTCGATAAAATAATTGATAGTCACATCGTTGTTGCTGCCCCAATTGACGCGTGAAGTTAAGGCGGAATAAACGCAGAGAAAAATTAGGAGGTCGCGAAGGTTGGTTTCCTCAAACGCTTTTTTAAAAGTGGCATGGAGAAATGTTACAATTTCAGCAAGCTCAGACTCGGCTTCGTCTCTATTCTTAGGATAGTCTAATTTCGCCAAAATTGTTCTGATTGTAGACCAAATTTCGTGCGCACTGTTATCAAGATTTCCATTTACAATCTCTACCGGGCTAGATTGTTGCCATTTGTCAAAATAAGATTGGAAAGTAACACATGGACGTGCCTGTTTGGCTGACACTTTATTTAATATATCTACCGTGATTTCCATACGATACAATTGTTATTGTCAAGCACTTTCCATAATTCTTCAAATGCATCGACTACACGTTGCGGATGAGACAGTTCCTGTAAAATATGATGATGGTTTTTTCCAAAGGAATTGACTGATGTTCCTAAAGAGTACGCTTTGGCGGGACGATCTTCTGTTGCTGGAAAGATTAGAAACCGGTCATGAAAAGCCCAGCCATATCCAGGACGCTGACATCTGAATTCTAACTTCAACCCCAAATTATTACTCGTAGGAATGGCTAATTTGCTCTTAAAGTCGTCTAACAAGATCTGGATGTAATCCTTAGGCCCTGCTTTTTTCTCGAAAAGTATATCTAATATCCGTCTAAACTTTGACCGATACTGTTTTGGTGGAAGATAACCATATATTTTTGCCACACTATCGTTGAGTGCCCCAATTGCAAGAAGTGGAACATTAGCGGTTTTTGAAAAATATAAGGTTTGTAAAATATCTTCGGGTCGGAGATAAGGATCCCATAGGTAAACTCCAGCTTCATCATAAGTTTCAATCAACTTTCGCAAATCACGCAGTGCTTCATCCCTTTGATCGTTGTGTATGCCATACTGTTTAAATGCTAGTGATCGTTCCAGCCGTTCCTGTTCTTCGTTATATAAGCGACTAGAAATATGTCGGCTATAGATTTTTTTAGAAGTTTCCCCCACAGTAAACCTTTGGACGCTAGCAATCTCGACTTTTTGAATCACTCCATCTATTTCAAACATCCTCGGCTCCGGAAATACAACACCCATATTTGTGGAGAGAGCGTTGAGATAAGCTCCTTGAAAACTAAATAACAAAAGGTTTGGCTGCCTACGCCATAAATTGATTGTTGTTTTCTGATCATTATTACCAATGGTAACAATCTGCGTAGTTTTTTTTTCATAGTCTACCAATGCCGCCCCCATATAATTCTTATCTAGTTTAGAATTCACTTCTATCAAGCAGTCAGGTATATTCTTTACAAGATGATGCCACGCAAAGGAAATATTAACACCCTTTTTGTCTGTTAGAGATGATGATGAAATATCGACTAAATTTATCGGGAATTGGAAAATAACATTGCCAGCACGGTCTCGCAGAGTGGTGAGGTCGATTGGTATTATATGTTTGACGCGTTCACAAAGCGCCTCATATTTTTTTCTTTCCTTGTAGTCTAGAATAAAGGAAAGTTCAGTTTTGGTTTCATCAAAGAATTCTAGGATATAGCAACCAACATCAAAGTTGTTTTTCAAAGCCTTATTGATAGAATTGCCATCGGTATGTAGAATATATTGTTTTGGCAATTTCTTTTCTGCTTTTATCTTCAATCTTGTATCGCCTTCATAGTTCCATCTCCCAGACTCATGTAATTCTTCGAAAACTGTCTTTAATTCTGGTATGCTTAAGTGGTATTGTTGAATGCCCAAAGAAATAGTTTTTGTCACGGGCACCCTATCACCTAGAAAACGTTGATTCCTACCCGTGAAACCGGATTCTTGCAGAACTGCAATTATAAAAAAATTGGTGACGGTCTTATCGACTTTGTCTATCAAGAACAGTTGCGTGACTTCGCAACTGTTGAAAAAACCGATATTCCCAGCTTCTACAAGCGTGTTAAAATCTAAAAGCATGATGAATAAATATAGCTCTTTAATAACTTGAATTAGACTTTATTATCATTTGCCATCTTACCTTCCTCAATCAGCCCACATCTTGTAATCCAGCTTCTGACCTCACGAACATTCCTATCATGAATTCAAGACTACCCTCAACCCATAACGTCGGTGGCAATAATTTCCCCATAGCATTTGATGCCTCTTCCCCGTCTACCACCCTGGAATTTCCTGGAAATCCATAGCTAAAACTGTACGATTTATTGGAAAAAGCGGGAATTTTTTTCAGGGCCTGCACAGGCCGTATTTAGCCAAAAACGGCCATTCCATGCAAATTTCGCCCTTTTTATGCTTGCAAAGAAAAAGCGATAACAAAACGTAAAAACACGCAAAAAACACAGAAAAACGCAGATTTTTGAAGGTATTTCAGCAAATTTAAGCCTGTCGCAAGGGGCAAAAAACGTTGGGTATGCTGTCCTCCGGTCTGGCCAATTCTACCGGATCTGTCCAACATTTCTATAAAATAAAACGGGACAAACATCACATGCCAGGTGTGGCAATAAAACGCATTTCTGGTTGTGTACATTAATAGGTAACCCTGGCAACCGCTAAACCGCAGAAGCCCATTTTTGCAGTTTGTGAACCAGATCGTCCAATTTAAAGGGCTTGCTTATATAGTCGTCCATGCCTGCATCCATACAAGTCTTCAGGTCGGCTGGCAGCGCGTTGGCTGTCATAGCGATGATAGCCGGGCGGTTTGGGAAACGTTTTTTTATTATTTGCGTGGCTTCCAGGCCATCCATTTTTGGCATTTGTATATCCATCAAAATAACATCGTACGTTTTTTTATTCACAAAATCCAGGGCCTCCAGGCCGTCTGCAGCCAGGTCGACCTCAAACCCCAGTTTGCTCAAAATTTTCATGATCAATTTCTGGTTCATCTGGTTATCCTCTGCTACCAAAATACTTAAGGGATACATTTCCGAAAAGTTCTCCGGCAGTGCCCGTTTAGGCGTATCGGGCTGCTGATGATCGCTCACAGTTGAATTTACCTGCCTGCTAAGTTCCTTTACGATGTGTTTAAATAAAATATGCTGCTTTGCCGGCTTGGTTAATATGGAGCAGAAAAGGGTGGGATGATCTTTATGCAAAATATAGTTTACCGAACTTAACAGCATTATTGGTAATTCGGGATATTCGCTGCGGATTATGGTTGCCAGTTGTATGCCGTCCATCGAGGGCATTTGCATATCAGTAATTACCAGTTTAAAATCGTTCGCCTCAGTTAATGCTTTAAGTGCCTGTTCGCCCGATTTTGCAATCACCGGGTTTAATTTCCATTGTTCTAACTGGCCTTTTAAAATGCGGCAATTGGTATCATTATCATCAACAGCCAAAATTTTAAAGTTGGCAAAACCGTTCATGTCATAATTTTCATGGGTTGGCTCGGGCAGCATGCTTTTTTGCGAGCGGATAGCAAACCGGAACGTACTTCCTTTGCCAATTTCGCTTTCTACGCTAATTTGGCCGCCCATTAACCTTACCAATTGTTCGCTTATAACCAGGCCAAGACCCGTGCCGCCGTACTGCCGTGTTGTTGACGAATCTACCTGTGAAAATGCTTTGAACAAGCGGTGCAGCTTATCGGCAGGGATACCAATGCCGGTATCCTTTATATCAAAACCCAGTTCAATTTGGTTATCATGCGAAATGCTAAGTAAGCGCACGTTCACAAAAATTTCTCCCTTTTTTGTAAACTTAATAGCGTTGCTTATTAAATTGATGAGTACCTGCCTAAGCCTTAAACTGTCGCCAATTATTTGGGCAGGCACATTGTAATCTATCTGGTAAACCAAATCCAGCTTTAAATGCGCTGCTTTTACCGTAAATACATCAAAAACTTCTTCAATACAGGTACGCAGGCTAAAATCCTTTTCTTCCAGCTCCATATTGCCCGATTCTATTTTAGAAAAATCTAAAATATCATTGATCACCGCCAGCAGGTCTTCGCCGCAGGTCTGTATAGATTCGGCAAAGGCCCGCTGTTCGTCATCCAAAGGGGTTTCGCCAAGTAAGGCTGCCATGCCTATCACGCCGTTCATAGGCGTGCGTATCTCATGGCTCATGGTAGCCAAAAATATACTTTTAGCCTTGTTAGCTTCTTCTGCCTCCAGTGCCAATTTCTTTTCAACCTCTATTGCACGCGCTAATTGCTCTGTGCGCTCTTTAACCTGCCGCTCCAGTTCGGTTTTCTGTTTCTGAATAGCGCGTGTGCGAATAAAGTAAAACGCAGGCCCACTAAAAGCAAATAGTAAACCCGCGGCTAATTTAAACCACCAGGTAAGCCAAAAAGGAGGTTTTATGTAGATACTGATAGCCGTGCCTTTGTCGTTCCATTTACCGTCGTTATTTGAGGCCTTAACCCTAAATGTGTAATTCCCCGGGTCGAGGTTGGTGTAGGTGGCTGTGCGTTTACTGCCAACATAATTCCAGTCTTTATCAAAATTCTCCAGCTTATAAGCGTATTGGTTCTTTTCGGGGAAGGTATAATTAAGGGCTGCAAACTCAAACGTAAATACAGAATGCTTGTAGGATAAGTTTAGAGTGCTTGTTTCGCTGATATCTTTCTGCAGTGGCGATTTTTCGCCGCCGGCAACAACCGGTTTGTTAAATATCTCAAAATTAGTAATATATACCGGTGGAATAAAGCTATTGTCTTTTAAACTATCGGGATGAAAGGTGCTGAAACCGTTTACACCGCCAAAAAACATTTCACCGTCCTCAGTTTGAAAACTGGAATGCCCTTTAAACTCATCTCCCTGTAACCCGTCAGAAACACCGTAGTTCCTGGTTGCTTTGGTTTTAGGGTCGAACCGGCAGAGCCCCTTGTTGGTGCTTAGCCATAAATTACCTTTACGGTCTTTTAAAATGTTATAAATCGTATTGTTGGGTAAGCCATCGTTTTCGGTGTATGCGGTAAATGTTTGGGTGCGCCTGTTTAAATAGTTTAAACCACCGCCGTTGGTGCCAATCCACATATCTCCGTTGCCCGCCTCGGCAATAGCTTCTATAGTATTGGTTGATAGGCTGTGCTTATTCCCTTCATCATGTTTATAATGCGTAAAGCGGCCGCTTTTGATATTCAGCATTTCCAGCCCGCTATCGGTACCCACCCATATATTGCCTTGCTTATCCTCAAATATAATATTGCTGATATCGCTTGCAATGCTGGTGCTATCTCCGGGTTTATTGCGGTAGTGTGTAAAAACACCGGTTTTAACATTGTAATGATTAAGCCCCCCTTTCCAGGTTCCTATCCATATATTGCCATCGCGGGTTTTATACAAATTGTTAACATCCGATAGGGAGAGGCTGTTCTGGTTGTTTGCCTGCGGCATGTGATGCTTAAAAATACCCGTTCTTTTATCGAACAAGTCGAACCCGCCAATGTGGTACCCCAGCGCCATCAGGTTTTCATCTATTTGCACAATCGCCATTATGTAATCGTTGCTTACAGAGCGGGCGCTGGTACTATTTTGGCGGTAATGCACAAAGGTTTTTGTTTTCCTGTTGAATAAATTAAGACCGCCGCCATCGGTGCCTATCCAAATATTGTCGCTGTTGCCGTCTCCCGATATGGATAGCACGTTGTTATTTGATAAACTATTGGGATTGTTGGGGATTTGGCTGTAGGTGTTGAACTTATTGCCAAACCGGGGTGAAAAATTTACGCCGCCCGAATACGTACCTATCCACGTATTTCCGACATCATCTTTATACAGGCAATAAACCGAGTTGCTGCTAAGGCTGGATGGGTCGTTCGCATCAAATGTGTAGGCATTAAACTTATTGGCGCGGTAGTCAAATACATTAAGCCCACCGTTCTCTGTCCCTACCCACAATTTGCCGTCGTTGCTTTCCAGCATCGAAAGGATATCATTATGGCTGATACTGTTGGGGTTATTAGGGTTGTGCTTAAAATTTGTAAACGAATTGTTTTTTGAGTTATACAACGCCAGCCCGGCGCCATGCGTGCCGGCCCAAATATTCCCTTTGCTATCTTTATAAACAGCTTTTACCCAACTGGCGCCTATACTGTTTTTGTTTGCGGGATCGTGTGCGTAGCGGATAAACTTGCCATTTTGCGGGTTAAATTGATACAAGCCATTATCCGTTGCTATCCAAAGCAGGCCATTATTATCCTGGGTAACCTGGTATATAAAATCGTCGGCTAAACGGTGTGTGCTTTCACTGGTGTGCGTAAATTTCTTAAACGTACCGTTTGCCGCATTAAATAAATACAGCCCCATACTGGTGCCCAGCCATATCCTTTTTTGCGCATCCCAAAAAACAGACTTAACCGAAAGTGCTAAATTGTTGTTTGGGTAATGGATAAATGTATTGGTTGCACGGTCGAACCTGTCGAGCCCGCTTTCCGTGCCTATCCACAAATTACCGGCACTATCTTCGGTTAGTGCTAAAACATAATTATCAATAATGGTGGTTTTGTTATTTTGGTTGTGTTTGTAATGGGTAAACTTATAGCCATCATACTTATCCAAACCATCTTCTGTGCCAAACCACATAAAACCCCTGCTGTCTTTCAAAACGGCGCTTACATGGCTTTGCGAAAGCCCTTGGTTTGTAGAAAGTTGCTTGAATTTAAGATCGCGGGTTTGCGAATAAGATAAACCGGGGTTAAGCAGGCATAAACACGAAATAAAAAGAAATATTTGCTTCATTTTATCGCATTAGTGATTTTGTTGCAAATGATTTTTTAACTGCCCCACCGGATGTTTAAGTAAAAATAAATATTACAGCGGTAAAATAATACTATAGGTTTCGGCAGGTAATAATGCCAATCCCTCGAACTTTTATTCGATTAACCTGATACCCACTCATACGGAGTTTTAGCGAATTTGTTGCAATTTATATTCCATTACGGATTATAGTTGATTGTGGTATTCGCCTTACATATAGCCGAATTTGTATTTATTATTTCCGCATTACCAAGATGGCCGCTTTCAATGGTTCAAGGCGCAATACGCTACTGATGGTTTCATCATTTAAAACGTTTTGGTACACCGTGCCCGGCTGCAAGGGGTAAGCAATTGCCCCATCCTCCAGGTTGAAGAATACCAGCACTTCGTTTTGGTCGTCATATCTTCTATAGATGAGGGTATGGCCTTCAGCAGCTATAAACTCTATCTTGCCATTTGCCAGTACAGGGTTATCCTTGCGTATGGCGATGAGTTTTTTATACCAATCGAATTGCTGCTGATTAAAGCCAACCTTATCGTATTGCTTGTCGCCCGGTTGCAGGTTGTTGCGGGTTTCATCGGCGAATTGGTAATCGGGCCACCAGAGGGGTTTACGCGGGTCGGGATCGTCGGCGCCCCACATGCCCATTTCCTCGCCGTTCCATATTTGGGGCGCGCCTATGCTGGTGAACAAGTGTACCAGGTACAGGCGCAGGCGTTTGTAAGTTTCCGCGTCGGGTTTGCCGGTGTGGTAATTGGCGTTATCGCGCGGGTTTGCCTGGAATTTGTATTTATTGGTGTTATAAAAATCGGTAAGCAGGCGGGGGGTATCATGCGTGCTCGATACGTTCATCATGGCATAGCGCTTATCCTCGGGCAGGCGGTTCCACTCGTGCTCTAACTCGTTCCTGAACTGCGCCGCATCCAGCGGGAAATCTGTTTTGGCGAAGAAATAGCGTGCCGGGCGGTAGGCCTGGTAAAACATCACGGCGTCGAATACGTCACCCTGGGTGTAGGGTGTCGGGTCCATCAGTTTATCGGGCCAGGTATCCCACCAAATCTCGCCCACCAAATAAGCATCAGGTTTTATGCTTCGCACTTCCCTGCGGAAATCCCGCCAGAAGCCGAGGCCTATCTGGTCGGCAACGTCCAGGCGGAAGCCGTCGATACCGTCAGTAGCCTTGCCATTAGGCGCCAACCAGCGTTGCGTTACGGCAAAGATGTGCCTTTTGGCGCCTTCGTTTATATTGCCCTCATAGGGCTGACCGTTTTGGCGGTGGGTGCTAACATCAACCTTGCGTATCTCGGGCAGGCTGGCAACGCCCACCCAGCCGGTGTAGGCAAATTCGTTTTGCGGGGTGTTGGCATCGTCAAATGAACTTATCTCGTACCAATCTTTATACGCCGAGTGCGACTGGTTCTTGAGCACATCCTGCCATGCCCAAAACATAACGCCGGTGTGGTTCCAGGAGTAATCCATAATGATGCGCATGCCGCGGCGGTGCACCTCGCGCACCAATTTCAGGAACAGCTTGTCGGCGGCAGTCCATTTCCAGGTGGCTGGGTCGGCAGGGTTTTCAGTAGCGATGAGCTTGATGTCGCCCTCCGGATCGGGCCCGAAGTTTACGTCGATATGGTGATAATTGCGGGCATCATATTTATGCGCCGAGGGTGCATCGTTCAGCGGATTCATGAACAGGGCGGTTACGCCCAGGTTTTGTAGGTAATCGAGTTTATCTAAAACGCCCTGCAAATCGCCACCGTAGCGGCGGTAGTACATATTGTCGTTAAAGCTGCGGTTCAATTCCCAGCCCTGCTGGCCGTACCAATCTTCGGTCCATTGATTAACCGTCCATCCTTCTGGGGCAGTTTGGCCCATGGGCGGGATGTTGATATCCTGCGGCCTGGGGTTGTTTTTGCTATCGCCGTTGCGGAAACGTTCGGGGAATATCTGGTACCATATGGCGCTCTTGCTCCATTCGGGCGCTTTATCAAAGGGCGTTACAGGGTTTTGTCCCTCTGAGGCAAAAGCGGCGAACAGGCAGATGAGCATAACAGTGGTTTTTTTCATGACGGGCATGAGCGGGTTAATAATTGCCGGGCAGTGCCCGTTTCAAATATAGGCACTTAATTGTTCCACAAGCAAACGAATGCCTGGCAATGCAGTTGAAATAAACCTTAAAAAAAGGGCGTTTTCTATATGTGATAATACCGTTAAAAGATATTTTAATATATATTATTATTAGCAAAAATACCGTGAAAACACCTATTGCATACCTGATATAAAGTATTTATCTTCATTTCACTATTCCTTATTAGCCGTGGCCATAATAAACAACGCTTTTTAATCATCAAACAAACTCTGATTTAATATTTGGGGGTGCTCTTTATTATTGTTTGGTAGTCAGCGTATTGTATTTTTAGCAACACTACGGAATATACTGGTAATAAAAAGAGTGTAATAAACCTTATGCTAATATTATGTCTGAAGATATCGAATCCCTTTATAAAACTATAACCGACAATATCCTATCAACCAGGGGGCAGTGCGTGTTGATATTAGGGCCGGAACTATCTGTTAATAAGGGTGGCGTAGGGTATAAAAAATATTTTAGGGAAATCATCAAAAAAAGTGCCCCAAAATCAAAATACCTTGGGCGCGATAATCTTTTTTATTTTAACGATAGTACCGACGAAAATAAAATTGTAAGGCAAGTATCAGAATTTTATGAGGAGGTTGGCGACCCTGTTTTATTGGAGATGATTTCGCGCATCGAATTCCCTTTAATAATTAATGTTTGCCCGGATATTGCGCTAAATAAGGTCTACAACGCTAAGAACATAAAATTTAAGGACGGGTATTTTACAAAGGAATCCATTAAAGAATTTAAATCACTGCCAATTCCCACAAAACGGATGCCCGTGATATATAATATATTTGGCGTAATTGGGGTGGATCAGTCCTTGATATTTACGCACAGTAAGCTATATCAATCTATCCAGGACCTCTTACCGGAAAAATCTACACCCGTAAACATCGAATATTACGTAAAAAATACAGCCAACAGTTTCCTGTTTTTGGGTTTTAAATTCGATTCCTGGTATTATCAGCTCATCTGCCATAAACTTGGTTTGCAACCCAAGAAAAATATTTGTACGCCATTCATCAACGAAAGCGAAAATGTAGGTGTCATCATGAAGAAGTCCTTCAATATGAACTTCACTACGGAGAATTCGATGGAATGCATTCACAATATCATCAAACGATGTGGTGACAAGCTTCGCAAACCAAGCCCTACCGGGCGTTACAGCACTTTTATTTCTTATGCTTGGAATGATAAAGCGAATAACAACAAACCAGGCGTTGAGTTAAATGAGAGGCGGGAAAATATCGTTAACCTGATCCAACAGGAATTTAATAAAAAGGAAGAAGGAGAAACGAATTTATATACTCTGTTTAGGGATAGAGATGACCTGAGTTACGGCGATAGCATCGATTCGTTTATGCACACTATCGGGGCCGGGAAAACAGTCATCATCGTTGTTACGGATAAGTATCTAAAATCGGAATACTGTATGATAGAGGCTTTAAGAGTGCTTGAGTACAACGACCCCGAGAAAAGGGTATTTATAATATTAATGGCAGATGCCTCAAGAATTATTAAAGATGAAACAGCCAAGAAGGAGCTGGAGAAAACCTATAAAAAATATTGGTATGATAAGAGCCAGGTGCTATTAAACGACCCCAACAAGCTTGGAAGGATGGAGTTTAACAACTGCGTTAAAATTTACCGGTTTGTTGATGAGTTCATTTTAAGAGCAGGTGACAAGAAAAACTTTTCAATTTCGTACGACGACGTGATTTTGAACACAAAGAAAAAGTATGAAATAGTTGAGCAAAGGAAGGACGAATTTTCGGATTTAATGAAAACAATTAAGGCGAAATTAAAGGAAAATTAAAATGAAAAAAAGGTTCCGTTATCCCGGGTTAAGCTATTTTACCGACGAAGATTACGACATTTTTTGTGGGAGAGTTGACGACTCGCAAAAATTGTTTACTCAAGTGGCGTTAAGTAATACAACCGTGTTACATGCGGAATCGGGCACGGGGAAAAGTTCATTGATACAAGCCGGCCTTATACCTCTTTTAAAAAAAAATAAAACCAAATATTTTCCTGTTACTTTCCGGTTCGATCGGAAAAAAAAAATAGTTAATGAAGACCTTACGGAGTCTGTTGCCGGTACATCTTTATTGCACGATGTTATAGACAAAATAAAAGACATGCTCCCCGCTCTTAGCGCGCAAAGCTTACCTTATATAGCAGATACGGAAGAAAGCCTTTGGCTACTTGCGAAAAAGTTTTCCAAAGAAAAGGGCCAAAATAAACTGCTGCTCATATTCGATCAGTTCGAAGAACTGCAGCGCTTCTCTGCAGATGAGGTTTTAGATTTTAAAAAGGCCATTGCAGAATTATTAAGCCCGAATATCCCTGACCAGATCTATAAAGAAATTCAGAAACAAACGTCTGTCATATTCTCCCGTAAAAACTTATCAAAAAAGCAACGCGAAGAATTTAATAAAAACAGCGACTTTTTTAATAAAGCCCTCGAAGTAAAATTACTGTTTGTGGTAAGGGAAGATAAATTGGGTACAATGAGCCTGTTATCTGACTATTTCCCCGACATATTAAAAAATGATTTTGTACTAAAGCCATTAAGTGTTGACGAGGCCCGCCGGGCAATTAATAAGCCATCACAAGCAAAAGGAGATTTTTGGTCGCCGATATTTACCGTAGAAAAAGATGCGGTTGAAACCATCTTATCAGAACTTAAAGATACCGTTACCGAACTTGTTGACCCTATGCAGATACAAATCGTATGCAGCAGGATAGAGAGAAAAGTGGTGCTGAATATAAAAGATGATGAGGTTGTTTCGGTAAACAAAACGAAAATACTGCAAGGTGATGTACCCCCTATAGGCGATATCATCAACGATTTTTACCTTGATACCTGGGAGGATGTTAAAGAAAAGATAGCAGCCGAAAAAATAGTATTAAGCGATGAAGAATTCAATCAGAAACGAAAAGCGATAGTGTCGTTACTGGTAGTCAGCGGAAGCCGGAATATGGTGCTCTCGGCTTTATTGGTGAACCGCGCGACTAAAAAGTTAGATGAGACGATTGTCAACACACTGCTTTCAACAGGATTGATAAGGGAGATACCCTCGGGTGCCGAAAAATTTTACCAGTTATGTCACGACAGGTTTATACAGCCTATGAACGACGATATTTTGGGACTTGAAGCGAAGGAAAGAGAGGAACGCGAAAAACAGAAAATAAAGGAGGCCGCCGAGTTTGAGTTCAAACAAGCTGTAGAAAAAGCAGAACGTGATAAAATAGAAGCAGAACAGCAAGCAAAAATAAACCAACGCGAATTTGAAACTAAGTTGGCTGCGGAAGCCAGCAAGAGAAGATACATGCTCATTCTTTATGTAACGGTGGTAACTACACTCCTGCTCATCATTTTCGGCGGAATAATTTTGCGCAATGCGAAGAAGAATGAAATGGATGCCAGGCAAGACCGAATACTCACCATATTAAAAACGATAAGAAAAGAGAACCCTACTTTAAGCCTTGTTATAGCCGAACAGGCAAGGAACACCTATAATAACGACAAGAAGATGGACTTGTTTATAAGCAATTGTGATTCCCTGAATTACGCTTATATGCAACGGTCGTATCCCGTATCTACAGAATTAATATCTGCAAATGTTTCTCCGGACAACAAGGAGATTAATGTATTGGAAACAGGCGGCCTGTTAAAATTGGATATAAAAAGCGGCCTGCAGACGCCGACTTATAAGTCACCGGATGCAGTATTCTTAAAGGAGTTTGATTTGTTAGGCAAGAAGAACTATCTGGTGTTACACGGAGATTCAATTGAGGCCTTAGACGAGAAATTCCGTGTAAAAAAGCGTTTCAAAGGTTGGGATGACAATAAAAATATCGTGGTCTCAAAAGATGGAAGCTTTATTCTTTTGGGACAAATTGTGTTTAATTATAAAACGGGCAAAGAAATAGGCGTTTTGCCCCAAACGGTTATTAACGATCATGACCAAATGATCGCTCTTTTTTTGAATGATAGCAAACATATAGCCGTTGGTTATTGGAGCGGATATGTTGTTATTTTTAGGGTAGACGAAACAAAAAAAGATAAAATAAGGATAACCAAGATATACCGACCTACCAAAGGGCGGGCAAATTCTGTTATTACGTCCCTCGCTGTAGATTCAAAGGATGACTATTTGGTTACCGGCAATAGGGAAAGCGATGTGGGCATCTGGAAAATAAATAAACTGGACAGTATAGACAGGATCTGTGACAAATTAGATGCAAAGCATTATTTAAAACCAATTGCGGAAAGGATGCTGGCCACCAGGCCTTATAAGATATTCAGTGGACATTCAGACAATATCAATAGTGTTTCGATTTCGCCTGGCGACAGCCTTGTGCTAAGCGGGAGTAAGGATCATTACGCGATATTATGGCAGTTAAAAACAGGAAAAAAAATCGCTGTAATGAAAGGTAGTGAGGCCTCTGTTAATTACGCCGCATTTGCACAGGATGGGCAGCAGATGATAACAGCAACCGATGATGGCATAGTGTTTTTATGGAGCCGAGGTCGTGGTTCAACACTATATAAAAATAAAATGATTGCTAATTTTTCTCCATTTGCATATTACAATGTAGGGCTTGGAAAAAACGAAAGTTTTTTAAAAATGTTTGACGATACCACCAACGTTAACAACCTATATAAAGCAACATTAAATTATATTACGGATATGCCTGTTAAAAATCTTTACCCCGGAGACCAAGAGTATATACCTATAATAAACCATTCGTTAAAGGAAATTGATTTAATGTTTCAGTCTTTAATTAACAAGCGAGAGTTTAGAACCAAAATAACATCCGCCCAAAAATTGCTGCTTTATAAATTCTACAATGATCTCTTTTTACGGACACCCGAACTACTGTTCAAAGCTGAAAATACACAGGCGCGATACACGCGTTTTGCGAAACATCACCAACAAAATATAAGCATGCTATTATTAGATACAACCGACACAAAAACCGCAGTGTCAGATGCAGGAGACTTTCGTTTCATTGCACAGTACTATAGGGATTCTACCACTAATTATAGCCGAAGCATCGCTTATTTAAAAAATGCCATTTTTACGATGGATGCCTTCAATAAAAAAATGCCGCAAAATAAAGCCGTTGCGCAACAAAGGATCCTTAATTATGGAGATTTAGCAATAAGCTATTTATATGCCAAAAAAGCGGATTCTGCGATGGCTATGATCACAAAATTAAAAACGATAAAAGATGGCGATGGCATTGCCGACATGCAAACGGTACAGGTTCTTTTGCTGCAAGACAACTACAATGCTGCGATGCAACTATTTGATAAGAAAAAATTTACGATAGTTACGCAGGCTCCGGCTATGACATTAAAAGGGCTGCTCATTCCTCAACTGGATAAATTGAAAACTAAAAACATTTCATCACCGGCAATGGATAAGTTTATAAAGTATATTAACGGTGAACGCTAAATACGTTGTGCCATTTTTATTTAAAATACCAATTAATTCAACCTTACACCACAGACAATTTTAAATCCCAAACAATGGACGCGAAAACGTTTAATAATTACGTCGAAGAAAGGTACAAGGGCCAAATGCTCTATTACAAATCAGCATCAGCAAAAAATCAAAACAAATACAAGCAGTTTCAATGGGTGCTTATTGTACTCTCGGCAACCACGCCGGTTTTTGCAGCTTTGAAAGAAATAAAATTCGGAACAGCAAGCACGTCTCCTGTTTTGGATTTAAATGTTATCGTACTCATTATCTCGAGCATTGTGGCTATTTTAACTACTGGCTTGAAAACGTTTAGTTATCAGGAACTTTGGGTAAATGCGCGGGCAACTTACGAGAAACTGAAGCCGGAGATTCATTACTACAGCTTTGGCATTGGCCCTTATGGTGCTCCCGAAGTTAATAAAGAGACGGTATTTGTAACACGCGTGGAAGCCATATTGAGTGCCGAGCACGATGTTTGGCCACCCGCAAAAACTTCAAAGCAAGAAATGGGTGAAGCTGACACAAAAGATAAAGAAGGCAAAAAAGACGAGCCAACAGAATAATTCGTGCCCCGGCACTTATTGCGACCCGTCTACTTCCAAAGTTGTACCTTTTTTCATGACTGGCATGAGCGGATTAATCAATTGCCGGGCGGTGCCCGTTTCAAATATAGGTAATATTGTTGCCTGCCCAATTAGCCATGAAAAAAGCCGCCAGAATAATCTGACGGCTTTTGGTGGAGAATAGTGGAGAAACTCCGGTTGTTTTGACGGCTTGTTTAAATTGCCGCCCTGATGGTTTTAACAGGGTTGCCCCGCTCTAAAGCATTATGTTCCTGCCACTGGCCTTGTTGTTGTTCTATCAATTGCTCAGTCTGCCAAACCATTACTTTAGCTTCCAGCCTGGCCAAACATAGTTTCTTGTTTTCCAATTGTGAGCGCGTATCCATGGCCATAACATGCAATCCCGAAGGCAGGTGAACGCCGCGCACAGCAGTTTCTACCTTATTTACGTTTTGTCCACCCGGCCCGGATGAGCGGCAGGTTTCCAGTTTTACATCCTTAGGGTTCCATTGCATCAGTTTCTTCACATCAAAAACGGCCACGCCTACAAACCAGTTTTTACGTTTATGAAATTTACGATAAGGGCTCTGCGCTATCCATTGTATAGTGCCGGTCCATTCCTTTACAAATGCATCCACGTTATGGCCTGTGGCCATCATTGTTGCAGATAGTAAAGTGCCGTTTAATTCGCCGGCTTTATTTTCCAGTACTTCAACTTGAATGCCCTGTTGCCTGGCCTGTTTCATCATCAGGCTTTGCACGCAGGCTACAACCCGGCAGCATTCTGCCGGGCCCTTGCCTGAGGTGATTTGTATCATCATCTTTTTCATCACTACTCCTTATTCATTCTAACAATACGTGGATAAAACTTGCCCTGGATATCAACCAGATCATGCTGTGCAGCAATCACTGTTTCAATATCCTTATAGGCTAAGGGGTTCTCTTCAACTGTGCCGCCAATTAGGGTTACACCCGCATTGCTCAGCATTTTTTTCATAGCCGACACTGTCATACTATCCTTAGCCTTTTGCCTGCTCATGGCCCTGCCGGCACCGTGTGACGCGGAATACAAGGCATCACCGATACCTTTGCCCGATACCAGGTAAGCTGGTGTGGTCATACTGCCGGGAATGATACCCAACTCACCTTTGTGCGCTGGTGTGGCACCTTTACGGTGGATAATCACATTCCGACCATCGGCCAACTGATCTTTCCAGGCAAAGTTGTGGTGGTTTTCAACCAACTGTAGCGCCTTTAAGCCTAAAGCCTTTAACAGGTTATCGTGTATGCGCTCGTGACAGGCTTTGGCATAATCACCGGCCAGCATCATGGTTAACCAGTATTCCTGGCCGGCTTCGCTGTTCGTATCCAGCCAGGCCAATTGTTGTGCGTGGCGCGGAAGTTTGCAGGTATTCATGGCTATCTGCGTATAATGCTTCGCAATGGCCGATCCTAAACCACGGCTACCGGAATGCGTTAACAAAGCCGTGTATTTTTTAGCAGGTAAGCCTAATGTATTACCAGCCAAAAGTTCGATCTCGCCAAATTCCACAAAGTGGTTGCCGTTGCCCGATGTGCCCAGTTGCCTGACGGCCTTACTACGCAGCGGTTTCAAAAACGGAATGTCATTGAATACCGTGCTATCCAGCACCTCGTGCTCCTGTCTTACGTCCAAGCCACCTTCCATACCAAAATGGGTATGATTTTTTAAGGCTTGTTTGATCTGATATTCAAACCGTTTCAAAAAACCATCGCTTTCGTCAATAATGGATAGTGCCATGCGGCAGCCGATATCCATGCCTACTGCATAAGGAATTATCGCATTATCCGTAGCGAGCACGCCACCAATAGGTAAACCAAAACCCATGTGCGCATCGGGCATCAAAGCGCCTTGTACACTCACAGGAAGTAAGTTAGCCAGCTCCATTTGTTTCTTGGCCGATTGCTCAATGCCCTTTCCGCCATAGATTGCGCAGTTTACGGGTTCATTGCGCAATTCAAATGTTTTAAACAGAGTTTCATCCGTTTTGCCAATCACCTTTTCGGCTATCTTGCTTGTTAGTTCATCATCCAAATAGGCGCCCGGGTTGTTCTTAATATTCACCAGCAGGTCGAGCAATTGCTGCTTACTGTGGTGCTTGAAATTTTTAGAGGCTATACTGATTACCATGCATCGCAGCTGATCATCATGATAACCTATTTTACTTAAATCTTTTGTTCTTAAATTGCCCATGTGGGTTATGTTTCTAATTCCAGGTACGCTTCTTTACAAGCATACCCGGGTATGCTTTTTAATTTGTTAATGTATTTGGCCGGCTCCTTAAAATCATCCTTCCAGCGATAACGACGACCACGGGTTAAGCGGTAGATGCGTGGTTCGAGATAATTGCCGTCGATGTAACCATCCATATATGCCAGCTCCCGTTCTATGTCTACATCAAGCGCCTTTTTATGCGTTATGATATACGGGGCTATTTTAAGCACGTAGCGCCAAGGTTCGGTAAACACGTACCTGACCTGTAAACTATGCGCCTTAATGCTATAACTCTCTACGCGGGTAAAGCAAACTTTTTCACGTGCTGTTAGGTGCAGTTTTGGATGATTCCAATCATACAAATCATACTCACGTAGTTTTTGTTCCTTCACCTTGTAAATGTATCGCCCCTTGCGCCGCTTTTTCCGTCTGAACGATTTATCATGATGATATTCAACGGTGTTTATCTTCGCCAGCAAAGCCTCATAAAACTCAGCCATCGGGCTGCGCCTTATGTCGTCGCGTAATACAAAAAAACGCATCCACCCGCTTTGATAAGGTTCGTCAAGGGCAACCGGAGGCAGTTGCGCACGCTGTTGCCACAATGCCCCGCGCCTTTTGTAAAGCTGTATCAATTGCTTATCCCTGTCGGTTTTTACGAGCCGCCTTTTTTGCCGCGCAGATTTGATATAGCGCGGCCATTCCGGTGTGTTCATCACACTTGCGTTTAATAATGTTTTGAAATGTTATTGGATCTCTATTTCGTCCTTGAATAAGGATATACCCTTTTAAGAGCGCTCAACAAAAGCCCAATAAATTAATTCGGCAGGCAAAAACAATGAGCATGGCCACGAAAGCGGCTTAACTTATTTCAATAAAAAAGCATGGTGTTTGCCTACCTAATGGGTAGTGAGCGAAAGGGGCGATATGTAGCGTGGCTCTGTCATGATTCCTTGATATTTAAAAGATTAACAAATCAGGAATTGGATGCAAAGATAGAATTTTAATTGAGTATCAAAAAAAGTAGTCCTGGAGTTGTGAGAAATATTTTTTATAATTTTAAAATTCTGCACAATATAATATATTTGCAGCCCCAATGGGAAACTATGGGGGATTAGCTCAGCTGGCTAGAGCGCTTGCATGGCATGCAAGAGGTCATCGGTTCGACTCCGATATTCTCCACCAAAACAAAAAGGCTTTACGGAATACCGTGAAGCCTTTTTGCATCACACCCTCAGTCCAAACCATTTACCCGCGCCGATTGTTATTCCATATCAACCCCAATTGCTATGGCACTGGAGAAATATGCAAAAAAACGTGATTTCAGCAAAACCCGCGAACCTAAGGCGGGGAGCAGCAAGGATAAGGAACACCTGGTCTTCGTGATACAGAAGCACGATGCTACACGGCTGCATTACGATTTCAGGTTGGAGATGGATGGCGTACTCAAAAGCTGGGCAGTACCCAAGGGCCCCTCCACCGACCCCAAAAACAAAAGGCTGGCCATGATGGTAGAAGACCACCCCTTCGATTACCGAAGCTTTGAGGGACTCATCCCCAAAGGTGAATATGGCGGCGGTACGGTCATAGTGTGGGACGAGGGCACCTATGAGCCGATAGAAGAAATCAAAGGCAAAAAAGCACAGGAAAAACATCTTCTTAAACAACTGGAATCGGGGTCGCTCAAGATAAAATTGCACGGCGAAAAGCTACAGGGCGAGTATGCTTTGGTAAAAACGCACGGCATGGGTGAGAACGGCTGGCTGCTGATCAAACATAAGGACGAATTTGCTTCGTCAACTGATATCACCAAAAAAGATAAATCGGTAATCTCGGGCAAAACTATCGGAACGATGGAAAAGACCAGCGACACCGTTTGGCAGCATGGCCACGAAGAAGCATTAGAAAAACCAAAGAACGGCGCAAAGAAAAAGGCCATGCCCGAAGTGGACAAAGAATTGGAAGAAACGGTTGAGACCCGGCCAGCGGAAAAGATAGACGTTGCCGCGCTGCTAAAAAAAGTGCCAAAGGCCGGCATCCCCAGGAATATCAAACCGATGAAAGCCACACTGGTAGATGAACCTTTCGACGAACCCGGCTGGCTGTACGAGGTGAAATGGGATGGCTACCGCGCCCTGGCCACGATCAATAAAGGCGAAGCGGAACTCCTGTCGCGCAATAACCTGCTCTTCGACAAATATTACCCAATCAATAAACAACTGCAAACCTGGAAGATGGATGCGGTGATAGATGGCGAAATAGTGGTACTCAACGATAAGGGCACATCCGATTTCGGCGCGCTGCAGAACTGGCGCAGCGAGGCTGACGGAAACCTGGTGTACTACGTTTTTGATATACTATGGTACAACGGTAAAAGCCTGATGGATTTGCCGCTTGTCCGGCGGCAGGCGATTTTAAAGGAAGTTTTACCAACAGATAACGACAGCATCCGCCAAAGCCAGGTATTCGATACAGGTGGGATAGCGTTTTTTGATGCCGCCGGGCGGATGGGGCTGGAAGGTATCATCGCAAAAAAGGCAGATAGCGCCTACACATCCGATCTGCGCTCTAAAGAATGGCTGAAGATAAAAGTAAGCAGGCGGCAGGAAGCCGTAATTGCCGGCTTCACCAAAAATGAGGGCACAGCGAAATCCTTCAGCGCGCTGGTACTGGGCGTGTACAATAAAGGCAAACTGCAGTACGTGGGCAAGGTGGGTACCGGTTTTTCTGACAAGCTGCAGAAAGAAATGATGGAGCAGTTTAAGCCGCTTATTACCAAGACAAGTGCTTTTGAGCAGGAACCTGATGTAGATAAGCCATCGCGTTTCCGGCCCCAGCGCATGGGCGCCAAACCTACCTGGCTGAAACCTGAGCTGGTTTGCGAAGTTGCCTTTGCTGAAGTTACCAGCGATGGTGTGTTCCGGCAGGCCTCTTTCAAAGGTATGCGCACGGATAAGCCCGCAAAAGATGTCGTTTTAGAAACGCCCGCAGATACTGAAACAATTGTCGACGAGATGGATGAAAAAAAACCTGAAAGCAGCCACGCTAAAGCTATAACGCCACCCGGCGATAAAACCCGTAAAACGCTGCTGAACCCCAAGGATGAAACGCAGGTGCGCAAGATTTGCGGGCACGATCTGAAGTTCACCCACCTCAGCAAAGTGTACTGGCCCGAGGATGGCATCACCAAGCGCGATATGTTTAACTACTACTACCAGGTGGCAGAATATATTTTGCCTTACCTGAAGGATAGGCCGATGTCGCTCAACCGCTTCCCGAATGGCATTCATGGCCCGAGTTTCTATCAAAAAGACGTAAAAGGCAAAGCGCCCGACTGGGTAACCAAAACTTTCCCCTACACCAACGGCGAGGGCGAACACAAAGAGTACCTGGTGGGCTCGGATGAAGCCTATCTGCTGTGGATGGCCTCACTGGGATGCATCGAAATGAACCCCTGGTTCAGCCGCGTGCAATCGCCGGATAACCCCGACTATTGCGTGATAGACCTCGATCCTGACAAAAACACCTTCGACCAGGTAATCGAAGCTGCACTGGAAGTAAAGAAAGTGTTGGATGCGATAGATGTGCCGTCATATTGCAAAACCTCTGGTTCCACCGGGATGCATATTTACATACCGCTGGCGGCGAAATATACATACGAGCAATCGCAGATGTTTGCCCGCATCGTTGTCAACATCGTGCATAAACAAATACCCGATTATACAAGCCTGGAACGGAAGGTAGCCGCACGCAACGGCAAAATGTACCTCGATTTTTTACAGAACCGGCCCGGGGCAACAATTGCCGGGCCGTATTCCCTGCGGCCGAAACCCGGTGCGACGGTATCTATGCCCGTGCTTTGGGACGAGGTAAAACCCGGCCTGACCATGAAGCATTTCACCATACACAACGCTATCGACCGCCTTAAAGAAACCGGCGACCTGTTCAAAGGTGTGTTGGGCAAAGGCATCGACCTGCAAAAAGTGCTTAAAAAAGCGAAAAGTGTCTTCGGGTAAAACCGTTTAGACTGGGCGGGGTTGTTGTTAAACGATTAAATATAAGGAACATGAGAGCAATATGGAAAGGGTCGATAGGGTTTGGGCTGGTGAATATCCCCATAAAATTGTATTCGGCAACGCAAACCAGCAGCCTCGATTTCGATATGCTCGATTCGCGCGACCATGCCCGCATCCGTTTCCAGCGGGTAAACGAACACACCAAAAAAGAAGTGCCTTACGATAAAATAGTAAAAGGCTACAAGCTCGACGATGATTACGTGATATTGGACGAGCAGGACTTTGCCGATGCCGCACCCGAAAAGAGCCGCGAAATTGCCATAGAAAACTTTGTGGATATTGCCGAGGTGAACCCCATGTATTACGAAACATCGTACTATGTAGAACCCGAAGGCAAAAACAACAAGGCATACGCCCTGCTGGTGAAAGCCTTACAGGAAACCAAAAAAGCAGGCCTGGCCAGGTTCGTGTTGCGCAGCAGCGAAAGCCTGTGCATTGTTCACCCGGTAGCCGATGTGCTAGTAGTTACGCGCATCCGCTTTGCGCAGGAGATACGGCCGGCGGATGAAGTTACCGTGCCCGATAAGGGCACCGTGTCCAAAAAAGAACTGGATATGGGCATAACGCTCATTAACCAATACGCAGGCAAGTTTGATGTATCCGAATTCAAGAACCAATATTCAGACGAATTGCTGAAGATTATCAAGCTAAAGGCAAAAGGCAAACGCCCGACGGTAAAGAAACTAAAGCCCCAAAAGGCCAGCAGCGACGATTTATTCGAGCAATTGCAGCGGAGCTTGAAGAAAGTATCGTGAGGTTAAATTGGCCGGTTAGATTATTGAATATGATTATGCGTACCTATCTCGCGGAATAATCGCAGTGAATGATCGGGCTGGCGTATCCATATGCGGATTCCTTTGCCGCTCATATGGCCCTTGCTCTGCGGCAAAGTAAAATCAACGCTGAATTTGGTGTACTCCAGTATGTATTTGCCAAAACCTTCCTGGTGATAGGTTGCTACGGTTATAGAATCTATGGTGACCTTACCGCTATTGTAAGCAATCAGATAGGGCTTTATCCTGGCCATCCCCGCCCGGGTGGAATCGGCATGGGGCATTACACGGGCATCGTCTGTAAATATCTCTGCGCGGCCTGCCCCGTCGCGGCGGCGCACGCCATCTGCTATCAGGGCGTTATAGGCTTTCAGATCCAGCGGCACTTGTTTATCTATAGAGAATGCGGTTGCCGGCTGCTGTCCATCCATTTTTACCACAAAAACATCCGGTTTGGCCTGCGGACTAAAATAGCCATAGCATTCGCCTTTAAGCTTTGGGGTGCCGCTCGGCAATATGCCCCAAACGTTGTAATATTTCCCGCTTAGGTTAATGGCGGCATCGGTATAAGTCTTTTTAAATGTGCCAATTTCTACATAAGTATCCCCAAGCTTTATTACTTCTTCTATATTCCGTTGGATGGTTTTGGCTTTTTGCCTGCTGAATATCTCCTTGTAGTAAGCGCTTATTTCGCTGATGCCGGTAAGCGTGGGCTGATATTCGGGCATGCTGATAGCATCGGCCTTATAAATGCTCAAGAACAGCGGCAGGTCGCCTTCCTGTTCGGCGAGGGTAAAAGCCTTTGATGCTTTCAGGATTTTGGCCGTGGCGGCATCTGTAATAACAGGTGTGGCCGCCTTTGCAAAGCAGGTGCCTATCAGCAAAAGGTAAATGGCGATTGTGCATAGATTTGTTCTCATTTTCAAGGTTTTAAAGATATGCTGCGTAATTATACTCCTAAGATAATCAGGCGCAAACTCCTAAAACGGCTATATTGCCCACCTGCACGCCGGCAAGTACCAAATGCATTTTTTTATTGACGAGCCGATTTATCCCTTCGGCATTTGTCCCGATAATTTCTATTCAAAGAAAAGGCCGGCATTCAGTTTTAGCTGAGGGCCGGCCTTTTTTTAGGGGATAATGAAACTTATTGCCTACTTATTTTATAGGTACAATATCAATAATAACGGTGCGGTTGTAAAAGCGTTCTTCGGGCATGTTGTTATCGAATGGTGCATTGCCGGTATCCTCGCCGAAGCCCAATGTGTTGAATTTTACATTGTTTTTGCCTGCTTTAATCAGGGCCGCTTCCAGTACGCGCTGTACGTCGTTTGCGCGGTCTTTAGATAATTGCATGTTGTGCGCATCCTCGCCAATAATATCGGTATGGCCATGAATAATTACGGTTGAACCATCTGCTATCGATGCCGCTACTACATCCGTTAGGAATTTATCATAGGCGTTGGTCGCGTCGGATTTGTCGAAGTCGTACAAAATGCTGTAACGCAGCCCAACGGTTGGCGCTTCATCCTGGCGCACCAGGTGCAGGGTGCTTTCCTTGCGTATCGGTAAGCCCTTGCGCGTTTCGCCGGTCATCACCAATTTATAATCGCCCGATGCATTGCTGCCTAATATACTTGCGGCAGGGATGCTCTCCTGGTCGCGGGTGTATGGCCCATAATGTTGCGCGGTGCCTTTATCGTCTGTAACATCAACCGACCAAGATTTCAGCAACTGGCTTGCGCTATCGATGTTCAGCACCACCTGGCTATCCATAGGGTTTATCTGCGTGGTATTGATCTGCACAGGCCTCATCATGCCACCGCCAACTTCCATCAGCAATTGTGGCGATGCGCTGGTGATATCTACCCTGCGGTCGCCTGCTCGCAGCAGTACCAGTTCTTTGGTGCCGCCCGGTTGCTCGGATGGGATAAGCGGTTTGGTGCGTCCCACGGTGGTGATCCTTGCGCCGTCGATGCCGAATGCGGTAACCAGGTATTGTTTTACGTTTTCGGCAAGTAGTTTGCCTGCCGCAGGGCCTTCGCTTGCTGCACCGGTAAGGGTGATGGTAGCGTCGGGGTTGGCACGCAGCCTGTCGCCTATAATGTTCAGCAGGTTATGGTAAACATTTAACTGCCTTGCACTGCGGCCCGCCATATCTGCGGACTCATCCTGCAGCTGGCTTTCTTTAAAGCCCGCCGCCTGACCGCTGGTTAAGGTAACATAACGCGGCGAAAGCTGCGTAGAGCCCTCATCAAAGAATACCGATGCGCGCAAAGGCAGTGTTTCGCTTACCCTCCGTTTCAACGGTGCGGCCAATGGTGCCCGCACGTTCAACACAAAATCGTGTATTGCGGCAGGTGTCGTGGTGGCCTCGGGGATAATTTTTGTTGCCTTGCCGAATTTAAGCGCTATGCCAGCGCGTACGGTGCTGATGTTCCAGCTTTCGATGCTGCGCGGATCTTGCCCGAAGTATGGGTGGAAAGAAACGAAAGGAGAGATACTCACTTTATTGAGGTTTGCTGCCGATGAGGTCATGATATCATAACCAAGGCCTACCTGGCCCGAAACTAGCGATTTACGCATGGCGCTGAACTGGCCATTGGTATTGGGTTGCTTAAGTTGGGTGTAAGCAAAATCGCTGTTTATGTTAAACGCAACACGTGGGCCTGCAAAAAAGTATAAACCCGAAGGGCCGCCTAAACGGATGCTAGGCTCGATAGCCACGTAGCTTGCGCTGGTGCCTAAAGTAGCCGGGCAGTTACATGGGGCAACCACATCTTTAAACTTACCGCCACGGCCGTCGTAAGCCACGTTCAGCATCAGGCCTAAAACGCTTTTAGGGCGATACTCCATCAGTATAGAACCGTACGGGCGCACGCCATTGCCTTTATGGAAGGCAGTAGGGGCGGTGAGCGAATTGGTTAGATGCTGGGTAGTGCCGTTATAAATGTTAAAGTTGGCCGCGCCGGATAAGCCGAACCACCAGGTAGGCTGCGTGGTTTGTGCTTTAGCCGCTGTGCCGGCCATTATTGCCATCAGTAAACAAATGATGGCTTTTGGGATGATTTTATTTATGGGTAACATAGGATATCTTTTTAAAATGTGTTATTTAATACGGTTTGGTAATGCCCCCGAAGGGGCTGTACCTGTTGATCAAAGATTATTGCGGAACGTTGATAGTGGTGTTTACCAGTGTAACCGAGGCTACCAATGATATTGCCCGGCCATTCAATACCGTTTGTACCGCATTACCTGCCGTAGAAAACGTAACACCTGCCGATGCGATGATGGTACCCGTCATGATGCCGCCGCCTGCGCCGTTAATGGTGGCCGAGCTACCTACGTACCAGAACACGTTTTTGGCCTGGCCGCCGTTGATCAGGGTAACACTACGGGCACCCGCAGGGCCTGCAATGCCTACCGTAAGCCCGGCAGCTGTCTGGAATATCCAGGTAGCGTTAGGGTCGCCTTTGGCGTCTAGTACAAGGTTGCCATTGGTTATTTTAAAAGTACCGCTGGCAGATTTGTATATACCAGGCGCCAGGGTTAAACCACCTAGTTCGCCTGCACCCGGATCGATACCGCCCGGTTTAGATGCCGGGGAGATGCTGTTGTAAGCGACGGTAGCATCCAATAATGCCTGTGTGGCAACTGCAAAGGAGGTTGCGGTACCCGGAGCCGGCGGAGCCGTAAATATGCCGCCTTTCACATCGCCCACGTTAAGCGGTGTTTCGGTATAAACATCGCCGGTTAAGCCATCGTGTAAACCTGTTATTAGGGAGGATGCTGCAGTAGAGCCTATACTCCCGTTGTTAATTACTGTGTTTAGGCCCTGGTTGGTAACACCTGCGTTGCCGCCAAATGCGCCAAACTGTGCCGCGCTGCCTAATGCCGGCGGTATGCTTACCACAAGAGGAGCAAAATTCGCCGTGATATTTTTGTTAGCGTTCATGGTAACGCTTAACGGGTTGTTTGACCCCGATGCGTCGCCGCTCCATGAGGTAAAGCTGTAACCTGCATTGGCGGTTGCGGTTACCGATACATTGGTCCCCGAGTTATAAGCGCCCGAACCGGTGGTTGAACCGCCAGCTGCCGGGCTGGAGTTTAATACCAGCGCGAATTGCGATGCCGGTATAGCCAGGAAGTGCGCGATAAGCGTACGGTTGGCCGTTAAAACAAACTGGTAGCTGGAGCTTGCGGAGGCTACGTTGCCGTTATCCGTCCAGTTTACAAAAGTATAGCCGTTGTTAGGATTGGCACTTACGGTTACCGTGCTGCCGGCGTTGAACGCGCCCGAGCCATTGGTGGTACCGCCTGCTACAGGTAACGACGATAATACCACAGCAAATTGCGAAGGCGGAATAAGCTTGAAGTTGGCAACCAAAGCTTTGTTGCCTGCCATTACAAACTGGTAGCTGGAACTCGTAGAAACCACGGTGCCGTTATCGGTAAAGTTGGTAAATGCATAACCTGCACTTGGCGTAGCCGTAACGGTTACGGTTGAGCCCTGCGCAAATGCACCGCTACCGGTAGTTGTTCCGCCCAAAGCCGGGGCAAAAGATAGGGTTACCTGCGGAATGGTGGTAAAGGTCCACACATAATCTGCAACCATGGCCGTGCGCAGTGTATCTGTAACACCTGTTGTAATGGTGCCCGTATAAACAGCAAAAGGCAAAAGCGGCTGTGCGGGGGTAAAAGTATATACCTTAGTATCTGCCGTTGCGGCAATAGTACCGGCTACTACCGTAGCGCCTTGCTTAATAATAAAAGTTTTATCGGTTAGGGTTGATTTGGCCATGCCGGTATTAAAGGTTACCGTTATTACCTTAGCCAGGGCAACGTCTACAGCCTTATCAGCCGGATCGGTGCTAACTACCACGGGGCAGTCGCCAACTATTTCGCCTTTGTAATCGTCTTTTTTGCAGGCGGAAATGAAAGTAACGGCTAAGGCCAGCATACAAATCGCTTTGAATATGCCGGGGTAATTTTTGCGCTGGGGCAATAAGATGCCGCCGGCGAAGAAAGTAGGTTTTTTGTTCATATAACGTTTTTAGTAGGAATGAGTGCCATGGGTTTTTTAGACAAAACTTCGGACGCTACAAACCTACGCCCGGTGTAGGGCCTGGCTGTTACACAACTTTTTTAATAAGTTCTATAATTCACACATTTCCGGGTTTATGCTGCTGTTGCAACCCTGGTGTTTAAAGTAAGAGGGCGTTACGCCGGTGATCTTCTTAAACTGGGTAGATAGGTGGGCAACGCTGCTGTAGTGCATCTTCCATGATATTTCTGTCATGTTGAGCTCTTTATAGCAGATGAGTTGTTTCACCCGCTGTATTTTTTTGAGGATGATAAACTGTTCTATCGTAGTGCCCTTTGCTTCAGAAAATATATTGGCCAGGTAAGTATAATCGTGGTTTAGCTTTTCGCTCAGGTGATAAGAGAAATTTGTTTTCAGCTCATTGTGTGCGTAGTCTATCATTTCCGTTATGGCGCATACTATTTTTTCTACCAGTATGTTCTTCTTATTGTCCATCAGTTCCAGTCCGGCGCGTATAAGGGCCAGTTTAAAAATCGCTACCTGTTCGGCAGAAACGGGCTCAAATACTTCAACTTTTCCCGGCTCAACAGTGTGCTGGTTTAGCCCTAGTTTTTCCAGTTCGTACTTAACCACCATTTGGCAGCTCATGCATACCATATTTTTTATGTAAAATATCATTCAGCAGAGAGTGTGCAAAACAAATGCCCCGATTGCGCTTTACCGCGCGGCGGTATGCACGTTGCCCGGCTTCAGTTACGCCCCGTATTTAATTAGGGCCATTCTGATGCTTAAACTCAATATTCCCAATAGGAATATCGCTAGGTAAATAAAAGGCCGCCTATTAAGCAGCGGGGGATTTGAAATGTAATAAAATTAAGTGTGGGTTAATTGTGATTGGTATTTAGGAGAGCATTAGCGTTATAACGAATATCCGGGCCCGCGGGCAAGCATCGTCGTACGATAAAAAATCCCTATTTTTAGCCAGTCCCTAATATAAATATCAATGGCACAACTACACGGCAAGCACCTATTCGCAACTCTCATTACCTTGCTCATTTTGGCCTCATCGGCCTTTGCTCAAAAGCCTAAACCCGATACCGTTGTGGCGGGCGTGTATATCACCAGCATACACGATATCAATTTTAAGGATAAAGAGTACAGCGTAAACCTGTGGCTTTGGCTCAAATACAAAAACAAGGACTTCGATTTTTTGCATAACCTGGAGATACCGCAGGCAAAATCATACACCACTTCGTTCTCTACTATAGATAGCACGGGCGGGCGCGTGTACCTGCTGATGAAGTTGCAATGCGTAATGAAGGATTCCTGGGCGATAGATAATTTCCCCTTCGATAAACAGAAGTTGCGTTTCTCTATCGAAAATTCGCAGTTCGATTCGCACTCGCTGGTGTTTAGGGCCGATACTTTGGGTAAACATTTCGACCCGCGTTTCACCCTGCGGGGATGGCGGGTGGATAGCCTGGACGTAAAAACGGGCGTGAAAAAATACGAAACCGGCTTTGGCGACGAGAGCCTGGCAAAACCACATACCGAGTACAGCAACTTTAGGGTGAGGCTGCAGATTGACCGCGACGCAATGGGCCTCTTCTGGAAGATGTTCCTGGGTATGTACGTGGCTTTCCTTATCTCGTACATGTGTTTTTACATCCATACCGATAGTATCGATTCGCGTTTTGGCCTTAGTGTGGGTGCCTTATTTGCGGTTATCGGTAATAAGTACATCATCGATTCTACACTGCCCGAATCTACTACGTTTACATTGGTAGATAGCCTGCACGGCGTAACGCTCGGGTTTATCCTAACGGTTATCATCTGCACATCCTACTCGTTGCGGCTGGTAAAGCTGGAGAAGCTGGCCCAGGCCAAAAAGTTCGATTTCCTTTGCGCGCAGGTTTTGCTGGTGGCGTATCTGCTGTTAAATGGCTGGCTTATCTACGGCGCAAATCATGTACCCGTATTAGCCGCCATACCTCAGTAAAGGCATCTTTGTTTAGAAATTTATGCAATTTCAAAACAGAAGTTGTGTAATTTCAAAATATAAGTCATGCAATTTCAAAATAGAAGTTGTGTGATTTCAAAATAAAAGCGATAGAATTTCAAAATAGCGGCACCGAAAGCCAGCAGCGTAGCAAGTAACGCGCATTGAGCTGGAGGGATATCATTGATTAGAAGGGATATAAAGATTGGCAAAATATCGCGTAAATTTATAGCTGCTTAGACTGCGTTTTCCGTATATCGTTTAATCAAACAAGCACCAATGCCTGCCAACAATAGCCAGTTTTATACCCTGCTACCCGTGAACCGGATGCCAATAGGCGATTTGCTGACGAACGAGGCATTGTTTGTGGATGTGCCCGATGACTGGCATATCGTAATTACGGATATCAAAAACTCTACCCGTGCGGTGATGAGCGGCGCGCACGAAAACGTAAATCTTATCGCCACGGGCAGTATCGTATCGGTGCTTAATATTGCCTTTAGCATGCATGTTACCGTACCTTTCTTTTTCGGCGGCGATGGCGCAACCGTGCTGGTGCCGCCCGATATTATAGATAAGGTAATGCAGGCCCTGGCCGCCTACAAGGTAAGCACGCAGCAGAATTTTGGGCTGGAATTGCGCACAGGCACCCTGCCCGTGACAAAAATATATGCCGATGGCCGGCAACTGCACATTGCTAAATACAGCAGCTCTGATGTATTTCACATTCCTGTGGTGCTGGGCAACGGCATCAACTACGCCGAGCGGATTATTAAAGGCGATGATTATATGCTTTCCGGTGTAAAAACCGAAACTGAAGAACCCGACCTTACCGGCATGCAATGCCGCTGGGACCGCATAGCCCCGCCCGAAGATAAAGAAGAAGTGATAAGCTTGCTGGTGGTTGCACAGGGCGGGCACAGGCAATCTGAAGTATTTAAAGAGGTGATGGAAGCTATGGACGGGATATACGGCCCGCCGCAAAAACGGCAGCCCATATCTGTAGCTAAGCTGCAGTTCAATAGTACGTTTTCTAAGTTAAGTACCGAGATGCGGGCTACCATGGGTAAAGTAAAATGGTTGCGATTACTTTGGGAGTGGGGGGTAGGCCTGTTTGGCTATATCTATTTCCATACCGATAAGGGCAAGCGCTACCTGCAAAGCCTGGTAGAAATGGCCGATACGCTGGTGATAGATGGCAAGATAAATACCGTAATATCCGGCACTGCCAAACAGCGCCTGGCCTTGCAAAATGTGTTGGATAAGCTGGAGGCGGATGGTAAGCTCATTTACGGACTGCACATCAGTCGTGCCTCGGTAATGTCGTGCTACGTGCGCGATTTAAAAGACGACCATATCCATTTTGTAGACGGTTCTGAAGGAGGCTACACCCAGGCCGCCAAAATGCTGAAGCGGAAGATTGTGTGGTAAAGTCAAACGACGTTCCGCTTGGGGTTTGTAAACCTATATCAGGATTATTCATCAAAAGGGTCTCTTATTTCAGGACGATACAGGTGAAAAGTGTCCCGCCCATTGTTGCTGTTTTTGTTTAAGTAGTTAATAATAAATCAATTATGTGTTTTACTTAAACAATGGGGGTGTCCCAAAGTGTTCCATGAAAAAACGTAACTATTTGATAATCAGAGCGAATTAAAAAACAGGTGTCCCACATTCAAAGTGGAACACCCATCAGCAAGATGCCTTTTGCTGATTAATCCCGTTATAGATTTACCTTCCGGGAAAAGTCTGGCGCGTTGCGCTGTGGTCAATACCTGATGAAAAAAGTTGCGGGCGAGCGGTCATAGCAATTTTAAAGTAAATTTATGTTTCCCTCTTGGCAGGGATGCCACAGCTTGTATATTTGTTATGGCTTACCGCCTATTACCACTCAAAAACTCAAAACACTTATTTACCATGATTGAAACTAAAGCTTATGCGGCCCAGGATGAGAAAACGCCTTTGGCCCCCTGGACCTTCGAGCGACGCGAAGTTGGACCGCACGATGTGCAGTTCGACATCCTTTTTTGTGGCGTTTGCCACTCGGACCTGCACCAGATAACAAACGATTGGTTCCCCGGCATATTCCCCATGGTACCCGGCCACGAAATAGTTGGCCGCGTAGTTAAAGTGGGCGACCACGTAACCAAATTTAAAGTAGGCGACCTGGCTGCAACCGGCTGTATGGTAGATAGCTGCCAGGTGTGCGAAAACTGCAAACAAGATCTGGAGCAGTATTGCCTGGAAGGCAGCACCCAAACCTACAACAGCATGGAACGCGATGGCTCGATGCCCACCTATGGAGGCTACTCCAACACCATAGTAGTGCGCGAGGAATTCGTATTGCAACTGAAAGAAGGCGTTGACCTGGCCGCCGTTGCGCCATTGCTTTGCGCGGGTATTACCACTTATTCGCCCCTAAAACATTGGGGTGTTGGCAAGGGCCACAAACTGGCCGTGTTGGGCCTTGGCGGCCTTGGCCATATGGGTGTTAAATTCGGTGTTGCGTTTGGTGCCGAGGTTACCGTGCTGAGTACTTCGGCCAATAAAGAAGAAGATGCCAAAAAACTGGGCGCGCACCATTTCGTAGTAACTAAAGACGCTGAGCAGATAAAAGCGGCCATGGGCACTTTTGATTTTATACTGGATACTGTATCCGCGCCGCACGATTTTAATATGTACCTGTCGCTGTTGCGCACAAACGGCACCATGATATGTGTTGGCGTACCTAACGAACCAGCATCGGTTGCCGCGTTCAGCCTGTTGGGCGGCCGTAAAAGCCTGGCCGGATCGGGTATTGGCGGCATTAAAGAAACCCAGGAAATGCTGGATTACTGCGCCGAGAACAACATCGTATCAGACATCGAACTCATCGATATCAAAGATATCCACACCGCTTATAAGCGTATGGAAAAAGGCGATGTGCGTTATAGGTTCGTAATAGATATGGCGACTTTGTAGTCAAACTAAAATTTAAATCACCTGGGAGGCGCTGATCGATTCTTCCTTCAGGAACTACAGTGGCTGTTGTATTCGATTTAAATCCCCATAATAATAAAAAACGCCCCGAAGCTCGCGAGCCCGGGGCGTTCTTGTTATATGATAGCCAATACTATTAGTAAAATTGCGCATTAGTTTGCACCCGGCCAACCAGCTTTTTAACATCCGTTGCCGATACAAGCCCCTGCAGCGAAACGGTGTATAGCGCATTGCTGTTGAGGGTTACGTTTTCTATAGTGGCCAAAACGGTAGCGGTACCTGTTTGGCGTATTTCGAAAGTGTATTTGGCGGTACCGTTTATGGGTAAAAACTTGCTGTAGCCTTTAAAGCTCTTGTTGGCAACCAATACATCGCCGCTTTTTATGGCAAGATCTACAGCCGGTGCATCGGGGCTAAGGTTTATGAACCTTATGCCAGCTTTAGAGCCATCGGGCCGGGCAATGGTATCGCTAAGCAGCAACAGTTGTTCGTGGCCTACGGTGTTGGTTAAAAACAACGAGTAGTATTTGTTTTTGCCCAGGGTAAGGGTATCAGATTTATAGCTGGTTTGGGTGCCGCCGATGGTAAAAGTAGCGGTGCGGTGCCCGGCGTAGGCTGCAACATAATCTATACCGCTGCCGTAACCAAATGCGTAGGCGTTGGCTTTATTGGCATCCAGGTAAAAATCCAGCGCCGGCGCATCCGGCGAAGCGTTGATAACCGTTAGTGCGGCCGTATCCGGCGTAACAGTATTACTGTTTTTTAAGCACGAACTGAGCGTTACGGCCAGCAAACACATTGTCCCAACTATGCCTGCCCACCTCTTTGAATTGTGTCGAACGTTTTTCATTATATCATTATTTAGTAAAGTGTAATAACTCCATTACGCGGCTACTATAAAAAACGCTACTAATACTTAAATATTTTTTGAGGCAGGTACTCGCAGTTTACAATTGTCGGCTGGGTACCAACAATATATCAACCAGAAAAAATGCGCCCTGCTTAATTGGGTAGCTTGGCAAGAATACTCTTCAGGTTTTCTACCGTGATGGGCTTTGCAATAAAGCCGCTTACTTCCCTGTATTTTTTTGCCCGGGCGTAATCGTCGGCATCAATGGAAGAGCTTACGATGAAAATGCTTGTCTTTTTGGCCAGGCCGGGCGCCAGCTTTACGTATTCCTCCAAAAACTGCCACCCGTTCAGTTGGGGCATATTAATATCCAGAAGAATAAGCTCGGGCAGTATCTCGCCTTTTTGGGCGTTAGCCCTAAAAAAATCAAGGGCCGAAACGCCGTTATCGAAAAAAATACTTTGCTCTGCAATTTCTGCACGTGCGATGATTCGCTTAACGGTGAAGGTGTATATTTCATCGTCATCAATTATACAAGCTATCTTTACCTTACTATCCATTTAGTTATTGAAAATACGAGGCCAGCGGTGTTTGGGCTTTCTAAAAAAAGCATCTACCTGCTATTATTGCCATATGTGCCTGCGATAAATATAGCTATATAAAATGCTGTCCAAAGCAGTGTGGTTGTAATTTAATTACGGTTTTAAGTGTTTTAAAGTATAGGTGTAAGCAAATTAATTGATACTTAATTCACGGTGAGTTTTATAGGTTTGGTGCGCTCGGCGAAAGCATCAACGAAAAAACTCCGGCAGCAAGGGCCGGAGTTTTTCTTTTAAAAGCGTTTGATGCGTTACTGCGGTTCGGTATAGCCGCCGTTGGGTTGCGCCGCGGTTATCACTTGTTCGGTTTTCTCTTCGGCAAAACGTTTGGCCTTTTCTGCCCAAACAGATGCCTCATCGGTAATATCATCAAGCATAGAGCGCCCGCTAGCATCTTTCTTTGTCAGATAATTAATTCCATAACCAATGGCTGCGCCAACTGCTATAAATTTTAATAAGCCCATGTTTTTATATTTTTAAAGTAAACGTTTACATCGATTTGCGTACAAGTATGATGCCAGTCTGCACACAATTGAGACAGAATTTAACAAGATTAAAGGATTGAAAGATTTACACGATTCAACGACTTATAAATTGAATAAGGTTTATCGATTGATGGTTTATTAAATCCAAAGTTCTTAATCCTGTACAATCCCTTAGTCGCTCAATCGTGTTATCAGTTTCTTTGGCGCGCGGTCTTTCCAGGCCTGTATCAAAAGGCTCTTCAACTCCTCCGGGTCGGCTTTGGATAGGTTAACCAGCATATAATCATAGTTGTAGTAATGTTCGGTTATAAAGTACACATCGGGGTTGGCAGCTATCCACTTATCGCGCTCGAAGGTGTGCAGTACCAGGGTTTCGCCGTCCTCGCGTATGCGGATAAAATATTTTTTATTAACGTAAAAAGCCGGCGTATCAGAGCACATTTTTTCGGTAACACCGGGCAAGGGTAACAGAACGTCGCGCAAAAATTGCAGGTAAATAAATACACCAGTATCCATAATGCAAGATAATTAATTTGATTGTAATAGTCGCGGTGCTTTAACCATAGCGATGGGTTTCAAACCCATCGCTATGGTTTTAAGAAAATTACGTCATTTTACTATCGTTGTTAAAACCTAATTACCAATTTAAAGTTGTGTAGGCTGTTAAAACATAGAACAGGCCCTTATGGAAAATTTTACGATGCTGCAGTTTTTTGAATGGTACTATCCCGGCGACGGCAGCTTATACGAGCATCTTAAAAACGACGCGGAACGATTAAAAAATATCGGCATAGATGCTGTATGGTTACCTCCGGCTTTTAAGGGCGAGGCCGGGGGATACTCGGTGGGCTATGATGTTTATGATATTTACGACCTGGGCGAATTTGACCAAAAAGGTACCGTGCGAACCAAATACGGCACCAGGCAGCAATTGATAGAGGCTGTGCAAACCGCCAGAAGCAAAGGGCTGCAGGTGTATGTAGATGTAGTACTGAACCATATGGGCGGTGCCGATGAAAAGGAGAAGGTTACTGTGCGCAAAGTGAACCCTCATGACCGCAACGAGTTTACCAGTGAGCCGTACGAGATTGAGGCCTTTACCAAATTTACTTTCCCCGGCAGGCATGGCAAGCATTCGCAATTCGTTTGGGATTGGCAATGTTTCAGCGGGATTGATTATGATGCCGGGAATAACGAGTCGGCCATCTTCAGCATACAGAACCAATATGGCGATGCCTGGGAAGATGTGGTGGGCGATGAGAACGGCAACTTCGATTTTTTGATGCTGGATGATATAGACACCCGTAACCCCGCCGTGCGCGATGAACTGAAACGTTGGGGCAAATGGTTTTATGATACCCTCCAATTCGATGGCATGCGGTTGGATGCCATAAAGCACATATCTTACGAGTTTTACAACGACTGGCTGGATACTCTACGCACCGAAACTGGCCGCGAACTATTCACCGTGGGCGAATACTGGAGCTACGAAGTTGGCCTGCTGCAAGAGTATATTACCGCTACGGAGGGCCGGATGTCGCTTTTTGATGCGCCATTACACCAAAACCTGCACGACGCCTCGGCTGGCGGCAAGGATTACGACCTAAGCAAGATATTTGATAATACACTGGTGGCGGTAAATCCTTCGCGCGCGGTTACCCTGGTAGAGAACCACGATACCCAGCCCCTGCAATCGCTGGCTTTGCCGGTAGAACAATGGTTTAAGCCCCTGGCCTACGCGCTTATTTTACTGCGCGAGCATGGCTACCCCTGTATTTTTTACGCCGATTTGTATGGCACAAAATATTCCGACAAGGGTGAGGACGGCAACGACCACCAGGTGGAGTTGCCTGCCCTGGCCGAGATGGAGCCGCTGTTATGGGCACGCAAACATATTGCCTATGGCGCACAACGCGATTACTTCGATAACCCCAACTGCATCGGCTGGACCCGCGAAGGCGACGGCGAGCACGAAAACTCGGGCTGCGCGGTACTGATCTCCAATGGCGACGAGTGCAGTAAGCGCATGGAGATGGGCCGGGCCCATGCCGGGAAAGTGTTTGTAGATTACCTGCACAAGCACGATGCCGAAGTTACCGTTGGCGAAGACGGCTGGGGTGAGTTTTTAGTCGGGGCCGGCTCGGTTTCGGTATGGGCGGTTAAAAAATAATTGCTATTTTTAAGGGCGGCACCGCAATCTCATCAGGTGCCGTCTTTTATGAAAAAACTATACCTGAGCTTATTTCTATTCATCCTCACCTACGCGGCTTTTGCCAACCCGGCAATCTACGTAAACCAGGTTGCCTTCGATAGCAACGGCCCTAAAGTAGGCGTGGTTCAGTTCGATAATAAACTCACAAAAGCCTTCGCCTTCAACCTGGTGAACATCGTTACCGGCAGGGTGGTCTACACCGGCATGCTTACCGACCCTGAAACGATTACCGACTGGGCACCCGGTAAACTCTTTTTCCAGGCAGATTTCTCGGCTTTTAAAACGGCGGGAAAGTATCGCCTGCGCATTAAATACGATGGGCTGGTTTATACTTCGTATCCCTTTGAGATTGGCGAGAACGCGCTGGCGCGCAAAACGCTGTCGTCAATCATCCACTATTATAACAAGCAACGGGCAAACACCCCAGGCGAACTGTCCGTCGATGCCAAAATGCAATTGTTCGGCGGTAACCAAAGGGTTGATATGAGAGGGGGCTGGTGCGATGCATCCGGCGACGTAAGCAAGTATTTCTCGCACCTGGCGTATGCCAATTTCTTTTCGCCGCAGCAAACGCCGCTGGTTACCTGGAGTATGGCAAACGCGGCCGAAGCAATCCCAGGTCTTCTTAAGAAATGGAAGCTGAAAGATTCGCTGGATAACGAGGCGCTGTACGGTGCCGACTACTTGATGCGTGCCCTCAGCAAAGAGGGCTACTTTTACATGATTGTGTTCAGCTATTTCAATAAAGACCCTAACGCCCGCCGCGTGGTGGGGTTGCTGGCCAATAGCGTTACCACCAACCAATACCAATGCGCTTTCCGCGAAGGCGGCGGCATGGCTATAGCCGCGCTCGCGCGCATATCGCAATGGAAAAAGGACGGCGATTTTACATCCCAGCAGTACCTGGATGGGGCCAAACGCGCCTTTGCCCACCTGCTGGTAAACAACACCAAATATGACGACGACGGCAAGGAGAATATTATAGACGATTATTGCGCCCTCATGGCCGCTACCGAGTTATGGATAGCAACCGACGATGAGCAATATCGCGACGAAGCCCGCAAGCGCGCGGCCAACCTGAATAACCGCATGACCATCGACGGCTACTTCATCTCTAACGATGCCAACCGGCCCTACTTCCATGCATCTGATGCGGGCTTACCTGTTGTGGCCCTATCACGCTACCTGGATAAGGAAAAAGACGAGGCCTACCGCGCCCCGGCCCTAAAAACCATCAAACAGGCACTTGATTATAACCTGGCGGTAACCAACAAAATAAGTAATCCTTTTGGGTATGCCCGGCAGAGTTTTTTGTATAAAGGCAAGGTAAAGGATGGCTTTTTTATCCCCCACGAAAACGAAACCGGCTGGTGGTGGCAGGGCGAGAACGCACGCCTGGGTTCGTTGGCTACTGCAGCGATTGTGGGCGGCAGGTTAGCCTACCCGGCCGAAGGAAATTGGGGAATAAAATCAACGCTTGCAGATTATGCAGAACGGCAGCTATCCTGGATTATGGGCTGCAACCCGTATGGCATGTGTTTTATTTATGGCTACGGAAAAACCAATGTGCCGTATATGGCTTCCAATTATGGCCACGGAAGCGAACGTGGGGGCATTTCTAACGGCATTACGGGCCATGATGGCAGCCCCGATGGCTCCGGCATCGATTTTAAACAACAGGCCGGGGGCAATGAATGGCGATGGACCGAACAATGGATACCGCATGCGGCCTGGTTTTTGCAAGCTGTTGCCGCAATGGCACAACCAGAGGGCATAAACAAGTAATAATTGCAACGGTTGAATATTTTTTTTAGATATTTGAAAAAAACAACGGTAAAAGCGCCTCTTTTAACTGGAACCTAAAACTATTCTAATATGATAACATCATTGGTAACCGGCGGTGCCGGCTTTATAGGCTCGCATGTAGCGAAACATTGTCTTAACCTGGGGCATAAAGTAATCGTACTCGACGATTTGAGCGGCGGTTTTGAAGACCATGTACCCGCAGGTGTTGAATTTATAGTTGGTTCTATCAACGATTATGAACTGCTGGAGAAACTTTTCGAAGAGCACAAGTTCGATTACGTTTACCATCTGGCTGCATACGCCGCCGAAGGGCTTTCGCACTTTATCCGCAGGTTCAATTATAATAACAACCTTATAGGCTCGGTAAACCTTATCAACCTTTCGATATTATATAAGGTGAAATGTTTCGTATTTACCTCATCCATAGCTGTGTATGGTGCAGGCCAGCTGCCTATGCGCGAAGCCCTGGTGCCGCAACCCGAAGACCCTTATGGCGTGGCAAAATACGCGGTGGAGATGGACCTTAAAGCCGCCCACCACATGTTCGGCTTAAACTATATCATCTTCCGTCCGCATAACGTATATGGCGAAAACCAGAACATCGGCGATAAGTATCGCAACGTAATCGGCATTTTCATGAACCAGATTATGCAGGAAAAGCCGATGACCATTTTTGGCGATGGCGAGCAAACCCGTGCCTTCAGCTATATCGACGATGTTGCACCGCATATTGCCAATAGCCCGAATGTGCCTGCCGCCTACAACGAGGTATTCAACGTAGGTGCCGATAAGCCTTACACCGTAAACGAGCTGGTACAGGTAGTGGCAGATGAGCTTGGCGTAGAACCCAAAGTAACCCACCTGGAAGCCCGGAAAGAAGTGATGCATGCCCACAGCGACCACTCTAAAGCAGCCGGCGTTTTCGGCAAAAGTGCCAATGTAAGCTTAAAGGAGGGTATAAGCAAAATGGCAGCATGGGCCAAGGTAGTAGGCTCGCGCGCAAGCGCTGAGTTCGAGAATATAGAAATTGAAGAAAACCTGCCGCAAGGCTGGAACAAAAAAGCAGTAAAAGCCTAAAAGGTTATCGGTTTTTCGGTAAACATTTATATTTTTGTGCCAAATAAAAACAACAACGCTATGCAATCAATGGAAAATGCCAACAACGAGAGCCACTACAAATTTCTAATTCTTACCATTGCCATAGGTTTATTAGGTTGCTATTTGCGTTTCGCCGATTTCCCGCACGCTACGTTAGTATCTAACATCATCCTGTTGTTCGGTTCTATCATCGCGTTACGCGCTGTTTTCAAAATATTAGACTAAGTTTTACTTAAGCATATACGTAAAGCACTGCCAGCTAGGCGGTGCTTTTTTGTTTTGCTACTATCGTGATTGCGAGGAGCAGAGTGGGGGATTGTGCGAGGACGCGACGCGGCAATCCTCGGCATGCAGGTCGGATTTGCAAAGCGGCCCCTCCTGCCGATGATTGCCGCGCTATCGCTCGCAATGACGATGTGGTTGGATGTGGCTGATTGTGAGGCTACCCCAATCTCCCGACTATCACAAATTTCTCAAACACCGTTTCCGTATGGGGAGCATCGGCAAGTTCTTCGGTAAGATCCTGACCGGCCCAGTGCTCATAATGCTTGCCATTGCGCCAAAGGCGGCTTTCGGTTACGTCATAGATGACGCCCTTAAGCGCCACCCAAATTTGTGGCTTATCCTGTCCATTGCGCAAAGCGAGCTGCGATTTGGTATAAGTGGGTAGTGCGCTCATGCGGTTTTACGGGATTTAAAATATTCAAAAAAGGCAACGTTCATCAGTAGCAGGGCCATGCTGTAAAAATGGTCCTCAAAGGGGATGGTGCCTACACGCAGGCTCATGTTTTGCGCATTGTTGTATATCACCACCGGCCAGGCGGTCAAGATGCCGTTTACGATGTAAAAGGGGATAAGCGATACCACAAAGGCCAGGTAAAACCTGCCCAGCCAATCTACCTTAATGAAATACACCAGGGCCACCAGCAAAACAATCAGCAACCCAAAGGTTACTGCAGTGTACAAACGGGTATAATTATAGGCTAGAAGCGACACCGATACGCCGATTAACAGGTTGGATATCAGCCGCGTAAGCACGAAGGATGGCTGCCATTTTACGTAATAATTGAGGCAGGCGTAGACAAATACGCAGGCGAAGGGTACTGTAAGGAAGAACAATATCTCCTCCAGGGGCAGGCCTATGAATTTGATGCCGGTGATATAAGCGTCATTGAAACTCCAAACGCCATTTACGGTAAACAGCACATCCCAGAACAAAAACACCAGCCCGGTGATGGCCATGCCCGGCCAAAGATACTTCCAGCTTTTGGCGAACGCCACCCGTTTATCGAAGGATAAGGCTACGGGGAATATTACCGTAAACAGGTTGATGATTAGGTAGGTGTATTTCACGCTATAGGGCAGCTAAATGTTGGTGAAGGCGCTTCTGTTCGTCGGGCGTACAGCGTTTAGATTCGAGCATGAACTTGATGATGGTTTTCACCAACGCTTTATCGGCCGAAGCGTAGTATTTTGCATCTATTTGTTTAACCATCTCTAATCTATCGGCAACCAGATTTTTGGTATAACCCAAAAACTTGGGTACGTTATGTTCTATAGAAAAGCGCATAAAGCGTATCTCTATATTGTGCGGGTCGGTAGCTACAGCTCCTTTAAAAGTCTTTTCGCAATCGTTTAGGTATTTAAACTTATTGTACGGGTTCCAGGCGTGCTTGGCTTTGAGGGCCTCCAGTGTACCCATATAGGCGTTGATGAGTGCCGACCGCTCCTTTATTTCGCCCAGGCTTTTGTATAGCGAATCGGTTGTTTTCTTGCTTTCGAGGGCAGTTACCAGCAGTTTGCGTATAGTAGGCAAGTCCGGCGTAGTAACTATGAGTTTTTGTATGAGCGAGAACGACATCAGTGTGCATGCCAGTATTGCCGAAAGCAAATATTTCACGGGTTTGTATTTGAGCTGTGCGTGCATACTTATATGATGTTCATTTTTTGGTGGAGCCGGGCCTTTAGGTAAAGGCTCAGCTTGCGTGCATTGGAAATGCGCACCCGTTTCTGCATGATTATGCCTGCGGGCGTGCTGCGTATCTTCTTGAACAATTGCAGATAATACACATAGGCCACATATACGCCCAGGCGAGCTGCTTTCGGTAAAAGTTTTATACCGGCCAGGGCATCATCGAAATCCTTTTTGATATCGGCTTCTATGTCAATTTTATCTTGCGCATTAAAGTTGCCGAAATCTACCCCAGGGAAATAGGTGCGGCCACGGTCCTCGTAATCGGCCTTGATATCTCTCAGGAAATTTATCTTCTGGAAAGCCGAGCCCAGGCTGCGGGCCTTGGGAATGAGCTGGTTGTACAGCCCGCCATCATTGGCACAAAACACGCGTAGGCACATCAGCCCCACCACTTCGGCCGAGCCGTATATGTACACTTTATAGCCGCCCTCGTCGTACGCGGTTTTATCCAGGTCCATTTTCATAGATGTAAGGAAGGCGTCTATCAGTTCACGTTCTATTCCGTATTGGTTTACCACCTGCTGGAACGATTGCAGCACCGGGTTGGTGCTGATGCACGCATTGATGGCCTTGAAAGTTTCGGTACGAAAATCGTCGATGAGCTGGCGCTGGTCGTGCCCGTAAAAGGTATCTACTATTTCGTCGGCATAGCGCACGAAGCCGTAAATGGCATACACCGGGTAGCGTAAATGCTTTTCGAAGGCCTTGATGCCCAGGCTGAACGAGGTGCTGTACTTCTCGGTAATCAGCTTGCTGCATTCAAAACACGTTTCGTCGAATAAGTTCATTTACCTGGTATCTTGCCCAAAAGTACAAATTCATTGCCGCATTGTTTTTTTGGTGGATGCATTGTTTACTTTTGATTTGAATGAAAAGTAAGCATATTGCTGTTATTGGGGCGGGTTTTGCAGGATTGGCTTCGGCATGCGTGCTGGCTAAGGAGGGTTACCGGGTAACGGTTTTAGAAAAGAACAGCCAGCCCGGCGGCCGCGCCCGTGTTTGGGAAAAAGACGGTTTTAAATTCGATATGGGCCCAAGCTGGTATTGGATGCCCGATGTTTTCGAAAACTTCTTCGCGCTTTTCGGTAAAAATCCGACAGATTTCTATGATTTAAAACGCCTCGACCCGGGTTATCGCATTTATTACGGAAAAGATGACGTGCTGGATGTGCCCGCCGATATGGGCGAACTGGAAGCCTTGTTTGAAAACATCGAGCCCGGCAGCAGCAAAGGGCTGAAACTCTTTTTAGAACAAGCGGCCTATAAATACAAAGTAGGCATGGGCGAATATGTTTTCCGCCCCTCGCATTCCATCACCGAGTTTATCGATTTCAACCTCATCCGTAAAAGCTTCAGCATGCAATTGCTCACCAGCATGAGCAGCCATGTGCGCAAGCATTTTAAAAACCCGAAGCTTATTAAGCTGCTGGAGTTCCCAGTACTGTTTTTGGGGGCGCGGCCGAAAGATACCCCCGCCATGTACAGCATGATGAACTATGCCGACCTGGCCTTAGGTACCTGGTACCCTATGGGCGGCATGAACGAGATTGTAAAGGCTATGGTGGGCATTGCCGAAAGTTATGGTGTGGAGATTAAACTGGATACAGCAGTAACCAAAATAGAAGTTGTTGATAAACGGGTAAGCAACATCCAAACTACTCAGGGCGATTTTACAGCAGACTTTGTGATAACCGGTGCCGACTATGAGCACGCCGACCAGCACCTCTTAGACAAACCCCACCGCAACTACACCGAAAAATATTGGGATACCCGCACCATGTCGCCATCCAGCCTGTTATTTTATATCGGTACGAATAAAATAATACCCGGCATACGGCATCATAATTTGTTTTTTGATGAGGACTTTGAGCAGCATGCCAACGAGATTTACAGCAGCCCGCAATGGCCCAGCAAGCCGCTGTTCTACGTTTGCTGCACTTCTAAAACCGACCCTGATGCGGCACCTGAAGGCTGCGAAAACCTGTTCTTCCTGATGCCCCTTGCACCGGGATTGGAAGACAGCGAAGCACTCCGCGAGAAATATTTTAACATCATGGTGGATAGGTTTGAGCAAGTAACAGGCCAACCGCTCCGCGATGCCATCATTCTGAAACGCAGCTACGCCATGGAAGATTTCAAATCAGATTACCATTCCTTTAAAGGCAATGCCTACGGGCTTGCCAACACGCTATCGCAAACCGCATTTTTTAAACCGGCCATGCGGGCAAAGCATATTAAGAATATGCTGTACACCGGGCAGCTAACGGTTCCCGGGCCGGGCGTGCCGCCGGCCTTAATTTCCGGGCAGATAGCGGCTAAGGAGGCTATGAAGATGATGGGTTAACTACTTGTCATTGCGAGCGATAGCGTGGCAATCTCATAGGACATTTCGTCATCTTGCAAAGGCACGGAGGCTTGTCCTATGAGGTTGCCACGTCGCCCCACCACTCAGTCCCTGCGCCGCTCCTCGCAATGACAAAACGGTAATTGGGGGATGGCATTAAACAAAAAAAGACGCGAAGTATCGCGTCTCTACATTAAAATATCGTGGTTATTGGTACTTACACCAAATATTCAAACAAGGTAGCATCCTTATTGATCTCGATTACCTCGAAACGGTGCTCTTCCATACGGGCCAGAAGCGAAGGGTAATCGCCTGCGTTTTTGAGCTCGATACCTACAAGCGCGGGGCCGTTCTCTTTTGAGTTTTTCTTGATAAATTCGAAACGGGTAATATCATCACCCGGACCCAATACATTGGTTACAAACAGTTTTAACGCACCCGGGCGTTGCGGAAAACGAACGACGAAATAATGTTTTAAGCCTTCGTACAGCAGGGATTTTTCTTTGATCTCCTGCATGCGTTCTATGTCGTTATTGCCTCCGCTAATTACGCATACTACATTCTTGCCTTTTATCTGGTCTTTAACGGCATCCAGCGCGGTCACGGATAATGCGCCTGCCGGCTCCACTACGATGGCATCTTCGTTATATAGCTTCAATATGGTGGTGCAAACCTTCCCCTCCGGCACGGTAAGCATGTCGTCCAGTACATCCCTGCAAAGCAAGAAGGTTTTTTCGCCAACGCGTTTTACAGCTGCGCCATCAACAAAGCGGTCGATGGTTTTTAGGGTAACGGGTTCGCCTTTTTCAATAGCCGTCCACATGGATGGGGCACCTTCGGGCTCAACGCCTATCAGTAATATGTCGGGGTTCTGTTCACGCAGATAGGTACCTGCGCCGGCCGCCAAGCCGCCGCCACCAACGGGCATAATTACGGCTTCCACTTCGGGCAGGTCCTCAAATATTTCTACGCCTACGGTGCCCTGGCCTTCAATGATTTGTTCATTATCGAAAGGAGGGATGAACGTCATGCCGTGGGCTTCGGTATAAATCAAAGCTTCGCGCAGGCAATCGTCGAACGTGTCGCCTACCAAAACCAGCTCTACATTGCCATTGCCGAACATTTCTGTTTGCTTAACTTTTTGTTTCGGGGTAATCTCGGGCATAAAAATTACGCCTTTGGTGCCCAGCTTTTTGCAGGAAAAAGCAACGCCCTGCGCATGGTTACCGGCACTGGCGCAAACCACGCCGCGGCTCAGTTGCTCGGTATTCAGCCTGCTGATCATGTTGTACGCGCCCCTTAATTTGTAAGAGCGTACGATTTGCAGGTCCTCGCGTTTTAAATATATCTCGCATTCGTATTTCTCGGAGAGGCGCTCGTTATGCTCCAGGGGTGTGTGCCGTACAACGCCTTTTAACCGTTCGTATGCCGCTTCAAAATCCAAATAATTTTCCGTTTCTGTGTCCATTTTCTCTTAGTTCTTTACCAGCTTATAAGCCATCAGTTGTTGCAGGTCATCATCGTTGATGTCCAGCTTGGCGTCGGCAAGCGTTAAAAAGCGTTTATATGCGTCGTAAAGCTCGTCTTTATCCAGCTTATGGCCAAGCCTTTCCAGATGGAATTTAAGGGCGTGGCGGCCGCTGCGTGCGGTGAGTACGATAGTTGCGCTCGGGAAGCCAACATCTTCGGGGCGGATAATTTCATAGTTTTCGCGCATCTTCAGGAAGCCGTCCTGATGTATGCCCGAGCTATGCGCAAAGGCGTTGGCGCCAACGATGGCTTTATTGGGCTGCACCGGCATACGCATCTGCGTGCGGATCATCTGACTCAGTTCGAAGAATTTTTTCGAGTCGATGTTGGTATGCAAGCCAAGTACCGCGTGCGTTTTCAATATCATCACCACTTCCTCTATGGCCGTATTTCCCGCGCGTTCGCCAATACCGTTGATAGTGCCTTCGATTTGGCGGGCACCGTTCTGCAACCCGGCAATGGAGTTGGCGGTTGCCAGGCCAAGGTCGTTATGGCAGTGTACGGATATGATTGCCTTATCGATATTCTTTACGTTTTCCTTCAGGAATTTGATCTTGGCACCATATTGATCCGGCAGGCAATAACCGTTAGTATCGGGGATGTTCACCACGGTGGCACCGGCCGCAATCACCGCCTCAACCATCTGGGCAAGGTAAACCACATCGGCGCGGCCGGCATCCTCGGCATAGAACTCAATATCCTCGACAGATTTTTTGGCGTATTTAACGGCTTCTACGGCACGCTCCAAAATTTCCTCGCGTGTGCTGTTGAATTTATGCTTGATGTGCATATCCGACGAGCCGATACCGGTATGTATACGCGGATGTTTGGCGTATTTCAGCGATTCTACAGCTACATCTATATCCATTTTGTTGGCACGGGTAAGTGCGCAAACGGTAGGCTCTTTTACAGCTTTAGAAATTTCTACAACGCTCATAAAGTCGCCCGGACTGGATACGGGGAAACCAGCTTCGATAATATCCACGCCCAGTGCTTCCAGCTCGCGGGCTATCTCGATCTTTTCGGGGGTTGTCAACTGGCAGCCCGGTACCTGCTCGCCATCGCGAAGCGTGGTATCAAAAACATAAACGCGGTTGGGATCGTGTAACATAGTCTCTTAGATTTGAGATTTGAGATATGAGATTTGAGACCTTTTAGGGTGGCTATCTGATATCTAAAATCGGGTTATTCATTTTTATTATTTAGAACGGGGCTTGAGCTAAATCTCATATCTCAAATCTCACGTCTCATATCTCCTTAACGGCGATAAATCTTAATCTTTTATAATCGGCATACCACTGTCCATTTTCGTTATAAACGGGTTCCAGCAGCGCGGTTATTTCTTTTAATAGTTCCTGTTTTTCGCTTTGCGGGATGCCTAGCAAATAGAGCGGGGCAAACATGGTGATCCATTTGGCCACGCCTTCATCGCCATCCTGCAAGGGCGTTTTTCGGTCGAAGTGCGAAGCGAACGCAACGCGGAACCCTGCAGCTTCCAGCCTGCTCGTATAATCGCCCAGTGAAGGGAAATACCAAACTTCGGTTTCGGCCTGGCGGGTGTAGCCGTGTTTGCGCAATACCTGGCGGGTAGCCGCTATCAGTTGCTGTACATTGCCTTTGCCGCCCATTTCGGCCACAAATCGGCCGCCGGGTTTAAGCGCATCGTAAACACATTTAATGGCCGCATCGGCGTTTTTTATCCAGTGCAGGGTAGCGTTGGAGAATACGGCATCAAATTTCTCATCGAAATGAAAGTCGGTACCATCCTTCACAAAAAACTCCACTTCGGGGTAGGTAGCCTTTGCTTTCGCGATCATATCCGGCGACGCATCTATACCTGTAACTTTCGCGCCTTTTTGCTGTATCTGGTTGGTTAAATAACCGGTACCGCAGCCCAGATCAAGGATACGCTCATCAGGCTGAATGCCCAATAATTCCAACACATTCTCTCCGTATTGAAATACGAAGGCGTGTTTATCGTCGTATAATTCAGCGTTCCATTTCATTTTAGTTCATTCGTTCAATGGTTCATTAGTTCATTGGTGCTTCATCTGCATATTTGCACATTTGAAATCTGCACATCTACAAGTAGCTCAACACCTTTTCGCCCATTGCTTTAGTGCCTAATATTTTGCTTTTGTCGGTATTTGCATCGGCTATGTCGCCGGTGCGGTGTCCGTCTTTTAAGGTTTTGTCTATGGCATCAGTGATTGCTTTGGCTTCGTCTTTGAGGCCGAAGCTGATTTCCAGCATCAAGGCTACCGATAGAATAGAGGCCAGCGGATTGGCTTTGTCCTGCCCGGCAATATCATGTGCCGAACCGTGGATAGGCTCGAAGAAGCCTGTGCCATCGCCGATTGATGCTGATGCCAGCATACCCATCGAACCTGCAATTTGCGAGGCCTCATCGGTTAGGATATCCCCGAACAGGTTGGCGGTTAATACCACATCGAACTTTTTAGGGTTTTTAACCAGCTGCATGGCGGCGTTATCGATAAACATGTGTTCGGTTTCTACCTCCGGGTATTGTTTGGCAATATCCTGTACCACCTCGCGCCACAGGCGTGAAGCTTCCAGCACGTTTGCTTTATCTACCGAGCAAAGTTTTTTACCGCGCACCATGGCGGCTTCGTAAGCTTTTATGGCAATGCGCTCTACTTCGTAACGGCTGTAGATCATCAGGTCGGATGCGGTGTTGCGGTCTTCGCTGCGTTTTTTCTCGCCGAAGTAAACATCGCCGGTCAGTTCGCGGAAGAACAGGATATCCGTTCCTTTTAGTATCTCCGGTTTCAGGCTTGATGCATCCAGCAGCTCATCAAACAACATGATGGGGCGCAGGTTGGCGTATAAACCCAGTTCCTTACGGATCTTTAACAAGCCCTGCTCCGGGCGAACTTTGGCCGATGGATCATTATCATATTTAATGTGGCCAATGGCACCAAAAAGGATTGCATCGCTTGCTTTTGCTTTCTCCAGGGTTTCATCGGGCAGTGGACTGCCGGTTGCCTCTATTCCGGCGTGGCCCATCAGTGCCTCGTCGAAAGTAAACTCGTGACCGAAATTGGCTGCAATTTTCTCTAAAACAGCTTTTCCCCAGGTGGTAACCTCGGGGCCGATGCCATCACCGGGTATTACTAATATGTGTTTTTTGATTCCCATATCTATTTTCTATCCGTCATTTATCTCTACCCGTCGTTGCGAGGTACGAAGCAATCCTCTGCAGGCAGGTCGGCCTTGCTTAGGGCTCTACGTGCCGAGGGTTGCCGCGCTTCGCTCGCAATGACGTGGTGTTTTATTTATTTACTCCGCGTACTTCCTTTAGTTTCATCACCATCAGTTCCGCGTCGGTTTCTATCCAGTTATTATATTCTTCTATGGCTTGCAGGCGGTCTTCATTGCTGATGTAGCCTTCATCCACCATCTGCGTCATCTTCGCTACCGATGACCAGATGCCTATCTTGTGCGCAAAATTGGCATCGCCTTTTTTGTAAACCTCGTCGGCCTCCAATACTTCAACATCACTTAAGCCTGCTTCGGCAAAATACTCCGGCAAGTCTTCAGCAATATGGTTGTTCATGCCTGCATCTCCCCGCCAGCGTAAAAAAGTAGCGTAGAACTTACGCATGCTTGCGGGCGGTTCCGGCTGCCATTCCAATGCCTCATGGTTATAGTCCAGGATAGACAAAATGCCGCCCGGTTTCAGCATCGATTTCAGCTTTACCACCGCTTCCTGCGGGGTGCTTAACCATTGCAGGGTTCTTGCCGATGTTACCAGGTCGAACGTTTCTGCCGGTTCGTAATCAAACAGGCTGGTATGGATCAACTCCAGGTTATCGATAGCTGCATAAGTTTCCTTTCCGCTTTCGATAAAGTATGCCGTGTTATCTATACCCGTTACATGGCCCGTTGAACCAACTGCCAAAGCAATGTCTTTAGAGATAGCGCCTGTTCCGCAGCCTACATCCAGCACTTTCCAGCCCGGTTGCAGCAGGGGAGGCAGGGTAGCATAATCTACTTCCAAACTACGCTCATCGAATAGTTTGGCGGTGCCTTTGCCTTCGCGTTTTATCTCTTTTTGTTGGGTCATTGTATCATTGGGTCATTGAGTCATTGGTGTTTTCCTGCATAGCGATGGGTTTCAAACCCATCGCTATCGGTAAAGCCAAGTATTATCTCGATTCCTCAAACTCCGCTATCAGCTCTTTTTTGCTGAGGATGTAGTCGATATCATCGTAGCCGTTGGTCATGCAGGCTTTTTTGTAAGGGTTCACCTCGAAGCTTTCCTGCTCGCCGGTGGCTACAATTTTAATGAACTGGTCTACCAGGTCTATCTCTATCACCGCCTGCGGATCGGCAAAAACGGCTGCAAATATTTTCGCCAGGAAATCATCGCTTACCTGCACGGGCAACAGGCCGTTATTTAGTGCGTTTCCTTTAAATATATCGGCAAAAAAACTGCTTACTACGGCATCAAAACCATAATCGGCAATTGCCCATGCGGCGTGCTCACGGCTGCTTCCGCAACCGAAGTTTTTGCCTGCTACCAATATCTTGCCGCTGTAGATCGGCTCGTTCAGTACGAAATCCGGTTTAGGGTTGCCCTCGTTATCGTAGCGCCAATCGCGGAAAAGGTTATTGCCAAAGCCATCGCGGGTAGTAGCCTTTAAAAACCTTGCCGGGATGATCTGGTCCGTATCGATGTTCTCGATAGGCAGCGGCACTACGCTGGTTTGTATATGTTTGAATATTTTGGTTGCCATAATCGTTTCTTTTTGTCTGAACTCGAATTTTAAGGAATTTAATGAATGGGCAGAATTTTAGTTGCCATCTTTGAATTTCTTTAGTTCAAGCTTTGACTATACTTTTTGTTTAATAACCGTTTAAATTGAAGGCTTGTTGCTCCGAAAGTTATCAGTAAGCCGATTTTGATATTGTAAGCTTCGAGATAATTAATTCCTTGGGCTAAATGCACATTCTCCAATGCTATCAAAGCTTTCAACTCTACCATGATTTCTCCTTCAACAAAGAAGTCGACCCTGCGGGTTCCAATCTGCTCTGCTCTATAGAAATCGGCATTTCGAATTCTCTTACGAAACCTAATCCTTCAAGCGCCATTTCAATTTCCAGCGCCCGCTGATATATTGCTTCCTGGAATCCATTTCCTAAGACAGAATGCACCCGCATCGCGCAACCGATAATTCGGCTTGTGCAATCTTTAAATTCCTCGGGTTGCCTCTTCAATTCCATTCTGTAAAATTCTATGAATTCCTTAAAATTCGAGTTCAGACAACTTCAGCGGATAAAAACTCTCTTATATCCGTCACCACTCCCGTTATCGCACTCGCTGCCGCTGTTAGCGGGCTGGCCAGGAAGGTGCGGGAATTTGGCCCCTGCCTTCCTTCGAAGTTGCGGTTGGAGGTGGATACGCAGTATTTGCCTGCGGGGATCTTGTCCTCGTTCATGCCCAGGCATGCGCTGCAGCCCGGTTCGCGCAGCGGGAAACCTGCTGCATCGAATATTTTGTCCAGCCCTTCGCGGATGGCTTGTTCCTGTACTTGTTTACTGCCGGGCACTACCCATACGGTAACGTTATCGGCCTTGTGCTTGCCTTTTACAAATTCGGCCACCTGGCGCAGGTCTTCTATACGCGAGTTGGTGCAGCTGCCGATGAATACGTAATCGATAGGTTTGCCTAATAATTGCTCATCATCGTGCAGGCCCATGTAATCAAGGGCTTTTTTGTAGGAACCCTGTTCTTTCTGCTCAAAGGAGGCAGTTTCGGGTACGTGCTGTGTAACGCCTATGCCCATCCCCGGGTTGGTTCCGTAGGTGATCATCGGCTCAATATCTTCGGCTTTAAAGCTTAATACACTGTCGAAATCTGCATCTTCATCAGAATACAAAGTTTGCCAGTAAGCTACTGCCTCGTCCCACGCTTCGCCTTTTGGGGCAAATTCGCGGCCTTTTACATAATTAATGGTGGTTTCATCGGGCGCAATTAAACCGCAACGGGCACCCATTTCGATGCTCATGTTACAGATGGTCATGCGGCCTTCCATGCTTAAACTACGGATGGTATCGCCGGCATATTCTACCGCGTAACCGGTACCGCCTGCTGCCGAAATTTGTGCGATGATGTACAGGATGATATCCTTGGCGCCAACGCCGTTTTGCAGCTTGCCGTTCACTTCAATCTTCATCCTTTTGGGGCGAGATTGCAGTAAACATTGGGTAGCCATTACCTGCTCTACCTGCGAGGTGCCGATACCAAAAGCAATGGCACCAAATGCGCCGTGTGTAGAGGTGTGACTGTCGCCGCAAACGTAGGTACCACCGGGACGGGTGATGCCCAGCTCGGGACCTATAACGTGGACGATACCCTGGAAAGGATGCCCTAAACCGTAAAGCTCGATGCCGAACTCTGCACAGTTTTTGGTGAGCATATCAACCTGGTAGCGGGAAAGTTCTTCTTTAATGGGGAGGTGCTGGTCCCAGGTGGGGACGTTGTGGTCGGCCGTGGCAACGGTTTGTTTTGGCCTGAAAACCGGTAAGCCTCTGGTGCGCAAACCATCAAATGCCTGCGGACTGGTTACCTCGTGTATGAAATGTGTATCGATGTATAAAATATCCGGGAAACCCTCGTTGCTACTGACGACGTGCGCATCCCAAATTTTGTCGAATAATGTCTGTCCCATTGTCTTTCTTATAATTTACAATAGCGATGGGTTTGAAACCCATCGCTAATTATTGTCAACCTTGTTCCCCCTTCAGGGGGTTAGGGGGCTTCTTATGCTTCTACAGCCTGATTTTCCGGACGCAAGCTGCGTACAGTTTTGCCGGCCTGCCATAATTCGCTTTCGCGTAATTCTGCTAATTCAGCATCCAGTTTTTCGCGGTAATCGTCTTTGCTGTTGCTATCGATTGATTTTTGTGATTCAACACCGGTTGCAACGCTTTTGTAAAGATCTTCGAATACCGGTTTAGTAGCATCACGGAATTTCTTCCACCAGTCAAGCGCGCCGCGTTGTGCAGTGGTTGAGCAGTTGGCGTACATCCAGTCCATACCGTTTTCTGCAACCAATGGCATTAACGATTGGGTTAACTCTTCAACAGTTTCGTTGAAAGACTCTGAAGGTGAGTGGCCGTTAGCACGCAATACTTCGTATTGTGCTGCAAAGATACCCTGGATGCAACCCATCAGCGTACCACGCTCGCCGGTTAAATCGCTGAATACTTCTTTACGGAAATCGGTTTCGAACAGGTAACCGCTACCAACAGCAATACCTAAAGCGATAACACGCTCAAAAGCCCTGCCTGTAGCATCCTGAAAGATAGCGTAGCTTGAGTTTAAGCCACGGCCCTGTAAGAACATGCGACGCAATGATGTGCCTGATCCTTTAGGAGCAACCAAAAATACATCCACATCAGCAGGAGGGATGATGCCGGTTTGCTCGTTAAAAGTGATACCGAAACCATGAGAAAAGTATAATGCTTTGCCCGGGGTTAAGTGTTTTTTAACGGTTGGCCATAAAGCTATCTGTGCAGCATCGCTCAATAAATAGCAAATAACGGTTCCTCTTTCTAAGGCCTCTTCAATTTCAAAAAGGGTTTCGCCGGGTACAAAGCCGTCAGCGATAGCTTTATCCCATGTTTTTGAATTTTTACGCTGGCCAACAATTACGTTGATACCGTTGTCTTTTTGATTGAGCGCCTGGCCCGGACCTTGAACACCGTAGCCAATTACTGCTACAACTTCGTCTTTTAATACGTCCTGAGCTTTTGATAAAGGGAACTCCTCGCGGGTTACTACATTTTCTTCACTACCGCCGAAATTTAGTTTTGCCATTGTTTTATTGTTTGATTTTTGTGATTTCACCGATTTGGGATGATTTCACCGATTGATTTTTATTATGATTTGTAACTGATTCTTTTCTTGATTCTTGGCTCTTTTCTCTTGCCTCTAATCCTTACATCGTAAACACCTTCTGCCCCTTGTTCAAATATTCGTTCTCTACCACATCTTCACCTGGTTCAAGCCTTTCAAATTCGCGGAGCTTGCTGTTGAAGCCGTCGCTTTTTTTGATGATGGCTACGCGGGCGCTGCGTACAAATTCTATCAACCCATATGGCTGAAGGATTTTGATCAGGTTATCGGTTTCCTCGCGGTGTCCGGTTGTTTCAAACACGGTATAATCCTTACGGATAACTACCGCACGGGCGCCGTTCTCGCGCAATAAACGCTCTACGCTAACCTTTTCGGCAATAACGTCGGTGCTCATTTTGTACAGCGCCATTTCCTGCCAAACCACATCCTCATTGGTATGGTAGTACACCTTTAGCACCTCTACCTGTTTCTCAATCTGGCGGGTAAGCTTGCGCACCACATCCTCAGATTCGGTAATTACGATGTTGAAACGGTGGATGCTCTCTATCTCTGATGGCGAGGTGTTTAAGCTATCGATGTTTATTTTTCGGCGGGTAAATATAATAGCAATACGGTTAAGTAACCCTATCTGATTTTCGGTATATACCGTTATATTGAATTCCTGCTTTTCGTTTTCTGCAATTTCCATGTCGCTTTGTTTATTCCTCCGCCAGCCGGCGGAGGTTAGGGGCTTTTATTTTAATCTTATTTCGCTTACGCTGCATCCTTGAGGCACCATCGGGAACACGTTGTTCTCTTTGGTAACCATTACTTCTAACAGGAATGCGCCTTTGTGGCTCATCATTTCGTTTAATGCAGGGATCAAATCCTCGCGTTCCGAAATTGATTTTCCATCAATACCGTAGCCTTTTGCCACCATCACAAAATCGGGGCTTTGGATATCTACGAAAGAGTAGCGACGCTCGTTAAACAGTTCCTGCCACTGGCGAACCATGCCCAGGAAACGGTTATTAAGGATGATGATTTTCACATCAACTTTGCTTTGCATAATGGTACCCAGTTCCTGCAAGGTCATCTGGAAACCGCCATCGCCGATGATGGCAACAACATCGCGCTCCTGCGCACCAAATTTTGCGCCTATAGCAGCAGGGAGGGCAAAGCCCATGGTACCCAAACCGCCGCTGGTAACGTTGCTGCGGGTTTTGTTGAGCTTGGCATAGCGGCAGGCCACCATCTGGTGCTGGCCCACATCGGTTACGATAACCGCATCACCTTTGGTAATCTCGTTCAGTTGTTTGACAACCTCGCCCATGGTCATTTCGCCGCTTTCGGGGTTCAATTCTTTGTGTATAACTGCCTCAACTTCTTTTGCAGTGTATTCATTGAAAGTGTTCAGCCATTCGGTGTGCTGTTTTCCTTCAACCAAAGCAGTTAGCATTGGCAGGGTTTCTTTACAATCGCCCCAAACGGGTACGGTTGATTTTACGTTCTTGTCGATCTCAGCAGGGTCAATATCCAGATGGACAACCTTTGCCTGTTTGGCGTATTTATCCAGGCGACCTGTTACACGGTCATCGAAACGCATGCCGATGGCGATGAGCACGTCGCAATCGTTAGTCAGTACATTCGGCCCGTAGTTGCCGTGCATGCCCAGCATGCCAACATTCAAAGGATGGTCGGTAGGGATAGCGCCTGCGCCCAATACGGTCCAAGCCGCTGGTATGCCGCTTTTCTCTACGAATGTTTTAAACTCCTGCTCGGCACTGCCTAATATTACGCCTTGTCCCCAGATGATAAAGGGTTTTTTGGCCGAATTGATCAATTCGGCAGCCTCTTGTATATACTGCGGGCGAACGATAGGTTTTGGCCGGTAGCTACGGATATGGTTACATTTTACGTAACCCTCGTAGCTGAATTTTTGTATTTGTGCGTTCTTGGTGATATCTATCAAAACCGGACCGGGGCGGCCGCTTTTGGCAATGTAAAATGCCTTCGCGATAACTTCCGGTATTTCGGTAGCATCGGTAACCTGGTAATTCCATTTGGTAACCGGGGTGGTGATGTTGATCACATCTGTTTCCTGGAAAGCATCGGTACCTAAAAGGTGCGCAAAAACTTGCCCGGTGATACAAACCAATGGTGTGCTGTCTATCTGTGCATCGGCCAAACCGGTAACCAGGTTGGTAGCGCCGGGGCCGCTGGTGGCGAATACCACACCCACTTTGCCTGAGGTACGTGCATAACCCTGACCGGCATGTATGCCGCCCTGCTCATGACGCACCAGGATATGGTCTAATTTGTCCTTGTAATCGTATAACGCATCATAAATTGGCATGATAGCGCCGCCGGGGTAACCAAAAATGGTTTCCACACCTTCCACAATCAAAGCCTCTAATAAAGCTACCGACCCTGAAACTTCTACTGCCTGTGCTTTCACAGATTCTGCCGTGATTTCACCGATTTCTTGTGTGATTGTTTGTACTTCCATATTGACACCGATTACACTGATTATTTTGATTCCACCGATTTAGGTGGCTTGTTTATTCTTTTGTCTTTTATCTCTTCGTCCTTAATCCTTTTAAGGCATCTCATCCGTAACACAACCCTCTGCTGCCGATGTAACGGTTTTTGCATAGCGGTATAGTAAACCTTTGGTAACCTTAAGTGCCGGTTGCTGCCATGCTGCTTTGCGGGCCGCCATTTCTTCGTCGGACAGGATCACATTAATTTTATTGGTCGTAGCATCGATGATAATCTTGTCTTCGTCTTTGATGAGGGCAATTGCGCCACCATCGTATGCTTCCGGGGTGATGTGGCCCACTACGAAACCATGCGTACCACCGCTAAAGCGGCCATCGGTAATCAACGCTACCGAACTACCCAATCCGGCACCAAATATGGCCGAGGTTGGTTTCAGCATCTCGGGCATGCCTGGCGCGCCTTTAGGGCCAACATTGCGGATAACCACCACATCGCCTTTTTGTACACGGCCGCTTTGGATGCCTGCTATCAATTCAAACTCACCATCGAACACGCGAGCGGGGCCTTCAAAATGAGTGCCTTCTTTACCGCTGATTTTGGCAACGCTGCCGCCTTCGGCGATATTGCCATAAAGGATTTGCAGGTGACCGGTTGCTTTTATCGGGTTCTCTACCGGGAAGATGATTTTTTGCGTATCGAAGTTCATTTCGGGCACCGATTCTAAGTTTTCGGCTATGGTTTTGCCGGTAACGGTAAGGCAATCGCCATGCAACCAGCCTTGAGCCAGACAGTATTTCATCACAGCCGGAACACCACCAACGTTATGTAAGTCTTCCATCATGTATTTACCGCTTGGCTTCATATCAGCCAGTACCGGTATGCGGTTACTTACGGTTTGGAAATCGTCCTGTGTTATTTTTACGCCTACGCTTTTGCCCATGGCTATCATGTGCAATACTGCGTTGGTTGAGCCGCCTAATACCATAATAACCACCATCGCATTCTCGAATGCTTCGCGGGTCATGATGTCTGATGGCTTGATGTCCTTTTCTAATAGTATCTTTATAGCCGCGCCTGCTGCCAGGCACTCTGCTTTTTTCTCTTCGCTTAAGGCTGGGTTTGATGACGAGTAAGGCAAGCTCATTCCCAACGCCTCGATGGCGGCAGCCATGGTATTGGCCGTGTAAACACCGCCACAGGCACCCGCGCTCGGGCATGCATTTTTAATCACGCCCAAAAAGTCTTCGGGTGTGATAGTGCCGGCCATTTTTTTGCCCAAGGCCTCAAATGCCGATACGATGTTCAGGTCTTCGCCTTTCCAGTGGCCGGGTTTAATAGTACCGCCGTACACCATAATAGAAGGGCGGTTTAAACGGCCCATAGCCATAATAGAGCCGGGCATATTTTTATCACAGCCCGGTAGGGTTATGATGCCATCATAATACTGCGCGCCGGTAACAGCTTCAATCGAATCGGCAATGATGTCGCGGCTCACTAAAGAGTAGCGCATGCCTTCGGTGCCGTTGCTCATGCCATCGCTTACGCCAATGGTATGGAATATTAGCCCCACCATGTCCTCGTTCCAGATACCTTGCTTTACCAGTTTGGCCAAATCGTTTAGGTGCATGTTGCAGGTGTTACCATCGTAGCCCATACTTGCCACGCCCACCTGTGCCTTACGCATGTCATCGTCGGTTAAGCCAATGCCGTAAAGCATAGCTTGTGCGGCCGGTTGTGTTGGGTCCTGCGTAAAGGTTTTGCTATACTTGTTCAATTCTATAGCCGCGGTAGTATCTGATGATGAACTCATTTTTTGTATTTTACGATTGACGTAAACAGTAAATTTGTTGACGGATAATTAGGTTCTAAACTGTCTCTGTAAGTTAGATATAGCTCCCGCGAATAACAACAGAATAAAAAAATATTTTTAAAAAGTATATTGTGCTTTATTAATTTTTATATCGAAATAAAATTTGTTAAATATACATATTAATAAAATATAATTTTTAACAACTTATACCAAAGTTTAAAACGGTATTCGGTATGATTTTTATGCATGCATAATAAGTTGTCGAAATTCTGCCTGAAATGGGGTGCGGAGGTGGGAAAGTTGGTGGAATGACCCGATAAATTTCGTCTATTTAATTTGAATAACGCAAATACATTAATCAAATGTTATTTAGTTAACATTGTACCATTAGCGACAGGAATGAGCAGACTCGACCTCGAAATATTGCCTACCAACTTATTGCAGGAATACTACGACAGTTTCCCTGCCAATATATCCACGCAATTTGATCAACTGCAAGATAGCCCCCTTTCTGCTGATACTTTCAGTTTTTATACTTCTGTTTCTGCAGTGTTTTCGTCTAAGATAGAGGGCGAGCGGATAGACCTTGATTCGTTCGTGAAACACAAAATATCCGGGGCTAATTTCCTGCCCGATTATACGCAAAAGATAGATGATCTTTACGACGCATACCTGTTTGCGCAATCCAACGGCCTAAATCCTGAGGCCCTGAGGCAGGCTCATGTTTTGCTTACCGGGCACATACTCCAAAATGAGCAACGGGGCAAAGTACGTACGGATAATATGTTTGTGATAACCAATGATGGCAAGATAGAGTATGTTGCCTGCTTGCCCGGACAGGTTGAACATGAGTTGGCTAGACTATGTCGGGACATAGCCAGACTGCTCGATGCTGAGCTAAACGTGGCCGAAGCATTTTTCTTCGCATCTCTTATCCATTTGCTTTTTGTGAAGATACACCCTTTTTATGATGGTAACGGCCGTGCCGCACGGCTGTTGGAAAAATGGTTCCTGGCGGAGAAACTCGGTGAAAAGGCCTGGTACCTGCAATCGGAAAAACATTACTACGATGAGCATGCTACCTATTATAAGAACATCAGGTTGCTGGGCCTTGAGTATGAGGCGTTGGACTACAGTAAGGCGATGCCTTTTTTGAGGATGTTGCCGCAAGGATTGAACGCCTGACTTTGACCTTTTCCATTTGCTATTCCTAAAAACTATCTGCATCTTTAACTGACTGCAAATAGAAATATGAAAAAAATCCTAACCTTATTACTGCTGTTTATCGGCATAAACAGCTACGCGCAAACGGCCAAACTCGAACTTAACCTCCAAAAAGACAGCACTTATAATCTTACCATGAATGCGGATATGGACATTGACCAATTGATAAATGGCGTACACCAGATGGTGAAGACAACTATTAGCGGCACTATGGCCCACAAAGTAATTGCTATAAAAGATACTCTGTACGAAATGGAAGTTACTTATAAAAAACTGGGTATGCGTATGGATGTGGCCGGTAAGATAATTGAATTCAATAGCGACCCGCAATCCGTAGATCTGGTATCGAAATTTGTACGTAGCATGCTTAACAAGCCCTTCCTTATTGTGATGAGCAAACGCGGAAAAATTTTGGAGGTTAGAAATATCGACAGTTTGTTTGCCGGTATTGCAAAAGACTTTCCACAGCTGAGTGAAGCCCAGGTAGCACAGATGATGACGCAGATGAGGCAATCATTCGGTGAGAAAAGTATTAAGGGGAACTTGCAGGAAACCTTTGTTATATTCCCAAAAGAGCCACTTGCGGTAAAGAGTAGCTGGACAACCACAAACGGCATAGAGGCGGCGGCTATTTCGATAACTACAAAAACCACCTACACGCTGAACGCCATTACCGATAAATATTACGATGTAAGCGGTACTGCTGTTATTATGTCTGACAAAGAACCGCTCTTTAAAAAATCGGCAGGCTATTTTATACGATTAGTGCAACCAACCGGCAGTTATAACGCCCGGATGAAGATAGATAAGGTTACCGGCTGGATTACCGAAAGCCAAATCACCAAAGATATCTCGGCGACGGCAGAGGTTAAAAAAACGGAAGGCGGACCGATAGAGTTATCATATCCGATGAAGATTTTGATGAAGTTTACAGGAAGTAATTAACGGTTTTAAGAAGCCGCCTTTGAGGTAGCTGATCCCCTTTTCTGTTTCTAAGTGTTCAAATCGGATGTAGTTCCGTTTACCGTCTGAGTGCTAAACCATATGAGATATTGCTTTTTACTTTTTCTGCTTACACCCTTTGCGTGCCTGGCACAGATAACCATTACCGGCAAGGTTATAAACGCTGCCGATAACAAACCTATTGCCAATGCCAGTGTGTTTTTGAGTAACGCCACGGTGGGCGATAAAACTGCAGAGGATGGCAGTTTTAGCTTAAGGGGCGTAAAACCCGGCCAATATGAGTTCGTAGTTTCGGTGGTTGGTTTTGATACTTACCGTGAAACAGTACGGGCGGCCAACGAAGCTATCAGCCTGCCGGATATCAAGCTTTTAGCAAAAACTACCCAGTTGAAAGAAGTTAAGGTAGTAATAGACAACGATTGGGAGAACAACTTTCAGAAATTTAAGGATGATTTTTTAGGTACATCCACCGCCGCCCAGGATTGTAAAATAGTCGACTTCGACGCCCTCTCGCTTGATTATGATAAACGCAAGCGCATATTAACCGGCTCGTCCTACGATTTTTTGGTGATTGAAAACAAGTACCTGGGCTATCGGATAAAGTATCTGCTGAATAAGTTTGAAAAGAACGAACAATCGGGCGTGTTGTATTTTGAAGGTTCATCTACGTTTGAGGAAATGCAGGGTTCGCCCACCCAAAAACGCCGCTGGAAAAAAAGACGGCGTGAAACTTATCTTGGCTCCTCCATGCACTTTTTGCGCTCGTTAATTGTAGACAGTACGGCACAGGAAGGGTTTGTAATTTACCGGTTGATAAGGAAGCCAAATCCGGCTGCAAATGGTTTGAATAACAAGTTTATACAAACGCTGGTGAAGGTACCCATTGTTGCCTCAACTTTTTTGCATCCTACAGATTTGCCCGGTATTTATGCTATTGGCTTCGACGATTGTTTATACATTAAATATAAGAGCTCGGATTCCACTATTTTAACTATAAAAGCTAACTATGCTTTTTTCGATCAGAATGGCATCATCTCTAACCCGGCATACGTATTATTTGAAGGCGATTGGGGGCGATACCGTATTGCCCAACTGCTGCCGGTAGATTATGAACCGGTGGTGGATAAGTGACAAGCGTACCATCTCAACAAAAAAGCCCCCGAATTTCTCCGGGGGCTTGCAATATCTCAAAAGCTTAGCTTATTGCTGTTGCTCTTCTTCGGGCGTTTTGTCTTCGCCGGCGGTTTTGTTTTTGGCTACCACTTTTACCTGCTCGGCATCTTTGTCGTAGTCTACTTCCATGGTATCGCCTTCGGTAAGTTCGCCTTTCAGTATCTCTTCGGCAATGGGGTCTTCCAGGTATTTCTGTATAGCGCGTTTCAACGGACGTGCACCAAATTGCGAATCGTAACCTTTCTCGGCAATGAACTCTTTCGCCGCTAATGTCAGCTCTATTTTGTAACCCAAGCTGTTCACGCGGCCAAACAAGGCAGCAAGCTCGATATCGATAATTTTGAATATCTCGTCTTTACCCAATGAGTTGAACACGATAACATCGTCGATACGGTTCAGGAACTCGGGAGCGAAAGCGCGTTTCAAAGCGTTTTCGATTACGCCACGCGAGTGCGAATCTGCCTGAGTGGTTTTTGCTGCGGTAGTGAAACCAACGCCCTGTCCAAAATCTTTCAGCTGGCGTGCGCCGATGTTCGAGGTCATGATGATAATCGTGTTCCTGAAATCAACCTTGCGGCCTAAAGAATCAGTCAGTTGGCCTTCATCCAATACCTGCAGCAGGATGTTGAATACATCAGGGTGTGCTTTTTCAATTTCATCCAACAACACCACGGCGTATGGTTTGCGGCGTACCTTTTCGGTCAGCTGTCCACCTTCTTCGTAACCTACGTAGCCCGGAGGCGCACCCACTAAGCGCGATACGGCGAATTTCTCCATGTATTCGCTCATGTCTATCTGTATCAGGGCATCCTCGGTATCGAACATAAAGCGGGCAAGCTCTTTAGCAAGCTCGGTTTTACCAACACCGGTTGGGCCCAGGAATATGAACGAGCCTATTGGCTTTTTAGGGTCTTTCAAACCTGCTCGGGTACGCTGTATAGCGCGGGTAAGTTTTTTGATAGCATCGTCCTGGCCGATGATTTTGTTTGCGATGGTCTCGCCCATGTTCAGCAGTTTCAGGCTGTCGGCCTGACCCACGCGCTGTACGGGGATACCGGTCATCATGGCAACTACTTCGGCCACGTTATCTTCAGATACCGTGTAGCGTTTAGATTTTGTTTCGGCTTCCCAAACGGCTTTAGCCTGGTCAAGCTCCTCTAAAAGGTGCTTTTCGGTATCGCGCAGTTTGGCTGCTTCTTCGTATTTCTGGCTGCGTACAACCTTATTCTTTTCAATTTTTATCTGCTCTATCTTCTGCTCAATATCCAGTATCTGTTGCGGTACATGGATATTGGTTAAGTGCACACGCGAGCCCGATTCGTCTAATGCGTCGATAGCCTTATCCGGTAAAAATCTGTCGGTAATGTAGCGCGTGGTTAAGGTAACGCAAGCATTGATGGCCTCATCAGTATAAGTTACGCCGTGGTGTTCTTCGTATTTTTCTTTGATGCGGTTCAGTATCTCTACCGTTTCAGCAGGCGTGGCAGGTTCTACCATCACCTTTTGGAAACGGCGATCCAAAGCGCCATCTTTTTCAATGTACTGGCGATACTCATCAAGGGTTGTTGCGCCGATGCATTGTATCTCGCCACGGGCCAAAGCCGGTTTGAACATGTTAGAGGCATCCAACGAGCCGCTTGCACCGCCCGCACCAACAATGGTGTGTATCTCATCGATGAACAGGATAACATCCGGAGATTTTTCCAGTTCGTTCATCACCGCTTTCATACGTTCTTCGAACTGTCCTCGGTATTTGGTGCCTGCCACTAAAGAGGCAAGATCCAAAGTAACCACGCGTTTGTTGAACAGTACGCGCGATACTTTGCGCTGTACTATCCGCAGTGCCAAACCTTCGGCAATGGCGCTTTTACCTACGCCTGGTTCGCCAATAAGGATGGGGTTGTTCTTTTTACGACGGGATAGTATCTGCGATACGCGTTCAATTTCTTTTTCGCGGCCTACGATTGGGTCTAGCTTGCCCTCTTCGGCAGCTTTGGTCAGGTCGCGGCCAAAGTTATCCAGCACCGGGGTTTTAGATTTGATATCCGAAACCTTTTTGGGCTGGGTAAAGCTGTCGTCCTCTTTAAAATCGTCGTCGCCACCGGTAGATGAGCCTGGCATCTCGTCGGTAACATCATTTTTGTGCGATTCTACCTCGCTTTTGAACACCTCGTAATTAACGCTGAACTGCGTCAATATCTGCGAAGCGATGTTGTCTTCATCGCGCAGGATAGAGAGCAGCAGGTGCTCGGTACCTATAACGTCGCTCTTGAAAATCTTCGCTTCGAGGTAAGTGATCTTTAATACTTTTTCGGCTTGTTTGGTCAGCGGGATACTGCCTATATGCACGTTGGTGCCTATGGTGCCTTTCACGGCATCTTCCACGGCGCGGCGCAGTTTGGCGGTATCAACAGTGAGCCCTTTTAATAGTTTGATTGCCACGCCATCGCCATCACGGATGAGGCCCAGCAAAAGGTGCTCTGTACCTATATAATCATGGCCAAGGCGCAACGCCTCCTCCCTGCTGTACTGTATCACATCCTTTACACGCGGCGAAAATTTAGCTTCCATATATACCTTTCTGATTATGATCGTCCTAATCTATAAAATTGTTTTAAGTAATCAAGGCGATAGTTTTTAGTTTTATCAACAATGTTGCCAGTTTTTTTTCTTAATCGTAAACAGACAATCCGGTGATAAACACCCTGCTTAAACGGAATAAGATAATTGCGTCTTTTGTTTTCTTAACTTTAGAACCGCTTGATTTTTATATAAATACGGCAAAAACCTATTGTTGAGATGCGTTTTCGACGGATTAGTTTAGTGTCTTGCCGGTAAACCCTGTTTTTTTATTTAAGCAGGGCAATTAGTCATCCCCGGTATGACAATACGGCATGTGGCTTTTATTCCCCGGTTTGTCCCGTCCTGTCAAAAGCAAACCAAAGGATTTGTATCGTAATATACAAGTTATCCGATGAATTTTACATGAAATTTATGGAAAGGACAGTGGTGCAGCATCATAGGAGGAAATTATGAAAGATGAGAGGAATATTCATTGCCGTTGCCTTGATGATGTCGGCCTTGGTGGGCCAGGCGCAAACCAGCATACTATACCCTAATCCGCGAGTGCCACAGGGTTTTCAACCTGCCTATTACGTCGACTCGATTAAAATGGATAGTACAGCCAATGTCCTTCATTTTATTAATCCGAACCAAATCAAGAAAATCACGATAGAAAGGGATGCTAGACACAAAAATGGCGCAATCTACATCACTTTAAAAAATCATAAAGTATTGGATAGCCTGCTTAACGATAGACAACTTTCACTACAGGAGATTTTGAATAGCAACGTAAAAGCCGACGAGCAAAAGAATAAGGCATTGTTTATATGGGATGACAAGTTAATCACCGATACAACCAATATCCACTTCCCTTCAAAAAAAATAACCCGCGTAACCGTTATAAAAGCCAGCGAAATGCCTTACTTTAAAACAGCATTTCCGGATATGTTGATTGTGATGGTATCTACAAAGCCGCCGGTGATTTATATCCGGGGGGCTGCGAAAAGATAATGGGTTAATTCTTTTGAAGCCAAATCCCGGACTTTTGGGAACAACTGCAATACCACTACGGCAACGTTTGCGTAAAATAAATCCCTGCCAATGTTTTGATTCCAGCCAAAACAAGTGTTATTTAGAAGGTTAATTACAATCGATTGTCATAACCGATAACCCAACTATGAAGAAGCTATTTGCCTTGATGCTGCTTGCGGCGCCGATTGCCGGCCTGTGCCAGCAACCCCTCAAACTTTGGTACAACCAGCCCGCTAAACGCTGGACACAGGCGCTGCCCGTTGGCAACGGTCGCCTGGGTGCCATGATATTCGGCAAGCCGGAGGATGAGCTTATCCAACTTAACGAAAGCAGTTTGTGGTCGGGCGGGCCGGTATCTGGTCCCGTAAACCCCGGTTCACCAGCGTATCTGCCACAAGTGCGCGAGGCTATCTTCGCGGGCGATTATAAAAAGGCCATCGAGCTGAGCAAGAAGATGCAGGGCCATTACTCGGAAAGCTACCTGCCGCTTGGCGATGTCCGCATCAAACAAAACACGGGCACGGTTAGCGCCTACTACCGCGACCTCGACATCAGCAACGCCATCGCCACCACAAAGTTTACGGCCAATGGCGTTACCTATAAACGCGAAGTATTTTCTTCGGCTCCTGCCCAGGTAATGGTAATCAGGCTCACAGCCAATAAGCCCGGGCAGCTTAGCCTGAAAGTGCTGGCCGCTACGCAGTTGAAGAATACCAAGACCGTCGTATCGCCCAATACCCTGCTCATCGCGGGCAAAGCGCCTACCCATGTAGACCCCAACTACATCAACCTGCACCGCGATCCGCTGCGATACGATGATTCGCTTACCAAGGGCGTGCGCTACGCCTGGCTTACCAAAGTGGTAAACAAAGGCGGCACAATCGCCGCGGATACTTCGGGTATCCGCATCAACCATGCCACAGAGGTTATCATATACATATCGGCAGCAACCAGCTACAATGGCTTCGATAAAAGCCCCGTTACCCAGGGTAAGGATGAGCTGGCCATCAGCAAAAAATACCTCGCAGCCGCTGCCCTGAAGCCGTACGCCGCATTGCTGGCCGCGCATTTGAACGATTATCACCATTATTTCAACCGCCTGTCGCTGAAACTAACCGGCAGCCGCCCCGATACCGTTACCCTGCCTACCGACCAACGCTTGCTGGCCTACACCAAAGGCGATATAGACGTGGGGCTGGAAACGCTGTACTTCCAGTTCGGGCGGTACCTGCTTATCTCAAGCTCGCGACCTGGCGGCACGGCAGCCAATTTGCAGGGCATATGGAACAACGAGCTGCGCCCGCCGTGGAGCTCTAACTACACCACCAATATCAACGCGCAGATGAACTACTGGCCTGCCGAGATAACCAACCTGAGCGAGCTGCACCAGCCCCTGCTGCACCTTACCGCCGATTTGGCGGTTACCGGCAAGAAAACCGCCAAGGAGTTTTATAATTTGAACGGCTGGGTGGTGCACCACAATAGCGATATATGGGCATTGTCTAACCCCGTGGGCGATGGCTTTGGCGACCCGATGTGGGCCAACTGGGCCATGGGCGGCGATTGGTTGTGCCGCCACCTTTGGGACCACTACCTGTTCACTAAAGACGAAGCCTTTTTGCGCAATAAAGCCTACCCCCTGATGAAGGGCGCGATAGATTTTACCCTGGGTTGGCTGGTAAAAGATAAGGATGGCTACTGGGTTACCGCGCCGAGCGGATCGCCCGAGAATGCTTTTAAGGACGAGAACGGCAACGTGGGCACCGTTGCTTTGGGTAGCACCATGGATATGTCGATTATCCGCGATTTGTTTGCGCATTATATTGCCGCATCAAAAAAATTGAATTTGGACAAGGCGTTGCGCGATACCGTTATTGCGCGGCAAGCTAAATTGCTGCCTTTCCATGTGGGCAAAAAAGGAAATCTGGTAGAGTGGTATAAAGATTGGGACGAAACCGACCCGCACCACCGCCATGTATCACACCTTTTCGGACTTTTCCCGGGAGAGCAGATTTCGCCGCTTACCACGCCGGATTTGGCGGCCGCTGCCCGCAAGACGCTTGAACTGCGCGGCGACGATGGCACCGGATGGAGCAAGGCCTGGAAAATAAACTTCTGGGCGCGCTTGCAGGATGGCAATCACGCCTACAAGTTAGTGCGCGACCTGCTGCACCTCACCGGAGAAGAAGGAACCGATTACGCCCAGGGCGGCGGTACCTATGCCAATTTATTCGATGCGCACCCGCCGTTCCAGATAGATGGCAACTTTGGTGCAACGGCAGGCATTGCCGAAATGTTGCTTCAAAGCCAAACAGGCGATGTTTACCTGCTGCCCGCCCTGCCCGATACCTGGGAGAGCGGTACCGTAAAAGGCCTTAAGGCACGCGGTAACTTTGAGGTGGGCATCAGTTGGAAGGCGCATAAATTAACTGCTGCTACCGTTACATCGGTAGTAGGCGGGCAATGCCAATTGCGCAGCAACTGGCCCGTAAAAATTGCAGGCGTAGGTACGTCTAAACCCGATGGAGGCAGCTATCTGCTTACCTTTGCAGCCAGGAAAGGGGCCACTTACCAAATACTGGCAGTTAAATAGATAATTGTTGATAACCCGTCATGCCATTCGGGGGAGACCTAAGGATAGCATGACGGGTTTATTAATTTCTATATTAATTGCTTTTGCAAATGATAATGCCTGCCCCCAAGCAAGCCCTTTTCGCCCACAACCTCGAATCCAAGTCCCGCATAAAGCTTTTGCGCTTTCTCGTTCCCCTTGCTTACAAGCAGGCCTACGTTATTGTACCCTAACGAGGCAGCGCGCTCGAACAGCGCCTTTATCAAAGTTTTGGCGATACCTTTGCCTTGGTGTTGCGGGAAAACTGCGAGGCAATCAATATAATATTCGCCTGGTTGGGTTTCATCCTCGGGTGTGCCGCCGAAGCCGAGTTCGGCGCGGGTATAGGTTAAAAACGGGGTGCGCAATTCGTCGAGCTTGCCGCCATCATAAGCCACTATCGCCCCGCAAATAGCGTTGTCTTCTTCATAAAGCAAGCTATTCTCATAGCTGTATTGGTTGCCCTTTAACCCCGCAAAGCGCGTGAAAAGCGCATCGATAATGGAAGGGTCATTACTATTGGCGAATTTGCCTGCAAGCGGCATCCCCATGGCCAACTGTATGAGCTGGGAGATAACGGGAGCATCGGAAGGGGTGGCTGGGCGGGTCATAACTTCTCCAATCTGAAATAACCCAAATGCACTTCATCCTCGGGCAACCCCTCGGCGGGTGTTATCTCGATGTGGTATTTCTCTTTTAATTCGGGTGATAGCAAATCCTCGATGTTATAGATATCATCCACATCGATCCCGTACTTATCATCAATGTGGGAGTTAGCCCCCTTCATGCCGGCGATGGTGTTATTGCGGAAGAACACTGTTTTCTTTGATTGCTGTATGGCAGCGGCGCGTTCGGTTTGTACGGTTAAGATGGTGTAATGCTGCTCTTCCAGTTTTCCAGATTGGTAACCGCCCAGGTTAATGAAGAACAGGTGGTGTTCGGTTAGCAGGTTCGCTTCTTCTTTCAAAATGACGCTGATGCGGTAGCCATCTACATGATTTACCTCGCGCCAGCCATCGATGTGGAGGGTGCTGCCGGTGTTTTTCCAAAAGGCTTTGATATTGGGCACCAGTTTTTTTAACGATGCGGCTATCCCAAAGAAAAAGTCGTGCTGCTCCACATGCCGGCCGGGCGCTTTAGAGCCAAGTAGCAGCATGTATAGTTTCATTTCGGTTGATGTTTGTGCGCTCATACTTTGATTTTAAGCAAGGCTTCCATAACTAGCCCTGACGCTGCTTCGCAAAAATCAAGTCCCGAGTAATCGGGATTGTAGCCGCCAATATACGGTACGGCCATCATATAAATACGGTCGTTGTGTGCGCCACGTTCATCTATTACCTGGAAGTTATCGTTTACGGCAATGCCGGGTACTATCAAATAATAATTGCCTTTGCCATCTGTTTTAACTTTCCTCGCGTCTTTTTCTATTGCCTGCTTACCCTTTTCGGCATCCCCGAACTTCAGTGTGGCAGGTGTTACCGATTTGTTTTTGATTAGGCTTGGGTAAGGTAGGTCGTCATAGGCTAAGTGGGGCTGCCCTACTGAATCTACAAAGGTTTCAAAATGGTCGGCGTGTTTTTTACCGGCATCATCTGTGTACTCATATATCGCACCAACCGGGTGTCCCGGTTTTACCTCGCTATCGTCTCCAACTGAAACAATTTTCAATATCCCAGCATCATGCATAGCCATCAGTTCCTCGCAGGAGCTTTGCGGAATATAAGCGATCACCACAGAGATGAGCGGCTGTAATACTTTTTGCAGCCGTTGCATATCCTCGGCAGATAAATGCTTTGCGGGGTAATTCATCGCGAAGCTTAATACGCCCAGCATTTCCTTCCAGTAAACAGATTTGTTTGCTTTTATGGAACGTTCTGCTTCTGCATATTCAGCTTTCAGCAACTCAAAGGCATCTTGTCTCTCTCGCTTTTCCATCATCTCCGTAACAAACTCCTCCATGCTCATCTCCTTAATGTGGGCATAAAAATCAGGTTGCTTTTCGCGGATGGGTTCTTTAAAGTCCTTCTCGAAAATATAATCCAGCGACAGAAAGCCATCATTGTGTTTGATGTGTTCATCTACTTCTTCCTCACTCAATATGGAGTCGTTCTCCAGGTGCGGGTTGTCTAAATGAAACCGCACTGCAGGCAGCAGCCCGTTGCGCGAGTGCATGATAATCTTAAAGTCAGGGCTATTGGCACCCAAATGATAAACACGCGTACCGTCTTTTTTTATCGAGAATTTCCCGTTCCCGCGTGCCAGTGTGCGTATCGCATCCACCGCAGTAAGCGACGAGCCCTTGATGGCAACCGGATGATTTGTTTTGATATAAAGCTTAGCAGGGGGATACGGCGAATCAAAATAACCCGGCACCTTGTCTTCGTATTTTTTTGGCCAATTGTGCCCTGTGCAGATGATTACAATATCGAAATGTTGCAGGCGATTGCCATTCACTTCTACTGCAACTTGCTTTTCGTTCGGTTCGTCGATAATATCAGTAACCGTGCTTTCAAAATACACATCTACGCTTATGCTAAGCTTCAGGGCCTGTTGCATCAATAAATCGTATTGGGCCGACAAGTATTGCCCGAAAAGCAGGCGCGGCAGCACTTTGCAGTCGTTATAGCTTTGCGGGGTGATTTGATAGTGATCCAGCAAATCCTTCGGTGCCGAGGCAATCCAGTCGGCAACGGAAGTTACCAAATCAGGTATCTCATTGCCCGATACATTAGTGATATGCTCGTCGTTCGCACCCTCCGGACTGTAGGGCATTCCCGCGCCAAGCTGTTTTTTCTGCTCGAATACTGTTATGGTGATGCTGGAATCACCGGCATCAACCAATCTTTTAAACATAAATAGCCCGCTTGGGCCACCACCAATTATAGCGATGCGTTTTTTGTTCATAAAAATGCCGGATAGCCGATACGTGGCCTGATACTAAATGGAAAACACCGGGATTTGTTTTAACTTGTGCGGATAAAGGCGGAGGGGATTTTAGCTTAATAACTATCCCAATATCGCTTAATAGTTAGCATAAAAAGGTTAAGCATTGTTAAGGGGCATGCCTTTCCTTTGTAAGCTACCTAATGTTAGCATGCAATAATGCGGCTTGTGGCGATTTCATGCCCTGCAGCGGGAAGGGTAAGGCATGCGGATAGGCGTATTTTCGGAATGGTCTATTTTGTGCGTAAGTCTTCTCGGAGGTTCGGATCAGCCAGCCATGTTAAATTTAATATAAATAATTATAGTAAAACACTCAGCTTATCGGATAGCGATATCGTCCATCTTTTTTTGGATATTATCCATTTTAAACAAAGGGCGGGTAGTTAATTTTACGTGCCGATAATATAAGCCCTATCCGATAGCAGCAAACCAATAATACTACCATGGTAGCAAAAGAAAAACTCACCTTCCTGCAGATACACCCTGCCGATAACGTATTGGTAGCCCTTACCGATTTGCCAAAAGGCACGTCCATACAGCACGGAAATACCAGCCTGGTATTGGCCAATGATGTAGCCGGTAAGCACAAATTTACCCTTGAGGCGCTACAGCCAGGCGACGAGATACATATGTATGGCGTATTGGTAGGCAAGGCCAGTCAGCACATACCGCAGGGCGGGGCAATTACTACCGAAAATATCCTGCACGCCGCCGACGGTTTTAAGCTGGGCAGCCGCAAAACGCAATGGCACCAGCCCGATGTAAGCGCTTACGCGGATAGGACCTTTATGGGCTACCACCGTACCGATAGCAGCGTGGGCACGGCCAATTACTGGCTGGTAATACCGCTGGTGTTTTGCGAGAACCGCAACATTAATGTATTGAAGGAAGCCATGCTGGAAAAACTGGGCTTCGCTAAGCCCCGCGGCTACGAAGACGAAGTGGACCAATTGATAGATATGCTGCAAACGGGCAAATCAGTTCAGGAGATTTTGCAGGCCGATTTGAAGATGACGGCCCAAGGCGAATCATCGAGGAAAGTATTCGCTAACGTAGATGGTATCAAATTCCTGAACCACGATATGGGCTGCGGCGGCACACGTACAGATTCTGATGCGCTTTGCGGATTATTGGCGGGCTATATTACGCATCCCAACGTGGCGGGCGCGACCGTATTGAGCCTGGGCTGCCAGCATGCACAGGCCAGCATTTTGCAGGATGAGATAAAAAAACGCGACCCCAATTTCTCAAAGCCCTTAGTGATTTTAGAGCAGCAAAAGCTGGGCACCGAAAGCCGTTTACTACACGAAGCTTTGAAACAAACTTTTGCCGGGCTAATAGAAGTGAATAAACAACAGCGCGAACCTGCACCCTTAAATAAACTGAATATTGGTTTGGAATGTGGCGGCTCGGATGGGTTTTCCGGGATCTCGGCTAACCCGGTGCTGGGCTATCTGTCGGATATATTGGTAACCCTTGGCGGCAGCGTGGTACTGGCCGAGTTTCCCGAGCTTTGCGGCGTGGAGCAGGAACTTAGCGACCGCTGTATAGACGAACCAACGGCACAGAAATTCATGAGCCTGATGACCACATACGCTGCCAAAGCAGAGGCAGATGGTTCGGGCTTTTACGCCAACCCATCACCGGGCAACATCCGCGACGGACTCATTACCGATGCGATCAAATCTGCCGGGGCAGCAAAAAAAGGCGGCACTTCGCCCGTGGCGGCGGTGCTTGATTACCCGGAAAAAGTGACCAAACCCGGCCTCAACCTACTTTGCACCCCAGGAAGCGATGTGGAAAGCACCACGGCAGTAGTGGGTTCGGGCACAAACATTGTGCTATTTACAACAGGTTTAGGCACGCCAACAGGGAACCCGATCGCGCCCGTGGTAAAGCTATCAACCAATACCAAATTATATAACCGCATGCCCGATATCATCGATTTTAACTGCGGTACCATCATAGAGGGCGAAGAAACTATAGAACAAGCCACGCACCGCTTGCTGGATTACGTGGTGGAGGTAGCCAGCGGCAACATCAGGCCGAAGGCAGTGCAATTGGGGCAGGACGATTTTATCCCATGGAAACGTGGGGTGTCATTATAAAACCTAAGGAAAAATATGTTCAGCTTAGCAAATAAGATAGCCGTCATTACCGGCGGCGGCAGCGGCATAGGTAAAGCCATCGCCTTGCTGTTTGCCCAACAAGGAGCAACCGTACACATTATCGAATTGAATGCCGATGCGGCAACCGGCGTAGTTGAAGAGATTGCTACTGCAGGCGGTAAAGCTGAATCGCACGCCGCCAATGTAGCCGATCAGCAGGCGGTATTAGGCGTATTCGGTAAGATAGGCAAGGTAGATATCCTGGTGAACAACGCGGGCATTGCCCACGTAGGCAGCCTGCTGAACACCGGCGAAGCCGATCTGGATCGCATATACAACGTAAACGTAAAGGGTGCCTATAACTGCCTTTTTGCGGCGGTACCGTCCATGAAACAACATGGCGGCGGTGTTATCCTCAACATGGCATCCATAGCGGCGCACGTGGGTATTACCGATAGGTTTGCCTACAGCATGAGCAAAGGCGCCATTTTCGCCATGACGCTTTCTGTAGCGCGCGATTATATGGCCGATAATATCCGCTGCAACAGCATATCGCCAGCGCGTGTGCATACGCCATTCGTGGATGGCTTTATTGCAAAGAATTATGCCGGCAAAGAGGCGGAAATATTCGAGAAGCTATCCAAAAGCCAGCCCATTGGGCGCATGGGCAAACCGGATGAAGTAGCTTCGCTGGCCTTGTACCTATGTTCAGACGAAGCCGGATTTATCACCGGTACCGATTACCCTATCGATGGTGGCTTTATTACTTTAAACAACTAACAGCAAATGAAACTAATAAGATTTGGCAACGCCGGCGAAGAGAAAACAGGCATACATATTAATGGCGTTAACTACGATGCCTCTTTTTTGAACAGCGATTACGATGAGAAATTCTTTGAACGCGGCGGTGTTGCCGAATTGGAAGCTTACTTAAAAGCGCACCAAAGCGAACTAAAGCCGATTCCTGAAGGAACGCGTTTAGGCAGCCCCATAGCCAGGCCGTCAAAAATCGTATGTATCGGCCTTAACTACGCCGACCACGCTAAAGAAACCAACGCGGCAACGCCATCAGAACCCATTATCTTCATGAAAAGCACCACCTCGCTGGTAGGCCCAAATGATGAGATCATGATCCCCCGCAATTCGGTAAAAACCGATTGGGAGGTAGAGCTTGCAGTGGTAATCGGCAAAAAAGCCTCTTATGTGGATGAAAGCGAAGCTGCGGATTACATTGCAGGCTATGTGCTGCACAACGATGTATCCGAACGCGAGTTCCAGTTGGAGCGTAACGGTACCTGGGACAAAGGCAAAGGCTGTGATACCTTCGCGCCGATGGGCCCTTACCTGGTAACGCCGGATGAGGCCGGCGATGTGGATGCGTTGCGCCTTTGGCTCAAAGTAAACGGCACTACCATGCAGGATGGCAACACCTCCAACTTCATCTTTAAAGTGCCATTTGTGATTTCCTATATCAGCCAATTTATGACTCTGCTTCCGGGCGACGTGATTTCTACCGGCACACCTGCAGGCGTAGGCCTGGGCTTTAAACCGCCCGTGTACCTTAAACCTGGCGACGTGGTTGAATTGGGCATCGACGGTTTAGGAACTTCGAGGCAGGAAGTAGTGGCTTACGCAAAAGCATAAATCATACAGTAGAGGACAGTTAATAGATACGCATATTGCAGATTTGTAACATGAAAGTAGGCTTGTTTATCCCTTGTTACGTCGACCAGTTTTACCCCAACGCGGCTATTGCGACGTTGGAGTTGCTGGAAAAGCTTGGGGTAGAGGTAGGTTACCCGACGCAGCAAACCTGCTGCGGGCAGCCCATGGCCAACTCCGGCTACGAGCATTTAACGGGGGGATGTAATGACCTGTTCGTGGATAATTTTGCAGAATACGATTACGTGGTATCGCCATCGGGCAGCTGCGCCCTGCACATTAAGGAGCACTTACATTCGCATGATAACGAGGATGCCGCAACCGGCATCCGCAAGAAAATATACGAACTGACCGAGTTTTTAACGGATGTTTTAAAGGTTGAGAAGCTGGATGCCAAATTTCCGCACCGTGTTGGCCTGCACCAAAGCTGCCACGGCCAGCGCGGACTAAAATTAGCGCAGATGACGGAATTGACCGCTTCGCCCTACTCCAAACCCGGCAGCTTGTTGGGGATGGTAGAAGGACTGGAGCTGGTACCCTTAACCCGTAGCGATGAATGCTGCGGCTTTGGCGGTACTTTTTGCGTAGCAGAGGAAGCTGTATCGGCTAAGATGGGTAAGGACCGCGTGGCCGACCACATACAAAATGGAGCAGAATACATCACCGCTGCCGACCTCAGTTGCCTGATGCACATGGAGGGCATCCTGAAAAGGCAAAAAAGCGGCGTAAAGGTAATACACATTGCCGAGATACTAAATGGCGTAAAGGAGCCCATAGCATGAAGGACCACGCCGAACTCTCCGAAATATTCAATAAAGACGAGCAGCGGGTAGACTGGCACGACGAAACCCTTTGGTTCGTTCGCCAAAAACGTGACAAAGCATCGCACCAGATATCCGATTGGGAAGAGTTGCGGGAAGCGGCTTCGCAAATAAAGCACAACGTATTATCCAACCTCGCGGACTATCTGGAGCAGTTTGAGCGGCAGGCCAGCAATAATGGTATTCGCGTGCATTGGGCGGCAGATGCTAAAGAGCATAACCAAATAGTTCACAGTATTCTCAGACGCCATGGCATCAGCCAGATGGTGAAAAGCAAATCTATGCTTACCGAGGAATGCCACCTGAACCATTACCTGGAAGAGCAAGGCATCAGCGTGGTGGATTCCGATTTGGGCGAGCTCATCGTGCAGTTGGCCAAAGAACCGCCGAGCCATATCGTACTGCCCTGCATCCACAAGAAAAAAGAAGAAATAGGCGATATATTCCACGAGCATTTGGGCAGCGCCAAAGGCGAAGCCGACCCGCAGGTACTTACCGAAACGGCGCGAATCCATTTACGCAATACATTCCTCTCCCGCAGGGCAGCGCTTACCGGCGTCAACTTCGCGGTAGCAGAAACCGGCGAGTTTGTGGTATGTACCAACGAGGGCAACGCCGATATGGGTGCGCACCTTTCAGATGTGCACATCGCCAGCATGGGGATAGAGAAACTAATCCCTAAACGTAAAGACCTTGGCGTGTTTCTGCGCCTGCTTACCCGCAGTGCAACGGGCCAACCCATTACCACATATAGCAGTCATTTTAAAAGGCCAAGGCCGGGGCAGGAGATGCACATCGTGCTGGTGGATAACGGCCGCAGCGTACAGCTTGGTCGCGAAGATTTCCGCAACTCGCTAAAATGCATCCGTTGCGGCGCCTGCATGAATACCTGCCCGGTTTACCGCCGTAGCGGTGGGCATAGCTACCATACGGCTGTGGCAGGGCCCATAGGTTCTATTTTAGCGCCGAACCTGGATATGAAGCAATATGCCGATTTGCCCTTTGCTTCCACACTTTGCGGATCGTGCAGTAATGTTTGCCCGGTGAAGATAGATATACACGAGCAGTTGTATAAATGGCGGCAGGTTATCGTTAAAGAAGGTTACGGCGATAAAAAGAAAGCCGCTGCTATGCAGGCCATGGCCTATACGCTGTCCTCGCCAAAGGTTTACCGCCTGGCAGGCAAAGCAGGTCGCTGGGTGATTAAGCATGCGCCCTTCGCGGTAAACAACCCGCTGAATCCATGGTACAAGCAACGCGATATGCCCGATGCACCGAAGGAATCATTCGGGGAATGGTACCGTAGGAATAGATTTGAGAAGTGAGATATGAGACGGGAACAACTCCTCACCCTCTTTGCGAAGCAGAGAGGGTCGACGCCCGCGTATTGCGGGCCGTCGGGGTGAGTAAAATAGCCGAGCGATAAGTGATAAATAACATCCGAAATCAAAATGACCACCCGTGATAAAGTATTAGCAGACGTACGCCGCAACCAGCCACCATTGGTAGCCGCGCCGGATATTGCCGTATGGGAAGATAAGGCCAATGCAAAAGGCGCATTGTTGGAGACTTTTTCTACCGTTGCCGGTAACGTAGGTAGCAGGGTGGTGCTGGTTGATAGCATTGCTGATTTGAAAGCCCATCTGGTAATTGCCCCGGGTTCGCGGGTATTAACTTCCCTGCCCGAATTGCTGGATATAGCCAAAGATGCCGCCCTGTTTGCCAATAATGCCCCGCACGAAATGGAGAACGTGGAACTGGCAATTTTGCAGGCCGAATTCGGTGTTGCTGAGAATAGTGCCCTTTGGGTTACCGAAAGGCAAATGGGTACGCGGGTGCTGCCCTTTATCTGCCAACATTTGGCTCTGGTGGTTAAAGCCGCAGATATTGTGGCCGATATGCACGCCGCCTATCTCCGTACCCAAGGCAGCGACCATGGCTTTGCCGCATTTATCGCCGGCCCGTCAAAAACCGCCGATATTGAGCAATCTTTGGTACTAGGGGCACATGGGCCAAGGAGTTTAAGCATATTTGTTTTGGTGGGTTAATTTGCTGTATATTATATTGATGAAAAGCGACAAGTCGATAAGGAATATTTGTTTGGCTGCAATAAAGCGGCGCTCGAGTAGGCCATTTGATTTTCCATTAACCAAAATATTTGAATCGACAACTTTTGACGACATTCAAGATGCTTTTAAAATTAGAAGGGTTAATGAAGAAGAACTGCCAATTTCTCAAATCTTTATCGATGAAAGGAATTGGACATTAGTTACAACAGCCCAGATTATAACCTGTAAACAAGGAATACAAAAAACAATTAAAGCCGCAGAGGTTAAAAGCTGGGACTGGAATGATTTTAAAGGCCATGAACAGAGTCCCTATACGGTAGGCCATTTAAAAGATAGTAATCAACTAAATTTTGAAATATTTATAGAGACAGGACGGGCATCAATGGTTAGCATTTATGCCATTATGACTTTAGTTGGGCAGGTTGCTTAACCCTCTTAGCAATATCAAAATGGTCCTTTCGCCCTTTCATTTCATCAAATAAAAACCAATATTTGCTCTAACCTTAAATATATGAAAATCCTTCGTTCCCTTCTCCTTATCACACTGTTAGCTACTGCCCTTTGTGCTGATGCTAAAGTGGTATTACCTTCTGTTTTTAGCGATAATATGGTGCTGCAGCAAAAAACGAAAGCTGCAATTTGGGGCAAAGCCGAACCGGGCAAAACGGTGTCGGTTACTACCACCTGGAGTACAAAAAAATATACTGTTGTTGCCGGTGCCGATGGCAAATGGAAAGTGATGCTGGCCACACCAAGCTACGGCGGGCCTTACGATATTACGGTAAGCGATGGCGAGGCCGTCACCCTTAAAAACGTGCTGATAGGCGAGGTTTGGGTAGCGTCCGGGCAATCTAACATGGAGTTCCCGGTATCGGGCTGGTTTCAGGTGATTAATTACCAGCAGGAGCTGGCCGATGCGCAGTACCCCAATATCCGCCTGTTACAGGTAGAGCAGGCCAACAGCAACGTTGCCCTTGATGACGCCAAAATTACCGGCGGCGGTTGGCAGCCCTGTACCCCGCAAACAGTAGCAAAGTTTTCTGCTGTGGCTTACTTTTTTGCAAGGGATATTTACAAAAAAACGGGCATTCCCATTGGTTTGATACACTCCTCATGGGGCGGCACTATTGTAGAGGCCTGGACCAGCGAGAACACCGTGAAGCAATTGCCCGACCTGGCCAAAGCTTACCACACTATGAAAAGCCTGAACAAAGAGCAGAGCCTCGCCCTGTACAACACCGAAATGGCGGCCTGGCAAGCCGCGGTTATAGCGAAGGATGGCGGCTACCAAAACGGCGTACCCGTTTGGGCGGCGCCAAATATTGATTCGACAGGCTGGAAAACCATGCAATTACCCGGTGCCTGGGAAACTGCTGCACTGCCCAATTTTGATGGTATTGTTTGGTTTCGTAAAACAATAAATGTGCCCGATGCAATGGCAGGGAAGGAGCTTACGCTTAGCCTCGGCGCTATTGATGATAACGATATCACTTTTGTTAACGGTGAAAAAATTGGGGAGACCAACAATTATGCCGCGCCCCGTAATTACATTATCCCGGCAGAAAAAGTAAAAGCAGGCCAAATGGTTATAACCGTACGCGTTGTTGATACCGGCGGCGGCGGCGGCTTCATGGGTAAAAAAGGCGTAATGTTTTTGCAAAGCAAAACCGGCGAACGCATTCCGTTAGAAGGGCCATGGCAGTATAATGCAGCGGTTGATTTAAAAGGCTTCCCCGCACCTGTGCTAAACGATGGGCCAAACCGACCCTCGGTGCTGTACAACGCCATGATAAACCCGTTTACCCAATACGCAGTAAAAGGCGCCATATGGTATCAGGGCGAAGCAAATGCAGACCGTGCACAGCAGTACGGCGAACTGTTCCCCGCATTAATAAACGATTGGCGCCGCGACTGGAACAACCCCAAAATGGCTTTCTATTTTGTGCAGCTGGCTAATTTTATGCCGGTTAGTCCGCAACCCGTACCATCGGCCTGGGCCGAATTGCGCGATGTGCAGGCCACCACTTTAGCCCTGCCTTACACCGGCATGGCCGTTGCGATAGACGTAGGCGAGGCCCTGGATATCCACCCAAAAAACAAACAGGAGGTAAGCCGCAGGCTTGCGCTGATTGCCCTGGCCAAAAATTACGGGCAGGCGGATGCCTATTCAGGCCCGGTTTATAAATCCTTTAAAGTCAATGGCGATGCTATCAACATAAAATTCAAGCACGCGGATGGCCTGAAGGCTAAGGACGGCACGCTCACAGGCTTCGCCATTGCGGGTGCCGACCAGAAGTTCTACTGGGCCGATGCCGTGGTAGACGGAAATAAGGTTACCGTGAGTAGCCCGAACGTAAAAAACCCGGTAGCCGTACGCTACGCCTGGGCCAATAACCCGGTTTGCAACTTGTACAATGGGGCAGGGCTGCCTGCATCGCCGTTCCGTACGGATAGCTGGCAGTACAGTACTTTCGGGAAGAAGTAAGGCATCAAGTCTTGTCTAAACAGAGCGTAATCTTGTCCAGGTTTATTTTATAGAAAATCAGGAAAAATCCGGGCGAAATTGGGTCGGACCGAAAAAGTTTATACACTGATTTTTCGGCATTGCTACAGGCTTAAATTCGCTAAAATACCATCAAAAATCTGCGTTTTTCTGTGGTTTTCTGTGGTTTTCTTAGCTTTTGCGCTTTTTTAGGGCTTTTTCTTTGCTTGCCTAAAAACAGCCAAATTTGAGCGGAATGGCCGTTTTTGGCTAAATCATGCTTGTGCAGGCAGCAAAATAATTTCCAGCTTTTTCCAATAAATCGTACAGGTTTACCTATGAATTTCCAGGAATTTTCAGCCCGGAAAAAGCAGTCCAATACTCAATAATACCATTGATGCCGGTAACCATCTCGCAGAGATGTGGCATGGCCATTTGTCATCCCTGACTAATAATTTCAAATAGCGGAACGTTCGTTCCATTTTGATTGTACATTTGTGGAACGATTATTCCAATAAACAAAATTAATCAAAAAAACGAAATGAAAAAGTTAGCAGATAAAGTAGCAGTAGTAACAGGCGCATCAAAAGGTATTGGTGCCGGTATTGCAAAAAGCCTTGCCGAAGCAGGTGCATCGGTGGTAGTAAATTATGCATCATCAAAGGCTGGCGCCGATAAAGTGGTTGAAGAAATTGTAGCTGCAGGTGGCAAAGCCATCGCGGTACAGGGCAGCGTATCAAGCACGGCAGATGTTACACGCTTGTTCGAAGAAACAACAAAAGCCTTTGGCCCGGTGGATGTATTGGTAAACAATGCAGGCGTGTATGAATTTGGCCAGATAGAGCAGATCAGCGAAGAACATTTCCACAAACAGTTTGATACCAACGTGCTTGGTTTACTGTTGGCTACACAGGGTGCGGTGGCCAGCTTTAACCCTAATGGTGGCAGCATCATTAACATTGGCTCGGTAGTGAGCGCTATCACACCAGTGGGCAGCGCCGTTTATAGTGCTACTAAAGGTGCTGTAGATGCCATTACCCACGTATTGGCTAAAGAGCTTGGGCCCAAGAATATCAGGGTAAACTCTATCAACCCGGGCATGGTAGAAACCGAAGGCACGCACACCGCGGGTTTCATCGGCAGTGATTTCCATCACGAAGCCGTAAAAACTACGCCGCTTGGCCGTATCGGTCAGCCGGAAGACATCGCGCTGATAGCCGTGTTCCTGGCATCTGAAGATTCGCGCTGGTTAACCAACGAAACCCTGCTTGCAGGTGGTGGCGTTAGGTAATCAGGGCCGTTAATAAACAATAAAAAAATGGATAGCTTTGCTTATTATTAAGCAAGGCTATCCGCAGTTATGGCAAGGACAAAAGATTTCGATGAAAATGAAGTGCTGAAAAAGGCGGTGGATATATTCTGGCTCAAAGGATATAGCGCCACCTCGATGCAGGACCTGGTAGACGGGCTGGGCATCAGTCGCTCCAGTCTGTACGATACCTATGGGGATAAGCACACCTTGTTTATGAAAGCACTGGAAAGTTACCAGAGCGTTAATTCGGAAAAGTTTGCCTGTGTTATCAATAGTGGCAAGCCAGCTAAGGAAACCGTTAAGAGCTTACTGGAATTTGTGATTGGCGGATTATTGAACGATAAAAGCCAGAAAGGCTGTTTTATGGTGAACGCCGAAGTTGAAGTGGCACTGCACGATAAGCAGGTGAGCGAGGTGATCCAAAAGAACGACCAGCAAGTAGAAGAAGCATTTTATACTGTTATCCAAAACGGCCAGCAAAACGGCGAGATTGCCAATAATAAGGATGCCCGCGCCCTGGCCAGGTTTATGTTCAACACCGTAAAAGGCATACAGGTAACCGCCAAATCAACCTGCGACAGGGCCGTTTTCGATGATATTATCAATACAGCGGTGATGGTGTTGGGGTAGGGGATACAAGGCTAATCATCCCGGTTTAGTTTTATGAAATAATAGTTTAGTTTATCACTTGGTTTAACATTTACACGTAAATCATGAAGCGTCCATTTATATCAGTTTGCCTTCTGGTTTTTCTGCTCGCCCAAATCTCCTGCAAATTTCCCGCCACCAAAAAATCGTCAGATATGGCAGGCACACCAACGCCCGCCGCTTTACCGGTGACTGATAGTGCAGACTATTTTGAACTAAAAGACAGTGCCAGGCTCGCCCACATTAAAAATCAGTTTTACCGCAGCAAAACCGGTCGGCTGTTCCAAAAAACCTATGCGCCGCCGCCTGCAGAGCATCCCGATGCTGATGGGGAGACCTATTTTAAAGGTACCATCCCCCAGGACCTCGATCCTTTTACCTTTGAAGTGATTGACGGTAGCTGGTTTGCCAAAGACAAAAACTTTGTGTACAACTACCGGCCAACAGATGCTGGCATGGTCTGTATAAAAATTAAAGACGCAAATGTTAAGCATTTTAAGCTATTGCCTGGGGTTACCGGCGGGAGGCATGGGGCAGATGATAGACACGTTTTCGAAGAAGAAAGTATCATTGAAAATATCAATCCAAAAACAATGCGGGTTATTACCGACAAGGATGGTTGGCTTAAGGAAATAATAAGCGGGCACTACGTTTATTTGGCCGATTCAGGGAAAACGGTAGCCATGCCTTTAAGACCTCGAAATAGAAGCTAATACCCCTCAACTTATCCACACCCATTGCAGGGCAAAATCACAGTGTTTAAGTTTGCAGGCTATGGACCTCGTCGAAATCGCCTCCAAACATATCCTGTTACAGCAAAGCCGCAAAGCACTCAAAGGCCGCTGCCCTTTTCATAACGATGAAACTACATCGCTGATGATCATTGCTCAGAGTAATTACTTTAAATGTATGGGCTGTGGCGCAGAAGGTGGCCCGGTAGAATTTCTGATGTTGATAGATGGCAAAAACCGCAACGAAGTGGTAAGTCAGCTGGCTAAGCAAGAGTTTAGCGCGTAGGCTAAGCTGCAATAAAGTGACTGCGACAGATACTACATTACTTCCTGTTATCTTCATTCGCGTTATCGGAGATTTCTTTTAAGGCAATTTTTTGCCGGGTTGTTCCGGTTTTAAGAATGTCATTAATTTCGCTGCGGAAAGCTTTTACGAACAGGGTATTATTGAATATGCCGAAACAGGCGATTTTCTCTGCCGTTAAATCCTCTGGCCCCTTTTTAAAGTGGGGTATATTTAGTTTGTAAGAAAGGCTTTTCGCATCCCATATGTAAGTAACATAATCTTCCCCTTTTATAATGGAATCGTCCTCATTTTCTGGTGCTTCGCGTCGAAGTTTAGGGGTATAAGAGAAATTGTAAACATAATCCACTCCAATCTCGTCCGCATCATCTCCGCGAAAATAAAAAGTAGTTTGTACATCCTGGTTTGGGTAAGACGACCAACCGCAAGAGTTTATTTTGTTTGCTAACTTAAGACAGGGATAAACCCTATTGTTAATTAACTTATAAAAAGTATAACCATCGTTATATATACAAGTACCTGTGGCGTATAAATGCCTGCAATAAAAAACTTTGTTTGCAGCAAAGTTATTGGCCACAGATAGCTCTGTGCCTGCGTTAAACACCCAAATGTTTTCGAGGTACAACAGGTACCATTGACTATTGATTTGTTTAAACACTCCAAGATAAGGCGAGCTTACATCCCAGCCTATTAAACATATCATTTCTTCCCCTGGGATGCCATCAAGGTCTATAAACATCGGGTTGAGCACACGGCCATACCCTTCATCAATGTGTTGGGAATGTGGATTGTGGATGGTATCCGGTTTTATAAAACTTTCAAATTCACGTATTATAGGTTGAGTGTTCCGGCTGTAATTAAACCGGCGAACTTTCTCAATCCAGGCATCGGGAATTTTTATCCTAACGTTATAATTGTCTGGATTCTTTGTATCGCGGTAAATATTTTTTTCCTTAACAGCAGTTTGGCTATGCCTTGTGCAACCGGGTAAAAAAAATAACAACCAAATAAATGTGATAAGCTGGCGCGGCATAGGCTTTATGTAAATCAGCTTAAATATACCACGGTGTTATGATAGTTATTTCACTTTTTTAAAAAAAAATGCACTGTTTTTTAAGGAAAAGAAATACAACCTCCAAAGTCCCGAAGCAATATGAGGCCCCAATAAGGAGACGATGATGGCACTCGCGTAAGCCCTTTATTGCCCTATTCCATGATATCGATTTATTTCGGCACCCCACACGGCAGGATTACTATTATGCAATGCGATTTGCATTTTGGCCACTTTTGTGATGGGGTGTTGAACAAGGATGACGTTCTTTTCGCCCCGTCATGCCGAATTTATTTCGGTACCCCATCTGATTAGTTCGCGGCGATGAAAAGCGGTCATGCATAGTGGCCAGTAAGGTGGCTACTTTTATGATGGGGTGTTGAAACAAGTTCAACATGACGTTTTTTTCTGTATCTATAAAGGTTTCCCCTCTGCCAGTTCTTTTTCGGCCCATTTTATAGCCAGGGCTTCGCGGTATTTGGCGTACTTGCCTTTAAAGGCCATCTTCAGCAAGCTATCTACGCCGCCTTTTATGGCCAGGTTATAAAGACTGGCTGCTTTGCGGGTAATGCTGGCATCCCAGGCGCGCAGGCTTAGCGAGTACGAACCATCTATATACTTCATCCAATGCCAGTAGCCGGTAGGCATAAACAGGGTGTCGCCATGTTCCAGGAATACTTCTGTGCCTTCCACGCCATCCAGTGCCGGGAATTTCTTTACGTCCGGGTTCTGTACATCATAATCTTCCAAAGCGTAAGTGGCATTGGGTATGCAGTACAAACGGCGTTTCCATTTATTCTCGAACAGTATTACATGTTTGCGGCCGCCGAAATGAGTATGGAAGATATGCGGCAGATCGATATCGTAATGTAAAAAGGTAACCGAGTTAGAGCCGCCGAAGAACATAGCGGGCATGCTTTCCAGGAAACCGCCCATTAAGTCTTTTGGCAAAACAACATCATCCAGCAGTTGCGGGGCTTGTTTGAATATGTTGAAGAAGAAGATGCGGAGTTCGGTAGGGGTGCTGCGTATCAGGTCGATATACTCGTTGAAAGGCATTTCCTTCGCCGATGAATTGATAGGTTTAGATGGGTCGGCTTTGGAGTTATCATACAGCGGCACCACTTTGTTGCCTACCACTTCCTTGAGATATTCGGGGGTCCATTTCTCGCGGGCAGGCCAGCTTTTGGTGAGGCCTTTTATCACCAGCGGGCGGCGCGGCTTCAGGTACTTCTCGCGGAAATCTTCCGGAGAGATGGTATCAACCGTATCAATCGGGCTTAGCTTAAAACTCATATCGTAACCTATCGGGTAGTTAAATGGCTACAACCAGGCCGTAACCAATACCCGCATTTACAAAATAACGAAATAATGCGGCTATTTAAGTAACGAAATTGTTAAAAACGGAACTTCCTATTGCTGAATGCTATAAAATCTTAAATTTGATTGTAACAAAAAAACCGTAACCGTTATGCCCACAATTAAAAAAATCCTGCTGCTTTGTGTAGCCTTGTTTATTTATGCCGCCGCCCACGCGCAGATAGAAGTAGCCAAATTATCGAGCAAGGGTTTCTCGCCCTTCGGTTTCGGCGGGTTCCTCAATTTCAGCATTCCTGTAACAGATAACAGTGCCGCCGTTGTAGAGGCCGGGGTTTACATTTTTAGTAAAGACGATTACCACATGGCCGTTGCGCCGGTGCTGGGCGGCTACCGCCAGTTTTTCGGTCAGGACGATTTTGGTTTTTATGCCGAACCAGTAGCCGGCTATACTTTCGGCGGTACGGATATACAAAAGTTGGATGCTAACGGCAACGCCTTGTATAAAGCCGATGGCAGCCAGGTAGACCAAAGCGTGAAGGGCCCCATAGGCGGCGTAGGCTTCGGTTATTTGTTTGAGCCATCGGGCAGCATACAGTTTAACATCAGTTTGCGTGCCGAGCATGTTTTTGTGGGTGCAGGCAACCCATCGCTCAGTATCATAGCCCTAAGGATATCGCACGGCTTTACGTTTGGGCACCGGCACGGCTAAGCCGCTTAGGGATTGCAGGTTTATCATATAGGCTAATCGTCCCCAAAAAAATGGTGAGTGGCTTTAAAACCACTCACCATTCTCTATTCACCACTCACTTATCAGTTAATTTGGCATTAACACGGTATTTACTACGTGTATAACACCATTGCTTTGGTTAACATCTGCAATGGTTACCCAGCTTTTGCCGCCTTTTTCGTCAACCAGGTAAATCTTTTTGCCCTTTACCATAGCCGTCAGGGTGCCTCCGCTTACGGTTTTAAGTTCGGCTTTGCCGCCGCCTGCTTTAATTTTTGCCATCAGGCTGGCAGCGCTCCATTTACCCGCAACCACGTGGTAGGTTAAAATTTTGGTCAGCGTCGCTTTGTTTTCCGGTTTCAAAAGCGTCTCTACCGTACCGGCGGGCAGTTTGTCGAAAGCTGCGTTAGTAGGTGCAAATACGGTAAAAGGCCCGGCCGATTGCAAGGTCTCTACAAGCCCGGCAGCTTTAACGGCGGCAACCAGGGTGGTATGGTCCTTAGAATTTACCGCATTCTCTACGATGTTTTTGGTTGGGTACATAGCCGCACCGCCCACCATTTTAGTTTGTGCATAAGTGTTTGGGGCAATTGCAATAGTTGCTAAAGCAAGGGCCGCGATAATCATTTTTTTCATGAGATGTACTGTTTTTATAAGTTATTTCATGAGGAGATACGCCGTAACAAGGGGCCCGGTTTTATTTTTAAGGCAATGTTGTTACACCAAAAACGGCTAACAAGATTCAATACCTTAAGCCCGTAAATTACGTACGCAGGTCAAAAAAACAGTCCGGCGGCTATGTTATCTGTATACAGTTTACCCTTTTGGGTAAGGGTGATGATGCTATCCGTTTGTTGTACCTGGCCATCGGCGAAGTAAGGTTCCGCTGCTTTTAGCAGGATGGCGGCAGAGCCCCCGGCAATGGCCTCGAGCTTGTTGGTATCCAGGCCCCAGGCGGTACGCAGCGAGGTCATGATGTATTCGTTCAACCGGTTATCTTCGGTAAGCTGCTCTACCTCGGCAGGCAGTTTGCCGTCCTGCAGAACCGAGGCCATATAGCGGGCATTGTTTGCGATGTTCCATTGCCGCGTATCGCCATTGAAGGAGTGCGCCGATGGACCGAGGCCGAGGTATTTTACGCCGCGCCAGTAGTTGGAGTTGTGGCGCGAGTATTGCCCCGGCTTGCAGAAGTTTGATATTTCGTATTGTTCGAAACCATTTAGCTGCATGGCATCCGTCATTAGGGTAAACTGCCCGGCACTTTGCTGCTCGCTCATGGGTGGCTGCTTTTTTTTGCTGATGAATGCGGCAAGGGCGGTCTGGGGTTCTACCGTCATGCTATAGGCCGATATATGCGGCACCTGCAATTCGAATGCTTTGCTAAGGTTACGCTTCCACTTAGCGTCGGTAAGCAGGGGGTAGCCGTAGATCAGGTCGATAGTGATGTTCTCGAAGCCTGCATCCTGCGCCCGCATTACCGATGCCTCTGCTTCGGCAGCGCGATGTACGCGGTTCATCCACTGCAAATCCTCGTCATAAAAAGATTGTATGCCGATGCTGAAGCGGTTGACGGGCGTAGCCCTTAGGCCGTTAAGTTTAGCTCCGTCGAGGTCGTCGGGGTTGGCTTCAAGTGTAACCTCGGCATCGGCGGCCACGGTATGCAGGCCGGTAATGGCATCTATCAGCCGGCATATTTCGTCGGGTGCTAAAACCGATGGCGTGCCACCGCCAAAGTAAATGGTTTCGATGGCCTCGCCGGCCAGGTAATCTTTTTGCAGGGCAATTTCTTTGAGCAGGGCCTGCAGCATTTCGTCCTTATACTTCAACGAGGTGCTGAAATGGAAATCGCAATAATGGCAGGCTTGTTTGCAGAAAGGGATATGTAGGTAGATACCGGCCATCAGAGATTTTTAAAATGCAAAAGTAAGCCATGAATTGTTTGAAAATGAAAAAAGTGTTAGATGTATTTTGGTTAAAAAAAGGCTTAGATTAATATCGGATTCCAAGATTATTACATATTAACTTAAGCATTTGTTCTGGGAGTTGTTGTTTGCCTGCCAAAAACAGGTCTACTTCTTCTTGCCGACCAATTATGGGTTTTAACATCGGCCTTAATAAGTCGAAGTTATTTATTTCAAGTCTAATAACATCAGATATGTCCAACTCAGGTAAAATAAGTTTGGTATCCTCATAGTGTTTCACTAATGGCAGCAATGAACTTAATTCCTTAAATTCGGGTGTATCTGGTTGGGCGTCAAAAATAGAAATAGCTCTGTTTAAGGCCTGCTCATATTCTACCTTTGTTCTGTAATCCAGATCGCTTTCTACATAAAGCGGCCTGGGATGTACGGTTACTTCTTTAATAAAATTAATATTGACTGGGTTGCCGTCCGCATTTACCATTATTTCTCCCGTATGCTTTATTGAGGACGACATCGGCGGCGGCGGGGTAAGTACGACGGTTGTTTTTATAACTCGGAAATTTAAACCCGGATTTTTGGCCCGTTCTTTTTCAAACTCGGCATGCATATAATCTTCCAGTTCTTTTCGTGTACCCAGCCAAGAAATATAAGTGGTTTTAAGCAAATAATTAGTACGATACTCAATTTGGTATTCGCCATTATTTAATGGAGAGGACGCAGAAGAAGACTCGCCCGGGGATGATCTTTCAATTTGCCGGGATATACTTTTTGCTTCCCTATAAGGAAAATTCTTAAGCCAGTTTAAAAAAACTGTTTGCGCTTCGGGATGCTGCTGAATATAATCGGCTATCTTATTCTTTGCAATTAAATTTATTTCCATAGTTCTAAGATACAAAGCCGATGACGTATTACATGCCATGTAAACTGACCATTAATTTTCAACTCCGTTAATTCCGTTTGTTACTTATTTGTTACTCTTAACAAATAAGATGCTGAATATCAATTAGTAAATATATTCCGGCCATGGGGCAAAGGTAAGCTAAGCTTTGTTTAGAGCGTGAATTTAACTCCACAAGATCCAAAACAAAAAAAAACAGCTTGCGTATAAGGAAATTGATAAGGCCATGATGTACAGGCATCTCAATAAACTGCTATTGAGAAGTGTATTCTTAAATTACTCTTAAAATAAATAAATAAGCGGATTTGTGATGCCTAGATCTCCAAAATATTCCTTAACCATCTTTTTGCTGGCGATATCCTTCAGTTTATTAGCCCAAACCCGGCAATTGCATTTTGACCATCTTGGAACCTCAGACGGCCTTTCTGAGCTTAGCCCGAACTGTATATTACAGGATAGCCGCGGGTTTATTTGGATTGGTACCCAGGATGGATTAAACAGGTATGACGGTTACAAATTTAAAATATTCAGAAATGATGTTAAGGATACAGCGAGTATTGGTAATAATTATGTTCGGGATATAGCAGAAGATAAGAATGGGAATATATGGGTAGCAACAGCAGGCGGCGGGCTAAACAGGTTAGACAGGAAAACCAATCGTTTTCACCGCTACATCCATAATGAAAAAAACGCGAATAGTATTTCGAGCAGTTTTGTGAATAAAATTGTTTTCGAAAGTTCCGGGAAAATTTGGGTGGGCACAGAAAAAAAAGGTTTGGATTTGTTTGACCCCCAAACCGGACACTGGATACATTATTTGTACAATGCCCGTCATCGGGGTAGCATTGGCGATAATGACGTAGCCACAATTTATAAAGACAGCAGGAATAACATCTGGATTGGAACGGTGAATGGCGGACTGAGTTTATTTGACCGTAAAAACAACAACTTCACAAATTTTAAACACCTCGAAAACGCCGGCGAATCACTTTCGGGCAACTGGGTTACTTCTATTTTTGAAGATAACGAGCACCGGTTATGGATTGGTACGCGGCAGGATGGGCTGAACCTTTTTAATAGTAAGTTAGGTACGTTCAGGCATTTTAAGAATGACCCCGGCAACGGTAAGTCGCTGGCGGGCAACAGTATCCAGAGCATTGCCGGGGATGCCGACTATAATTTATGGATAGGGACAGAAAACGGGGGCTTAAGCATCTACAATTTTTTGAGCGGGGAGTTTGACAACTATACCCGCGACGATATGGATAACAGCAGCTTAAGCGGTAACTCTGTTGACGTAATAGCAAAAGATAATGTAGGCAATATGTGGTTGGGGTCATTTGGCGGCGGTATAAATTTGTATAAAAAAGCAAAAAGTAACTTTGCTCGTTACAAGCATAATTCGTCGGCAACCAGCCTCTCTAACGACTTTGTTCTCTGTCTTTTCGAAGATAGCCGTAACAACATTTGGGTGGGGACAGACGGCGGCGGCCTGAACCTGTTCAACATAAAAACAGGGAAGTTTTCTACATACAAACATCAGGAGTTCAATAAAAACAGCATAAGCGGCGATAACGTATTAGATATTAAAGAAGACGGGCAAAAGAATCTTTGGATTGGCACATGGGGTAACGGTATTAGTGTAATGAACCCCAAAACAGGCATCTTCAGGTCTTTCAAGCATGATCCATCCGATGCCACAAGCCTTGGCGGAGATAACATTTACGCCATTACACTTAGCCGCGATAAAAAGATATGGATTGGAACCTTTGGCGATGGGCTTGACTTGTATGAGCCAAAATCAAATAGGTTTATACATCACAAAAATAATGTAAACGACACTAAAAGCCTCAGCAGCAATAGAATAAACTCGCTCCTGAGCGATAGCAAAGGGAATTTATGGGTAGGCACAAACGATGCGGGGCTAAATCTTTTCAATCCAAAAACGAACAGTTTCATCCGGTTTACGCACGACGATAACAAAAAAAACAGTATCAGTCATAATACCGTTCTAAACCTGCTTGAGGATCATCTTGGCAACATTTGGATATGCACATTGGGCGGCCTGAATTTTTTTGACCCAACAACCCGTCGTTTTACAGTTTTTAAAACCATTGATGGTTTGCCAAACGATTATACACAAGCCATCCTGGAAGATGATAAAGGGCATTTATGGATAAGTACCAATAAGGGGATTTCGATGTATGACCCCCAAACAAAAAAATTCAAAAACTTTACAACTGAAGATGGCCTGCAGGCCGACGCGTTTAAAGCGCATTCGGCTGTTAAAAGCCGCAGTGGCATTTTTTATTTTGGCGGGGTAAATGGCTTTAATTCCTTCTCTCCGGATCAGATATTGCGTGCGGATTACGATCCTCCCATGGTTTTGACCAACTTTCAGTTATTTAATAAAAATGTACAGGTCGCGGAGAACAGCACGGATCCCTCTCCGTTAAAACAAGATATTTCTGAAACAAGATCGATCACATTATCTCATGATCAATCGGTTATATCACTTGAATATGCTTCGCTGGATTATTTATCGCCGGATAAAAAGAGATATGCCTACATAATGGAAGACTTTGATAAAGGCTGGAATTATGTTGAGGATAAAAACACGGCTGTTTATACCAATATTCCGCCGGGCAATTATGTTTTTAAAGTGAAAAGCCAGAATAGCGCAGGGGTATGGTCACCCCATATTCTAAGTTTAGAAGTCATTATTGTTCCGCCGTATTGGCTAACCTGGTGGTTCAGATCGCTTTTGATTATTTTTATTGCAGGCTGTGTTTACGGCATATACCGTTTCAGGGTTAATAGTATCATTAATCAAAAGGTATTATTAGAGCGCGAAGTAAAGGAGCGCACGGAAGAAGTGATGCGTCAATCGGATGAATTGCAGGCAATAAACGAAGAACTGCAGGCGCAATCAGAGGAATTAGAGGAACAAAAGAACCAGGAACACCTTGCACGCCAGGAAGCAGATAAAGCAAACCAGGCTAAAAGTATTTTTCTTGCAACAATGAGCCATGAAATAAGAACACCGATGAACGGCGTTATTGGGATGGCCTCCCTGCTTGCAGAAACCGATTTGAGCGATGAGCAGCATGAATACGCGGAGACGATAATAAACTGTGGCGACAGCCTGATGAATGTGATCAACGACATTCTCGACTTTTCCAAAATAGAATCCGGCAAAATGGATATTGAAGAGGAAGATTTTGATTTGCGCCTAAGTATCGAGGAAATAATGGACATGTTCTCACATAGAGCGGCCGAACAAGGCCTTGAATTAGTTTACGAGATAGATTTTAACCTCCCCGGCCATTTGGTAGGCGATAGCCTGCGCCTTAAACAGGTAGTCATTAACCTCATTAATAATGCGATAAAGTTTACCGCTAAAGGCGAGGTGTTTATTAAGATATTTCTTTCGCAGGCAATTTCTGATAGTGAACTGGAGATTGGCTTTAGTGTGATGGATACCGGAATAGGCATACCGGGCGATAAACTCTCTAGTTTGTTCAAAGCATTTTCACAAGTCGACTCCTCTACCACACGTAAATACGGCGGCACCGGTTTAGGGCTCATCATCAGCGAGCGGCTTGTTAACTTAATGGGCGGAAAGCTATGGGTTGAGAGTTGTCTGGGCGAGGGTTCAACCTTCAATTTTACTATAAAAGCCAAAAAAAGCAATAAACAATCCGAAACGCCCCAGTTATTACCAGGCATCTCGGACCTGGACGGTAAAAGGGTATTGCTGGTTGATGACAATAAAACAAACCTCATTATTTTAAAAGCTCAGCTGGAGCGATGGAGCCTTGCAACAGTAACCTGTTCGTCCGCACAACAGGCATTGGAAATTTTATCGTCGGATAAAGGGTTTAACCTTGTAATTTCTGATATGGAAATGCCCGGAATGGATGGCGCCGGTTTAGCGCAGGTAATAAAAAACGGGCCAAATCCCGTTCCGATAATTCTTTTAAGTTCAATAGGTGATACAAGCAGGAAAAAGTACCCTGCATTGTTTTCGGCGATATTGATCAAACCGACTAAACAAAATCAGCTGTTAAAGAGTATTTGTGCCGAGCTTGGAAACCGCACAAAAATTGAAAAGGTTGAAGAAAAGCAGCGTAATGTACTTGATGCCGGTTTCGCTTTGTTACATCCAATAAACATCCTGGTAGCCGAAGATAATCTGATTAATCAAAAATTGATTGAACGCATACTGTCTAAATTGGGATACAATGCAGATATTACCAACAACGGACGTGAGGCATTGCAGAAGATAAGCGAAAAATCATTCGACGTGATTTTGATGGATATTCAAATGCCGGAAATGGACGGATTGGAAGCCACAAGAAATATTCGGAATCTCAATATTCAGCAGCCATATATTGTTGCTATGACTGCAAATGCCCTTTCGGAAGACCGTGATATTTGCATAAGTGAGGGTATGGATAGCTATATATCAAAACCTATGAAATTGGATATTTTAGTGTCAATTTTTGAGGAAGCCTATAATATAAAAAAGGCTCAGTTTATAGGCTGATTGCCATCGAACATTCCCGGCCTATCAGGTTTCGCGTTTAAAAACAAAAGTAAACCAAACCCCTGGAAACAAACGAAGAAGCATTGTTTGCCGGTAACCTTCTACAGATTTTCGATGCCTGGTTTTTAAAATCGGAGTTTTCTATCGTGTTACTTATTCCCCTCTGATCACTCCTGCAAAGCCGCCCCGGGGCAGGCATTGGATCTGTACTGTATCTGATCTTTTGACGCTTATGGTTTCGCTTGCAATGGACTTCGTATCCGCCCCGTCTTTAAATAATTGGAAAGAATAGTTTGCCTTGCCCAGGAAGTTAAAACTAAGATCGAGTGTTTGCGGGGTGTCTTTTCCATTAAGCCCGGCAACATACCATAGCTTACCTTTTCTTCGGGCTATCACAACCATTTCGCCCGGATAGCCGTTTATCAGTTTCGTTTCATCCCAGGTTGTAGGGAAGTCCGTTAGGAAATTTCGGGGCTCGTCGGCCAGGTCATAATAGGCAGAGGGCCTGTCTGCAAAATGCTGTAATCCCGATTCAAATACCACTGCCAATGCCAACTCGTGAGCGAAGGAGGTTTTATGCTCGTGCTGCGAATTGGAAAACGTTACCGGCGTATAATCCATAGAACCTATGATGTTCCGCGTAAACGGAAGAGTTGTGTTGTGCGAAGCAGCCTTATCGGTTAAAACGCCATCGTTATTATACCACTCGGCACCGTACACCGCTTCGGCACTCATCAAATTAGGGTAAGTACGCGCCCAGCCGCGGGGTACAGTAGCTCCGTGAAAGTTAACCAGTAGCTTGTATTTAGCGGCGTCTTCCAGAATGTCGATATAATATTGCATCATATACTGCTGGTCTCCCGCAAAAAAATCTACCTTGATGCCCGATACGCCCATGTCATTCAGCCATGAAAACTCCTTTTCTCTTTTCTCGTGTGTTAGCAGCCTGTCAGCAGGGGTTGCGCCAAGCCATTCGGTACCCGAGTTGTACCATAAAAGCGTTTTGATGCCTTTGCTTTTTGCATAACTCAACGCATCCTTTACAGTACCACCGTTTGCCATTACGTCCCATTCCCAGTCAATCAACACATAAGGCCAATGCATTTTTACGGCCAGGTCAACGTATTCTATCACTTTCTGATAATCCTTCGAGCCGTGATTATTTGCCCAATATACCCAGGCCACGCTTCCCGGCTCAATCCATTTCGTGTTCTTAATGGTAGAAGGGGGGCTTACATCGGTAATCAGTGTACTTTCCACCAGATTAGATAGTTTGCCCACTATCATAACATGCCATTGCGATTTCCAGGGCAAACTTGAAACAGCACCACTATGCCAGCCTTTTTTTGCCGGAGGGTAAATCACTTGGTACTGGTTTGAGCCTTGCTTATAGCTAAGCCGGGCCGCACAGTTTTGACGGGTGATACCTGCCTCCGAGATAAGTACCCATAAAGGCTGGTCGTTAACCTTGTACAAGGCAGGATACGCCCATTCGCCAACATTTTTTTCATTATGTGCACCGGTGTTAAGCGGATAAAAATTTTCATAGGCTGAAGCAAAGGGCTGCATCCATCTGGATGTACCCTCAGGTATAACGTAGCTGGTGGCTTCACCCTTGATGCTTAAATTGGAGTCCGGGCGATTGGGGAAAGCGTACCTAAACGCGATCCCGTCATTATAAACCCTGAAAGTGATATCCATGGGCTGTTTTGAGGCATTCTGATAGTGGAATGTTTTTTCGGTACCAAAATTTTCGCAAAACCTCCGTTTTCCGGTTACCATTTCATATTTGGTATGAACCGCGGTAGATGCGCTCCCGCCAACTAATTTGAGATTTGATACGAATTGCTGATCCTCCCTTAAAATACCTAATGGCGAAGCCGGTAGCGCCTCAACATAAGTCCCATTGCGTTTATACAGCACTTTAAAATAAGCCTGGCCTAAGCCTTTCTGGCCAACGGGCTGCATTTTTACAACAACCTTAATTTTTTTATTGGGAGATATAACCTCCTGGGCGTAACCCACACAGCTGAAAAAAAGGCTTAAAACTAAAAAAAGGCTTTTCATTTTAATTTTCTTATAAAGGTTTGATTCTGTAGTTAAAAAAGCCAACAACTTAGCCGCCGATAAATTTAACAATTTTGGTTTTTTGGTTTGGGGGCAAAGCTATAGAAGTAAGGAATGGGTTAACGGGTACAAACGTTAACAAATAGAGCGCGAAATGTTCAAATTGGCTAAAAGATGCGTGTTTAGCATGATTCATCGGGGTTTGAATTTCTGAGATACCGTAATCGTTTCACTATTTTAGGGCTATCCGAGGGTAGAATTTGAGGTGGAACTGAAAAAACGTTCAATTTCTTTAACCGCTCTTTCAAGCCCGTTCTCACGTCTTATTTGTTCACCTATAGCTGCAGCATTGTCTTTTATTTCATTCGATTGCACTTTTGCAATAGCGGCGATCAGCTTATCCGCCGTCAGTTTCTTTACCGGGATATGTACCCCCAATTGCTTGCGTTCGATAATTTTACCCCAGGTTGGCTGGTCTGTATAAAACGAAATGATGATTACCGGCAGGTTGTGCCTCAGCATGGCATTCAAGGTGCCCGCGCCGCCATGAAATATGCCCAGCTTGCATTGGGGTAATACCTGTGCATGGTCGACATACTTCGTCATGAATAGGTTTGGGTGCCGGGGCAAATCCTCAAAAACCGACCAGCCGGTGCAAAACAGTACCCGCTCGGTGGTTTTATTCAGGATGTCACTGATAATGGCCACAAACTTTCCGGTATTGCCAACGCCGTTGCTGCCGAAGCCGATATAAACGGGCGGCGGCCCTCCACTTAGCCAATTGTTCAGGTTCGTAACCGATTCATCGTCCACAATTGTGGCCGCCTGCTCGGGCACGGTCAAAAAGCCGGTTATCATGTGATGACTTTCCCAATCTTTAGGCTGGGGGATAAGCGATTGGCTGATGCAATATAAATCGAGTGGTTTTTGCTTATCTACGTGCGTCAGCAGGTTTTCGTTTAATAGGGGCAGGCCTATTTCCTGTCTGAATTCGTTGGCCTCCTGCTTCACGAATTTCCAGAAGAAAGCATGCGCCAGCTTGTACGTGAGTTTATTGTACCAGGAGAAATCGAGGAAATCAAAATCGCCCAGCGGGAACGCGGCTGTAGGCACCACCGGCGGCATAAAATAAGTGAGCGCCATTTTTTTACCTTGTTTTTCGGCAATGGCGCTGGTGATGGGCAGGGTGGCAGCATTGGCTATGATATAATCCACCTTAGCGAAGCCCGCTAAATAGCTTTTTCGCAGCTGCATCCTTATATCGTGCAATACCTTAAAAAAGTACTGCATCAATTTGATGGTGTTCTCTGTTTGCAGCACGCGCTGCCCTTCCGGAGAATTCATCATGGTTTCGGCATTGCCGTATAACGGATGGAAGGCTACCCCATAACCCTCAACCAGCTCTTTGAAGTTTTCGGGAGCGGCTATAGTAACGCCGTGGCCGTGCTGCATTAGCCCAAGCGCTAAAGCGATATAAGGCTGTACATCGCCCCGGGTGCCGTAAGTAAAAATGCCGATATTCAATGGTGATGGCTGGTTCATTTTAATTTATGATTCGTGTTCGGCAAGGAAAGCCGACGGCAGTTGGCCGCAAAACATTTAGCGTTTAATAGTTTAATGCAGCACAAGGTAATATGCGCAACATCTAAAACCCGCGCCTTTCAAAAATATATTTTGCCGCATTTACCCCCTTATGTTGTCGTAATACCGCGTGCGGCAATCGGTATAATGCCGTAGCTTTGCTTAAGCAAATTAAATCGCCACCAATAAATGAAGACCACACTTGATAAAGCAACGAGAGATGACTTAATCAAACGCATCAACACGCTTAATGAAAATAGCCCGGCCCAATGGGGTAAAATGAACGCTTATCAAATGATGAAACACCTGAGGCGTTGGGAAGAGTTAGCAAACGGAACTTTGCCGGCTAAGCGGATATTTATTGGGCGGATAATCGGCAAAGTGATATTAAGGGCTGTGTTAAAAGATGAGGAGCCCATAAGGCGAAACTCTCCTTCGGCACCGGAGACGATAATACACGACGCATCCGGGGATTTTGCCGCCGAAAAAGCCAGATTTATCGAACTTGTAAATTATAATGCTGCAAATCCTATAGATGGTTTTGTGCATCCTTTCTTCGGCAAAATGACACATCAGCAAATTAGCCAGCTCGCCTATAAACACATCGACCATCACCTGCGCCAGTTTAACGCTTAAGCAAATATGCCAGGCTTAATTGTTTAAACATTTAACATAACCTTTGCATAAGCGCCAATTAATAAGGTAAATTTGCACCGCCTTAACAAGGCGATATATCATGCGCGGGTTTATTTGTACGATATTTCTTTTTTTTGCCGGATGCGCCGCCGTTTTTGCGCAGCAGGACAGCACCAGCACGCCCGCTGATACCCCGCGGCATTATATCCGCACGCCCCGGCCCATGACGGTGCTCGATTCCGTAGCCCACGCCATGGCCCTTGAAGAGAAATTCGTCGGCGATTCGCTTTCCATGGCATACCTGCGCCGGCCGGATAGCAACAGTACCAACTTATTCGTAGATAGCATATTAAGAAGTGCCGTTTACAGTGGCAACCATTACCTTGATCTGGCATCACCCTCAAAAACTAAACCCAGTATAAAAGGCTATGGTCATGTGCGGCCCTCGCGCGATCCATGGGTTATTGCCGTCATCGTGGTGCTAATTTTGTTCGTGCCGGTGCTTAATATCTATTCGGCAAAGGATATGAGCAACGTGTTTTTAGCCTTTTACTACAAACGCACCAACACCCAGGCCGGCAAGGAGGATAGCCCAATAAACGCCTGGACGTTCATCGGCTTGTTCCTGCTCTTCGGGTTTACTTTAGGCATATTTTTGTACCTGCTTACCACAGGCTACTATAAAGTTTATTACCCCATAAGCGGTTTCCAGCTATTCGGTACCTTATCAGCCGCTATCATAGGCTTGTTTGCGGTGAAATTCATGGTGTTGAAATTCCTGGGCTTCGTGTTCGATATCAATAAGGTGGTAAGCGAGTATATCAAAGCACTATCGTTAACTTATTTTAATATCACCTTTGTTTTTTTGCCTGTGGCCTTGTGTTTTAGCTTAATTGCCGATAAGTTTTTCCCTTACCTGCTGGCCATTACGCTGTTATTAACGGTGATAATTTTTACATGGCAGTATCTGCGAAGCAGCGTGGGTATTATTTCAAATTTTCGATTTCATAAATTTTATTTATTTACGTATCTTTGTGCCCTCGAAATTTGCCCGATATTGATATTGGTAAAGGCACTTAATATAGGTTTCAAGTAGTTGGTTTTATAACGTATAGCATTGGAAGACAGAAAGAAAAAGGTTAAGAGCATATTAGTTACTTTGCCAAAACCTGAGAATGATAAAAATCCGTACGCTGAACTGGCTAAAAAGCTGAATTTGAAAATCGACTTCCGGTCGTTTATTCATGTTGAAGGCGTGCCCGCGAAAGATTTCCGGAAGGAGAAGATAAATCTGGCCGATTTTACTGCCGTTATCTTCACCAGCCGCAACTCTGCCGATCACTTTTTCCGCATATGCGAGGAAATGCGTTTCGAGGTGCCGGTAGAGATGAAATATTTTTGCCTTTCAGAAACCATTGCCCTTTACCTGCAAAAGTATATCCAATACCGCAAGCGCAAGATATTCTTCGGCAAGCAAACTGCTGCCGATCTGGCCGAGGTGCTTAAGAAGCACTCGGGCGAGAAATTCCTGTATCCCTGTTCAGACGTAGCAGCCGAAGAAACACAGAAGTTTTTGCTGGATAATGGCTATAACTTTACGCCTGCGGTGCTGTTCCGTACCGTGTGCAGCGACCTTAGCGATCTGGCCGAAGTGTTTTACGACGTTATTGCGTTCTTCAGTCCGTCCAGCATTCAGTCGCTTTACCAAAACTTCCCCGATTTTAAGCAAAACAACACCCGTATCGCCGCTTTTGGGGCCACCACCCACAAAGCCGTACTGGCAGCGGGCTTAATACTAGACATCCCGGCGCCAACCCCAGCCGCCCCATCCATGACAATGGCGATAGAACAGTATGTAAAACAGGTGAATAAATAAATTCTTTTAATCCGCACCCACTCTGCAACAAAATTTCAGTTTTAGCGTATAACACCCTAATATTTAACAAATAAATAAGTTTTGCGGCATGTTAATTGACGCGTAAATATTTGATGGATTATTGCCATTTTTTTAATTAAAAGCGGTCGTAATTTGGTTAATTAAAACATTTTTGCATTGGAATGAAGTATATTTAATATATTCGGAGGTGCGTTGCGATGCATTGAATTCATAGCAGGTAAACGATTTTTAATAAAAAATGAAGCAATTATACTTTCTGATAGTAGTTTTAGCGGGTTCCGTTTTAGCAGGATGCAGTACCGGTGGTGGCGGTAACGGCGAGGTTGTTGGCGTGCGCCAGCGCGCTTTTAGGGCAACAACGCCTTTAAACATGGTGTATATTAAAGGCGGCACTTTCCTGATGGGCCAAACTGACCAGGATGTTACCTTCTCGCAAACCTCGCAAACCAAGCAGGTTACCATTTCTCCGTTTTTTATGGATGAGACCGAGTTGTCTAACACCAAATATAAGCAATTCGTGCTGTGGGTGCGCGACTCGATAGCCATCAGCAACTACCTCAGCGACCAAAAATATTACCTGCAGCCTAAAAAAGGCGTGGCTGCCGATCCAAATAGTAAAAAATACATCAACTGGAACTACGTGCGCAGCAATCCTATCTTCAGCCGGCGCGGCAAAAACGCTGCCGCCAATGCGCAGAAGCTTCAAGGCCTGTACTACCAGGGCGATGACCGCGTTTTCGACCGCAACGAGATCGACGTACGCTTATTGAAATACAACTTCTCTATGGTAGTGCTTCGTGATGCTGCCAACTACAAAAACGACAAATCAAAAAAGCGCTCGGATTTCATACTGCGCGATACAGTTCCTATTTATCCTGATACCCTGGTTTGGTTGAGCGATTTTTCATACGCCGCCAACGAGCCGATGGTTGAAGGTTATTTTTCGCACCCGGCGTACCGCAACTACCCTGTTGTGGGTGTTAGCTGGCGCCAGGCAAGAGCCTTCAGCGCATGGCGTACCCGCCTTAGCGAAGGTGCCAAACATGCCCGCGGCGAGGATGCCAACCTGCCATTTGAACTGCCTACCGACGGCGAATTTGAATATGCTGCCCGTGGCGGCAGGATTGGTACCGATTACCCTTGGGGTGGCCCTTACATTAAAAACGCAAAAGGATGCCTTATGGCAAACTTTAAACCGGGCCGTGGTAACTACACGGATGACGGCGGCGCTTACACAGTAAACGTGCGCTCGTATTTCCCCAACGATTTCGGTTTATATAATATGGCGGGCAACGTGGCCGAGTGGACCATGTCGGCCTACGACGAGTCTGCCACCACATTCGTACACGATCTTTCCCCTACATTTAATTACGAAGCTAAACCAAACGACCCTGAAGTATTGAAACGAAAAGTTGTACGCGGCGGCTCATGGAAAGATATCGGTTATTTCCTCCAGAACTCCACCCGCACTTACGAGTACCAGGATACAGCAAAATCTTACATCGGCTTCCGTTGCGTAACCCACTATTTGGGCCGCGACATCAGGGATAAGCGCTAATCAAAAAACTATAAAAATCATTAAAATTTACTTTACTAAAAATTTATGGCTGGGAAGAAAAAACCTTACGGAATAAGTAACATAGTGTCATGGGGAGCTACCGTGGTTATTATCGGTCTTTTGTTTAAGATACAGCACTGGAAATTCGCTACCGAATTCATCACGGTTGGTTTATCGGCAGAGGCCTTGCTTTTCTTTATGCTTGGTTTCCAACGCGAGGATAAAGATATCAATTGGGTACGTGTTTACCCGGAACTTGACGAGGATTTTGCGGGTGACTTGCCAAAATCGTCTGCAAAACCGGTACTGGCCACCAATGGCTTCTCTAGTACCGCCGCGCTTGATAAGATGATGGAAGAAGCCAAGATAGGCCCCGAACTGATCAGCAGCCTGGGCGATGGCTTAAGGAATTTCGGCGACAAAGTACACGCTATATCCCGCGTAACCGATGCCGGCGAAGCCACCGTTGCTTTTACCAATAAAGTTAAGGCAGCAACTGCAAGCTACGATAATTTAAGCACAGCTTTCGATAAAGCTTCGGCTAACCTGGCAGAGATGGCAGATTCGAACACTGATGCTAAAGCGTACCACGATCAGGTAAACAAACTGGCAATGAATCTTTCGGAACTGAATGGCGTTTACGAATTGGAGTTGCAGGATTCGAGCGCGCACCTAAAAGCCATGAACAGTTTCTACAAAAACCTGTCGGCTACTATGAACAACTTCAACGAATCGTTAGACGATTCGCGTCAGTTTAAAGACGAGGTTGGGCGTTTGGCTAAGAATTTGGCTTCGCTTAATTCTGTTTACGGCAATATGCTTAGCGCCATGAACCAGCCACGTGGTTAATCAATATTATTAATAATACCGAATAAGATAGATAAAAGAGCATGGCCGGAGGTAAAGAAACCCCAAGACAGCGAATGATAGGTATCCTATACCTGGTGCTTTTAGGCCTTATTGCCTTAAACGTGCCGGATAGTTTGCTCGATGCATTCAAGAATATCACTAATAGTTTAAATACTTCTACCAAGAACGTAACCACAGGTATAGATAACACTTACTCAGCGTTCGAGAAAACAAAACTAAGGGAGCAAAAAGAAAGAGCGCAGCCTGTTTACGACAAAGCAAAGAAAGCCAGTAGGTTGGCTAGCGACTTAACTAATTATATAGATGACCTTACTGCACAATTGATAAAAGAAGGCGGTGGCATTAACCCTGAGATACAGGATGTTGACGGTAGGGATAACCTGGATATATCGCCACGGGTAATGATTGCCAACGGCAACGCCGATAAACTGCGTGGGAGAATAGATGCAACCCGCAATCAATTATTAGCCTTGCTAACAGACAAGGAGCGTACTGGTATTAATTTATCACTTACTGCAGAGGATCCGCCAAAAGGTAGAGATGGCCAAAAAACATGGCAGCAGGCGTATTTCGGCGATGGTATTCCTTTAGGCGCGACATTGACCACCCTTGCAAAAATTAAGGCAGATACCAAGAACGCCGAGAACGAGATTGTTAAAAAGATATTAGGCGAGGTAGATCAAGCCGTAGTTAACCTTGATAAATTTAGTGCGGTTGCCGTTGCGCCCTCGAGCTATGTAATAGCAGGCCAGCCTTATACTGCAGAAGTTTTTTTAACCGCATCTGATTCAAAATCAACACCTACCATAACTGCAAACGGCTCTAACTTGCAGGTGTCTGATGGAAAGGGTAAATACTCGGTAAATACAGGTGCCGAAGGTATATTTACCTGGGTTGGCCACGTAACGGTTAAACAGGCCGATGGCAGCACAAAGACATACGATACGCCAACACAAACTTACCAGGTAGCACGCCCATCGGCTGTAGTATCTCCCGATAAGATGAACGTATTATACATCGGCGTGCCAAACCCAATTTCGGTTTCGGCTCCGGGTATCCCTAAAGAAAAATTGCATGTGAATATCTCTAGCGGCAGCGTTAGCGGCAGTGGAGGCAAGTACACCGCTACAGTTAGTACCGCAGGTACGGCAACGGTATCCGTTTCCGGCGAATTGGCGCCCGGAAAAAGCCAGGTATTAGGCTCAACTTTATTTCGTGTAAAACGTATACCAGATCCTAAGCCGCAGTTTGCCGGCCGTAGTAGCGGCAGCACAGGGGCTGCCAACCTTAGGGCGCAGAATAAGGTTTTTGCCAAATTGGAAAATTTTGAATTCGATGCTACTTTTAACGTAACCAGTTTTACGTTGATTATACTTAAACCGCGCCAGGATGTTATTAGCTATTCGGCAAGTGGCGCAGAATTAACGGGCCAGATGCGTTCCGCGATGGGTAGTGTTACACCGGGTACCACAGTAGTTATACAGAATATTTTGGCTGTTGGGCCAGACGGCACGCAACGCGGCCTGGACGCAATAGTATTAACGGCTAATTAAGGATTAGAAGATGAAGACAAGATTTTTAGTTATTGCGCTTTGCCTGCTTTGCAGCGTGTCATTCGCACAAAACAAAAAGGGAAAGAAAAAGACACCAACCAGGACAGCTAAAACCCAAAAGCCTGCCGCTGGTCGCAAACCAAACACTACGCTTACAGCAGGCGCAGGCGCCGGAGGTGGTGCAGGTGTGCAGCAACCATCTGTGCTGGATACCACCAAGAAAGTGGTAACTGGCCCGGTGAAGCCTTTTGACAGGCCATTGGATGGTTACTACAAGAAAACCAACATCCTGAGCGCAAAGGTTACTCCTTATGCCAACCTCCGTGAATCTGATGTAGCTTTTGCTAAGCGTGTATGGCGCGAAATAGACATGCGCGAGAAGATGAACCAATACCTCAACTCGCCAAAACAACGCCTTATAGACGTTTTGCTTGCAGCTATAGATAATGGCGAGCTTACGGCCTTCGACCCTACAGGTGGAACCGTAGAGGACCCTAACGGCGATAGCTTTTCTAAACCTTTAACTGCCGCACAGGCGCACGGCAAGCTTGCCTCGCCGACAATAGTTGATATCATCGACCCAAAAACGGGCGACAAAACCGGTTCTAAAGAGGTTCCGGGAGAGTTTTTAGCCGATAGCTTAATCAAATTCCGTATTAAGGAAGATTGGGTGTTCGATAAGCAACGTTCTATTTTCGAACCACGCATCATCGGCATAGCGCCATTGGTTAAAGTAAAGATTCAAGGTGTTGTAAATAACGAATACCAACCCGCATTTTGGATATACTTCCCTGATGCAAGGCAGGTATTGGCCGTTAAAGAAGCCGTGAGCCGCAACAACGATGCAACAGGCCTAAGCTTTGACGACGTATTTATGAAACGCCTGTTTACCAGCTATATCGTAAAACAATCTAATGATAAAGACGAGCGTATCCGCGATTATGCACAAGGCATAGATAAGCTGTACGAATCTGAAAACATCAAAAAGAAGCTGATGGATTGGGAACTTAACTTGTGGCAATATTAGTGAATGGTGAGTAGAGAGCGATGAGTGGTTGCTTATCGTTTTACGTTAAAATATAGAAGCCCTTGCAAATCATTTGCAGGGGCTTTTTTGCGCTTCATAATTTTCAACGCTATTCGTTTTGCCTGGTTTGCTTGAAATGATTTTGGACCTGCCGGTAATAGCGCGCAACTTTTATTCGAAAAATATCATATACCAGCGTAAGTAATAACAGTGCGCAAGGAATAAAAAATGAATGAAACCTGAAATAGCCAAAAAGATACGCACCGCCCAAGGCTCCGGCCATGAAAAACAAGATAATGGCTACCCGCAATTTTATCCGGGTTCTGATAACAGTCTTGTCTGCATCGCTTTTTTTTAGGATGTGGGCAAGCTCTATACCCAAATCGGTAAACGTACCGGTAAGATGCGTGGTCCTCACAACAGAACCGGAAACCATCGAAACCAGCGCGTTTTGCAGGCCCATAGCAAATAATAAGCTTCCGGCGAAAAGTTCTTTTGCTATTAGTGTACCATCGTAGCGGAAACCGCCGGTTGCAACTACCGTTAAAATTAAAATTTCTATTACGATAGGTACAACGTAAGAATAACGCTGATTACGGCCCACGCGCGAAACAAATACGCCGGAAACAAATGCCCCTGCTAAAAATAAAAACATCCATAGCGCAACAACACGGGCGGTTGTCCAGTCGCGCAGCGCAATGCGCTCTGCAAACAACGCAGCGTGCCCTGTAACGTTGGTAGTTAATACACCGAAAGCCAAAAAACCTGCTGCATTTACAAAACCGGCCGTCATTCCTAAAAGGGAGGCTAGTTTGAAATTATGCGCATATGTGCGTTTGGTACCCAGGTGCCTTAACATAGTGTCAAGTTACGCAAACTTAAGCACCAATATCGCTCACAGCGGGATTAAAATATTGGGTAATAGCTTTGGCTTGCTTAAGGTTTACTACTTCCTGCAGGGTTTCTTCGCTGGCTTCGCGTATTTTTTTTACCGATTTAAAGTATTTCAGTAGTTTCTCGGCGGTGGTTTTGCCTATGCCTTCTATCAGTTCCAGTTCGGTGGCCAGGGTGCCCTTATCGCGCTTTTTGCGATGGAACGTGATACCGAAACGGTGTGCTTCATCGCGCAGCTGCTGTATTATTTTGAGGGTTTCCGAGCGTTTATCCAGGTACATGGGGTACTGGTCGCCGGGGTAAAAGAGCTCTTCGAGCCTTTTGGCAATGCCGATAATGGTAACCTGCTTTTCTATACCCAGCAACTTCAGGCTTTTCATTGCCGAGGATAGCTGTCCTTTGCCGCCATCGATAATAATTAGCTGCGGCAGCTCCGTCCCTTCGTCAAGCAGGCGGCGATAGCGCCGGTGTACGGCCTCCTCCATGGTAGCAAAATCATCCGGGCCTACTACGGTTTTCACGTTGAAATGGCGGTAATCCTTCTTGGATGGCTTACCATCTTTAAACACCACTATAGCCGATACCGGGTACTTGCCCTGGAAGTTGGAGTTATCGAAACATTCGATATGGCGGGGCTGTCGGTTCATGCGCAGGTCCTTCATCATTAGTTCCATCAGCCTGTCTGTACGCACATCAGGGTTCAGCTTTTCGTACTGATCAATCTTCTCTTTCTTAAAGAACATCACGTTCTTTTGCGAAAGGTCCAACAGTTTGCGTTTCTCGCCCAGCTTAGGTACAGTGAATTTGATTTTCGGGTCTTCCAGGTCTATGTCGAACGGCACGATAATCTCTTTCGAATGACTTTCATACCGCGTCCTGAATTCGGTAATGGCGAGGGTGAGTAACTCTTCGTCGGTCTCGTCCAGCCGTTTTTTCAGTTCGATGGTTTGGGTTTGAGTGATGGTGCCGTTCATCACTTTAAGGTAGTTTACAAAAGCGTATTTCTCTTCGGATGCGATGCTGAACACATCCACATCTGTAATAGAAGAATTTACCACGGTAGATTTGCTCTGGTAATTCTCCAGTAATTCCGCTTTACGCTTAAGGCGGTGGGCCTGTTCAAAATTCAGTTCGCTTACCGCTTTTTCAAGGTCGCCTTTCAGGTTGCGCACTACGGTGCCTATCTTGCCACTAAGGATATCTTTGATCTCATCAATGCTGTTGTTGTAATCTGCTTCAGACTGGTAGTCCTGGCAGGGGCCTTTGCAGTTGCCCAATTGGTATTCCAGGCAAACCTTAAATTTACCTTTCTCAATGTTTTCGCGGGTAAGGTTAAGGCTGCAGGTTCGCAGGGGGTAAGTCTCCTTTATCAGCCCCAATATGGTGTGCATCATGCTTACCGAGGCGTAGGGGCCAAGGTATTTTGAGCCGTCGCGTATGATGCGGCGCGTCCAGTAGATGCGGGGGTAATTCTCGTTTTTGATGATGATCCAGGGGTAGGTTTTATCATCCTTCAGCATCACATTATAGCGCGGCTGATGCTTTTTTATCATGCTGTTCTCCAGCAGCCAGGCATCAACCTCGGTATCAACTATGGTAAAAGTTATCTTGCGGATCTTAGATACCAGCACGCGCGTTTTGGCATTTATCTGGGTATCCTTATTAAAGTACGATCCCACACGATTGCGCAGGTCTTTAGCTTTGCCAATGTATATCAGCTCATCCGCAACGTCCCAGTACTGGTAAACCCCGGGTTTATGCGGTATATTTTTTAAAGCTTCGCGGTAATCGAATTTGTCCATGTTTTTGTTGGAACGTTAGAAGGTTGCAAAGTTGTAAAGTTTTATTCCAGGAAAGAAATAACTTTCAAACCTTACAACGTTTCAACTTTTCAACAACTAACCTAAAAGTCCAGTTTCTTATCCACCTCGTTAGTGCCTTTTTGCTGTTGGCTGTAGGCACCGCAATCTAAGGTAATGGCTGCGCCCGTTTTTGGCGGAACGAAATCTACGTTGGTTTTTATGCCGAGTTTATTGTTGGCGTAAACGCGTTTCATGTAGCCGGCAAATATAGGCAACGCCGTGTTGGCGCCTTCGCCCAGCCGTGTGCTGCGGAAGTGTACGTCGCGGTCTTCGCAGCCCGTCCATACACCGGTAACCAGTTGCGGGGTTATGCCTATGAACCAGCCGTCAGAGTTATCGTTGGTAGTGCCGGTTTTGCCGCCTATAGGGTTTGTTAGTTTGTATTTAGATTGCAAGCGGTAGCCGGTACCTTCCTGTATAACGCCCTTAAGCATATAGGTCATCACGTACGCGGTTTGCGGGTTTAGGGCCTGCACCACCCGAGGGGTATTGTTGTAAAGTACGTTGCCGTTTTTATCTTCTATACGCAGCAGGAAAGTGGGCTCCGTCCAGATACCTTCGTTGGCGAAAGCGCAGTAAGCTCCCGTCATATCAAAAACCGATGCATCAAAGGTACCGAGGCATATAGAAGGGTAGGGCGGCACAGCACTGGTAATCCCCATCTTTTTTATCAGATCAGCCACCGGCTGGGGCTTTACCTCGTTCATTACATAAGCCGTAACCCAGTTTTGCGACCGGGCCAGGGCCGTGCGGAGCGTAATAACGCCGGGAACGGTTTCTGATGGCGAAGATCGCGGCGACCAATCATCACCATAACCGGTGATGGTGATGGGTACGTTGTTTACCTGCATACAAGGCGAAAAGCCATTTTCTATAGCTACCGTGTAGGTAAATGGCTTAGCCGTTGAGCCTACCTGCCGCGTACCCATTTTTACCTGGTCGTATTTGAAGTGCTCGAAATTGGTACCGCCTACCCAGGCTTTGATGTAACCGGTGGTTGGGTCCATGCTCATCAGAGCGTTGCGTAGCATCATTTTGCAATAAACGATGGAGTCGATGGGTTTCATTAACGTATCGATATCGCCATGCCAGGTGAAGATATTCATTTTGGCTGGGGTGTTGAAGTCTTCCCGTATTTCCTCATCTGTTTTATTCTGCTGCTTTAGACTCAGATATCGGTCAGACCGATGCATGCCCTTTTCCAGCAAACTCTTGAAAGTTGGGATAGCTTTATACTTGTTTATGCCTTTCCAGTGGGTGTTGAACTGGTTTTGGAGATCGCGCATATATTCTTGTTGCGCGTCTTCGGCATATTGCTGCATGGTGGCATTAATGGTGGTGTATATCTTCAAACCGTCGCGGTCCAGGTCGTAAGGGGTAACGCCATCCGGTTTCAGGATAGATTTATCTACCAATATCTTCTGCACCTCTTTCTTCAATACGGCCCTGAAGTAGGTGGCCATACCCTCGTTATGGTCGGTTATTTTAAAGGATAGGCCAAGTGGTTTCCTCTTGAATTCTTCGGCCTGCCCCTGGCTCAGGTAATTTTCCTCGTACATGCGCCGCAGTACGAAGTTGCGGCGTTTGATGGCATTATCGGGGTGATTGATTGGGCTGTAGATGCCGGGGCCGTTGATCATGCCCATCAGCAGCGCGGCCTGGTCCGGCGTAAGCTTATCTGGCGTGGTGTTGAAGTAGGTGCGCGATGCCGAACTGATGCCATAAGTGTTATACGCGCCAAAATCTACCGTATTCATGTACAGGGTGAGGATTTCTTCCTTGGTGTAGTTGTGCTCGAGCTTTACGGCGGTTATCCACTCCTGCAGTTTTTGGATGATACGTTTAACCGGGTTGTGCGAGCGCTCTGAAAAAAGGTTGAGTGCTAATTGCTGGGTTATAGTGCTGCCGCCCTGCTTTTTGCCTATCAGGTTATAAAGTATGATGCTGAATGTACGTTTGAAATCGATGCCAGAATGCTCGTAAAAGCGTGCATCTTCGGTAGCCACCAGGGCATTGATAACATTTGGCGATAACTGCTTATAAGTAACGCTGGTGCGGTTTTTTACATAGTAGTTGCCTATTACCTGGCTATCAGAAGAAATTACCTGCGAAGCCTGATCGCTCTTAGGGTTCTCCATTTCTCCGAACGATGGCAACGGCCCGAATACCTGGAAGGCAACAAGCAATATAAGGATGACGAACATTGCGAAACAGCCGATAATAAAACGCCATATATACCAGTTGTAACGTTTTATATCCTGTGTAGTAAGCTTGTTTTTATTGTTGCGGTTATTGTTGGTGATGATCATTTTACCTTAATAGTTTTGCTGATAGAATTCTATATAGCTATCCAATGTTTTTGAGTCGGCTAATTTATCCAGATTTTCCTCGGTAATAATAAAAAAGCTGTATTTATCCTGCGGCACCTTCATAATATTGGGCAACAGCGGCACAATACTTCGTGCGTATTCCTTAGCTTTTTCCAGGCTGGCAAAACTGCCAACGTATATCAGTTGGTTAGCGTTACCCACGCTTTTTAACTTGTGGTTGATAGCCGGCCCCTGGTACTGCACCCTGTTGAATTGCCCAAAACCAAAACGCGAGGAAGCCAGGTTAGTTGTACCCGAATTTACATTTACGGCAAAGAAATAGTGCGTACTATCGCGCAGGCTAAAAATAGATGGCTTTTTAACAACAGGCTGCGTAACCGGCGTTACAGGCTGCTGTATGGGAGGAGCTACCTGCGTAGCCACCGGCGGGGTCTTTAACGTATCGGGTTTTGCCTGCGTAACCACCGGCTGAGCCTTTACCGTATCAGTTTTCGGCTGAATGATTACCGGCTCTTTAACAGGTTGCTGCACCGCCACCTTTGCAACTGTATCCGGTTTCTTAACGGTGGGCGGTAAAGGCTGAACAACTACCAAAGGAGCCGCTACCGGTTTTTTCTCGGGCTTGCGCACATCGGGCACTATAGCAATAGGGCCACCGGTATAAGGCACGCGGTAAGGGCTTTCCTGCTGATACACTATAGGTATGGTAAATAGTCCTTCGTTGATGTCTTTATCCGTTATCACGAAAGTGCGGGCAGTCAGTTCTGCTTGGTTGGCGTCGGTGTAGGCCAGATGCTGTTTTATCAGAGGCGTTATCAACTGGTCATCGGGATATTTTGCAGCTATTTGCTGCAGTTCGGCTTTAAACGGATCCAGTTTTTCACGGTGGCCCGCAGCAAACGCCCTTAAATAAGCCAATTGCGACGCATACTTGTTATTAGGATAGGTTTGCAATAAACCATCGGCAGAGGTAATTACCTCTGCGTATTTTTTTGCGGCATAAAGGTCATACACCTGGTTGTACAGCACGCCGAAGCCGGTATCGGCATCGTTGAGGCGTTTGCCATAATCAGGGTCGAGGATGGTTTTGGCGAATGCCGTTTCGGGGTATTCTTTCAATACCAGGGCCTTATATTTATCGGATAAGGTTACGTTGCTTTCGCTATATAAGCGGTACAGGTTATAATAGATGGCTGCCTTGCTGTCATTATTCGGGAACAGCGCCAATATCTTTTCGTAGGCCGCTGCGGCCTCCTTTTTATCATCTAGTACGTCGCGGTAAAAATTGGCTATGGCGAGGTACGCATCATACCGCTTGATGTTGGATTGTGCCAGCTGTGGCGGCGTGAGCGGCAGATTCTGTAGCAAATCCTGCTTGAAATTATTGGCTTCCACCTCGGTGGGGCTGCGCTGCATAGAATCGGGCAGCGCGTTTACATCCACGTTTTTAGCGGTGTTCAGCGTATTGGTAGTAAGGTCGCTGCCCTGGCGGCTGCTGCGGCGCCAGTTATCTTCGAGCTTGCGGTTGCCCCAAACGCGTTTGAAGTCGGTATAGCCTTGACTTACCGCATTGGTATTGTAAAAATAGAAGTTACCACCGTTGGGTACGCTGGCCTGCGGCGGCGGCGAATCGGCAAAGGGATCGCCAAGGGTATTGTTCGCGCCGTTATTTACTATAGGCGCAGCAGCTGCTTGTTTTTGAATGGCCTGGCGTTTGGCCATCTCGTCAATTCGTTTGATACGGCCGGGTTCGTCCATACCGGCCAGCATCTGCAGAGTATCCTCTCGGGCTATAACCTTAAGGTTGTCGGTGAGCAATTGCAGGTTATCGGCCTTTTTTTGTATGGTGATGTAGCCGGGATAAGTAGGCGGCAGGGTAGCCAGGGTGCTATCGTAATAAGTTTTGGACTGGGTATAATCGGCTTTGTCCTTAAAATAAATATCGGCCAGCCGCAGGTACGATAAGCCTTTTTGGTTTTGGTTGCGCTGGCTGTAACCAGTAGATTGCTTGTAGCCTTTTATGGCATCGTCTGTTTTGTGCTCGCCGTATTGCAATTGGGCTATCTGGTAGTAGATCTGGTCGGTAAAATCGGCATTGTTCTGGTTTTTCAGCAGGGAGCGCAGGCGATCGAGCCGGCTTATCTTTACCCCGTTGCGGTTGTCTTCTATGCGGATACGGTTAAGATCGGCATTGAAGGCCATATCGAACGTAACGTTGCTTTTGGCTACACGGGCGTAGCTGGCGGCGGCATCGGCAGGTTTGCCGTTCAATTCCTGCAGTTGGCCCAGTATAAAAGTCCAGCGCATGCGCTGCAGGTTGTCGCCGCTGTATTTGATAGCGTTTATGGCGGCTTCTTCGGCTGCGGGATATTCCTGTATATTTATATTATACTGCAGCAGTGTAGCGTAAACATCGGCAGGCACCCTTTTCTTGAGGTTGATGCTTTGGATGGCGGTATCGATAATCAATTTGGCTTCGGCGGTTTTGTTGAGGTATAGCAGCGCGCGCGCTTTCCAAACCAATGCCTCCTGCTTTAGTTGGATTTGCTTGGGGCGGGCGGTAAGCACTACGTAGTTGAAATACTCTACCGCATCGAAATAGTTGTTGTTGAGGTAATTGGCCTGGCCCAGCACCAGGTAGGCATCGGGTATGTAATGGCTTTGCTCTTTTATGCTGATGATCGCGTTGGCCTTTTGCTTGGCGGCATCAAGGTCTTTATCCGGCGCGCCGCCTCCGGCAACGGTATCCTGGTAAACGGCCAGCAGTTCGGCGTAATTATCTACGAAGGCAGCAGCATAGCCCACTTGTTTTTCCTGTAGTATCTGGCGCGCGTTGAAGAGGATATTATAATGCGCGGTGAGGTTTTGCAAGGCACGGTTAACGGCACTCTTTTTTTCGAGCGTACAGCCGGCGATAAAAAGGGCAAGAGCAAACAGGGCAAGGATGCTTCGTTTTGGCCAGAAGATGGTAGATGTGCGCCTCAAAGGTGTTATAGTTATAGGTAGAATTATTTCAGTTGAGTTTTACAAAGTTAACAACCTTTTCCATGTAATGATATTAACTGAAAGCGTGGTTATTTGTGTATATGAACGACCATTAATTTTTATACAAACCAGGTATTATAAAAAGCATCGCTAATTTACTAAATAGTATGCAATAGGATTAATAAATTTGCGCCATGGCAGAAAATGAACCGAACGACGTAGAAGAAGGCGCTAAAGAAGCCGGTTCTTACGCCAAATACACAGGACTAGCTTTCCAGATGATCGTTGTCATCGGCGTATTTACCTTCGCCGGCTATAAAATCGACGAAAGCGCCGGCCATGCCACCAAATGGGTAACTGCTGTACTCTCCCTCGCCGGCGTATTTATCGCCTTATTTTTAGTTATCAGATCCGTTAGAAAATGAAGACCCAAACCGCAATCATAGCATTTATCATATTCGCCATATTACTGGCCCTGCCTGCCGTTGGCCTACAGTTTGGTGGCCATGCCAATTTATTGGTGCCCTATTTCTGGCTGTTGTATGCCTTTATCACCGGGCTTACCTTTTTGGTGATGGTGGCCATTATCATCACCAAACAAGTAAATCCCGAAAATTACGCCCAGACTTTTTTGGCCACCACCGTTTTTAAGCTGCTCGCTGTCCTGGCATTCATGGTGGTTTTTATCATGAAAATCAAGGTAAACAAGGCTGTTTTTGTGGGCGATTTCTTTTACCTATATTTCTTAAATACAGCCTTTGAAGTTTCTGTGTTATTGCGTAACTTGCGCAACCAAAATTTGAAGTAGAAAAGTTTATTTTGATGTATAATAGCTCGATTTTGAAAATAAAAATATTTACACTTTTACGAATTTGTGCCGTTTTTTTAACACTGACCGCATTTTCGATCCCGGCATTTTCTGAAGAAAACCACGCTGAAGGCACCGAAAAGCCCTTTGAGCCAAGTGAAGTTATTTTAGAGCACATTGCCGATTCGCACTCCCTGCATATCATTGGCGAAAGTTCTTTACCACTGCCCGTAATTTTGTACACTGATAAAGGCCTCGAAGTTTTTTCATCATCGCATTTCGAACACGGGCATGCCGATTATACCGGTAAATATTACACCTACCGTTTAGTTAAGGATAAAGTAAATATTGTTGGCGAAAATAATACGCTGGCAGAAAGCGCTACCGTAGCAAAATGGAACAGTAGCCTGATAGATCTTTCTATCACCCGCAACGTGGTGAGCTTATGGATGGGTATCCTTTTCCTGATCGTTATTTTCTTTAGCGTTGCTTCGGCATACAAAAAGCGTGCAGGTAAAGCACCAAAAGGCTTACAGTCTTTTATGGAGCCGCTTATCCTTTTTGTGCGTGATGATATTGCCCGCCCGAATATCGGCTACAAATATCAGCGCTACATGCCCTTGTTATTAACTGTGTTCTTTTTCATCTGGGTGAACAACCTGATAGGCTTGGTGCCCTTCTTTCCGTTTGGTGCAAATCTTACCGGTAATATCGCGGTAACGCTGGTGCTTTCGGTTATCACTTTGGTAATCGTAAATATAAACGGTAACAAACACTACTGGGCGCACATCTTTATCCCGGCGGATGTGCCGGTTTGGATCTGGCCGTTATGGTGGGTTATCGAGCTGGTAGGTATCATTTCAAGGCCTTTCGCTTTGATGATACGTTTGTTCGCTAACATTACAGCAGGCCACATTATCGTATTGAGCTTGATATCATTGATATTCGTGTTCAAGTCGCTTTACATCGCGCCGGTATCTGTAGCCTTCGTTATTTTTATGGATGTGCTCGAATTGCTGGTAGCAGCATTGCAGGCTTTCATCTTCACCTTGCTTACTGCTTTGTTTATCGGTACGGCAATAGAAGAGCATCACCACTAATTTTTAATAATTTTTATACTATATATTCACTTTAAATTTAATACAATGATTGGAAGTATCGCTGCACTTGGTGCAGGTTTATCAGTAATCGGAGCAGGTATCGGTATCGGTCAAATCGGTGGTAAAGCCGTAGAAGGTATCGCTCGCCAGCCAGAAGCTGCTTCAAAGATCCAAACTGCCATGATCATCGCTGCTGCCCTTGTAGAAGGTGCTGCTTTGTTCGGTGTGGTTGTATCATTCCTGGGTTTGAGCGTGAAATAATTCGCCTCCCCGAAAGGAAAACCTTTAACCGTAGCCTGTTGCGATTGGCCGCAGCTACGGTTAATTTAAAAGAACTGAAATTTTAACATTTTATATATAAAAATGAATCCATTAGTAACCCCGGAAATTGGCCTCGTAGTTTGGACCACGGTATCGTTAGCCGTATTGTTCTTTTTGCTTGCCAAATTTGCATGGAAGCCTATTATGGGCGCTATCGACGAGCGCGAGCGTTTCATAGAAGATTCGCTTTCTAAAGCCGAAGCCGCTAAGGACGAAATGGCCCGTTTGACCAGCGAGAACGATGCATTGCTGAAACAAGCCCGCATCGAGCGCGACGCCATCCTTGCAGAAGCTAAAAAGGTAAAAGACAGCATCATCAGCGAAGCTAAAGAAGCTGCGCACAAGGAAGGTGCCCGCCAGATAGAGCTTGCCCGTATAGAAATCAACAACCAGAAAGCTATTGCAATGGCTGATGTTAAAAATCAGGTTGCAACTTTATCGTTGGATATTGCCGAGAAGATATTGCGCAAGCAATTCGAAGATGCCAGCAAACAGGATGCCCTGGTTGCCGAGTTGTTGAAAGAAGTGAAATTATAGTTAGATGTTAGATGTGAGATGTGAGATATGAGATAAGAAATTGATCTCCGGTCTCACATCTCACATCTCAAATCTCACATCTCAATAAAGAATATGTCAGAAGTAACAGTAGCATTAAGGTACGCAAAAGCATTGATTGACTTAGCCGCAGAGCAGAACTCTGTTGAAGCGGTTAAAGGCGATATGGAGCTGTTCCTGAAAACCGTAAAGGCAAACCCCGAGTTGGGTGCTGTTTTAGCTAACCCTATCATCTCGCACAGCAAAAAGGTAAGCATACTGGCCGCAGTGTTTGGCCCTAAAGTTAGCAAGGTAACTATCGCGTTTTTAAATATCATGGTGAATAAAGGCCGTGGCGAAGTGTTATACACTACCGCTATCGAATTTATTGGCCTTTACGACGTGAAACACCACATTACCAATGCAAGGGTTACTACCGCATCGCCATTATCAGCAGCCAACAAAGCTAAAATGCTGGCGGATGTACAAGCAGCCATTGGCGGTACTGTTAAGTTAACCGATAAAGTTGACCCTAAACTAATAGGCGGTTTTGTGCTTACGGTTGGCGACAGGCAGGTTGATACCAGCATTGCCACCAGCTTAAAGAAATTGAAGAAAGACTTTGCACAAGCTGCAACTAAATAATATTAAATTAAAACTCTAAAATAAATTCGAAAAATGGTAGAGGTAAGGCCAGACGAAGTATCGGCAATTTTGCGTCAGCAATTAGCAGGCTTCAAGTCAGAATCTGAATTAGAAGAAGTGGGTACCGTACTCCAGGTGGGTGACGGTATTGCACGTGTTTACGGACTAACTAAAGTACAATCAGGTGAGCTGGTTGAATTTGATAACGGTTTGCAAGGTATCGTTTTGAACCTTGAAGAAGATAACGTGGGTGTGGTATTGCTGGGAAGGTCTGACGATATCAAAGAAGGCGATAACGTAAAACGTACCAATCGTATTGCATCTATCAACGTAGGTGAAGGTATGCTTGGCCGTGTTGTTGATACTTTAGGTAACCCTATTGATGGTAAAGGCCCGATCCTTGGCGAAACTTACGAAATGCCTTTGGAGCGTAAAGCTCCGGGTGTTATCTATCGCCAGCCGGTAACCGAGCCTCTGCAAACAGGTATCAAAGCTATCGACGCAATGATCCCTATCGGCCGTGGCCAGCGTGAGTTGGTTATTGGTGACCGTCAAACAGGTAAAACTGCGGTTTGTATCGATACCATCATCAACCAAAAAGAGTTTTATGATGCCGGCAAGCCGGTAACTTGTATATATGTAGCTTGCGGCCAAAAAGCCTCTACCGTTGCAAACATTGTACGCACGCTTGAAGAGAACGGCGCTATGCCATACTCTATCATCGTTGCGGCTAACGCTTCTGACTCTGCTACCATGCAATTCTTTGCACCGTTTGCAGGTGCTGCAATTGGCGAGTACTTCCGCGATACAGGTCGGCCTGCTTTGATCATCTATGATGATCTTTCTAAGCAAGCTGTTGCTTACCGCGAGGTATCATTATTACTTCGTCGCCCACCGGGCCGTGAGGCTTATCCTGGTGACGTGTTTTACCTGCACAGCCGTTTATTAGAGCGTGCCGCAAAGGTAAATGCTAACGATAACATTGCGCAGCAGATGAACGATTTGCCAGAGTCGATCAGGCACATCGTAAAAGGTGGTGGTTCGTTAACCGCATTGCCGATTATCGAAACACAGGCAGGTGACGTATCAGCATATATCCCAACCAACGTAATCTCGATTACCGATGGGCAGATATTCCTGGAGTCGAACTTGTTTTTAGCAGGTATCCGTCCCGCAATTAACGTAGGTATCTCGGTATCTCGTGTGGGTGGTAATGCGCAGATCAAATCGATGAAGAAAGTTGCCGGTACCTTGAAACTTGACCAGGCTCAATACCGCGAGTTGGAAGCGTTCTCTAAATTCGGTTCGGACTTAGATGCTTCTACCAAAAACGTAATCGATAAAGGTGCACGTAACGTAGAGATCTTAAAGCAGGCGCAGTACTCACCGGTAACGGTTGAGAAGCAGGTTGCGATAATCTACTTAGGTACAAAAAACCTGATGCGTAACGTACCGGTTAATAAAATCAAAGAATTCGAAAGCGAATACACCAGTCAGTTAGAGGCGCGCCACCCGGAAGTGTTGGCTGCCCTGAAAGCAGGTAAATTCGACGACCAGTTGACAGGCGTACTGGAAACAGTAGCTAAAGAACTGGCAGGTAAATATTAATTAGATATGAGATGTTAGATGTGAGATTTGAGACAACTCTTTCTCGCAGATAGCATTTAAAAAGATAAGATGGAGTAGGGGTGTGAGTTAATCTCACATCTCATATCTCAAATCTCACATCTCAAAAAGAATGGCTAATTTAAAAGAAGTAAGAAACAGGATATCATCGGTAAGCTCTACGCAGCAGATCACCAAGGCCATGAAAATGGTTTCGGCAGCGAAGCTGAAAAGGGCAACCAATGCTATCGTACAATTGCGCCCCTACGCTAATAAGTTGAAAGATTTGTTGGCGAACTTATCGGCAAGTTTAGAGGATGGCGCATCGCCATACCTGCAGGAACGCGAGCCGGTACGTGTACTGGTTGTAGTTGTATCATCAAACCGTGGTTTGGCTGGTGCGTTCAACACCAACGTTATCAAAACCGCCAATAACCTGATAGCAGAGAAATACAGCGAACAGCTTAAAGCGGGCAACGTATCTATCGTAGCTATCGGTAAAAAAAGCCAGGAATACTATCAGCGTCGCAAGTACAACGTTATCGGCAACAATAACGACTTGTACCTGGATTTGAACTTCATCAACGCATCGAAGATTACCGAATCGATAATGCAGGGCTTCATCAATGGCGATTACGACCGTGTAGAGTTGGTGTATAACCACTTCCGCAACGCGGCCGTTCAATACCTGATTGCTGAGCAGTTGTTGCCGGTACCAAAACCAGAAGCAAAGAAGGAAGAAGTACTGAAAACAAAAGATGCCAAGATAGAGGCACAGGTTGACTATATACTGGAACCTTCGCAAGAAGAGATAGTAGAGCAGTTGATACCAAAGAACATCAAGATACAGTTGTACCGCGCAGTATTGGATTCTAACGCATCTGAACACGGCGCACGTATGACCGCGATGGATAAAGCAACCGAAAACGCCGGCGACTTACTGAAAGCCCTAAAACTTTCATACAACCAGGCCCGCCAGGCAGCCATCACCACCGAGCTTACCGAAATTGTAAGCGGTGCAGCAGCATTGGGTGGTTGATAAATTGCTTATCGAATAATATTAAACAAAAAGGCTTTCCATTTGGAGAGCCTTTCTTGTTTAATACGAATTTATATCACTCACCCGCATCACGTAAAACGGATTGAATTAATGCAGTGGTAGTTCTAAAGTTGGTTTTTTCAACTTGTTCAAGTACAGGCTTAAGCAGTGTGATAAACCCTGCTTGTTTTGCTTTTAGCAAAATGCCTAAAGTGCCTATAATATTTAACCCAAGTTTTGCGGCCAGTTTTCGTGCTTGCATATCGTCGATTATCACATAGTCGCTTTTTATTTCTTGAGCAAGCGCGAATGCGCTGGCTTCTCCGGCATCAACAATGTTTGCAAAATCATTTTGGAGAGTTTTATTGGCTACAGCAATTACTTGCATCCATTCGGGTGCGGCACTGCCATATTCTACAATAATTTCCGGTGTGGTAACCACTTCCGAAAACAACATCGGCAGCAAATGAAGGTGACCGATCTTATCCAGTACAATTAAACAACTGGCATCAGTGATAACTAATGCGGCCTTAACGGATGTTGTTTGCTTCATTAATAACATCCTCGGCAGTATACTGAAAATATGGGATATCAAATTTTGCGAGCACTTCCGGGAAGTCCCACTTTTTCATTCCACACATTTCCGCTGCCTGGCCTAATGATAATTTACCAGCCTCATATAATTTCGCCGCCAAAAAACGCACGGTTTCGTCGTGTTCTTTTTCAAGAGCATCCGGAACCTGGAGTGTCATTGTGGTCATAAACAAAAAATTAAGTATTATAAAGATACAAAATAATTTTTACGGCAAGCTAATCAGGCAAATCAAAAGCTCCCTTCAGGGCGCCGGGCGCTTGCCAGCTCTTTCACCTTTTCCAGCGCCTTTGGCCAAGCATCACGGAAAAAATCCATCACCCCCGTTGGGAAGCTGCCGCCGGCCAATTCTACGGTAAGCAGGGTTGTGCCGTCGTGGTTTTCCAGTGTGTAGCTTTCCGTTGCACCGTTCACCATTTGTGCGCCCTCGCTCTCGTAGTCATCCTCGCCATTTTTTACTTCGCCGGTGCATTTAAATACCATCCGCTTACCGGGGTCGCTTTTCTCTATTAAGGCAATCATGCCGCTACCTTTATTATCCAGGAACAGTACTTTGCTGCCTTGCTGCCAGTCGGTAACAGCGTGCGAGCCTTCACAAAAAACTTCGGTCCATTTTGGATAGTACTCATCAGTAAAAAGTACCTCCCAAACTTTTTGGGGCAAGGCGTTTATCTCAACGTCGAATGTCAGCTTTTCCATGGGTTGAATTTTAATTGATTATAACAAAGATGCATGTTAATTGATTAGGTGATGCGGTGTAAATGCGGCCTCTTTCGGTTGATTTAAGACATTTAACCGCGCTGTTAATAAATAATCCTTGCATTTATATAAGTACTTATATAAATTGCATCCATGAATTTGTACCAAAGCTTAGGTTACCTGGTTTTAGGCAGCCGCTTACGGCGGATGAGCGAAACTTTTTTGGCGGAAATAAACCGTATTTACCAGAATGAAGGCATCGAGTTTGAAGCCAGCTGGTTCCCGGTGTTTTATTTGCTATCGAAGAACGAGTCGCTTTCCATCAAAGAACTGAGCGAACAAACCGAGGTGTCGCACCCGGCGGCAAGTCAGCTGATTACCAACCTGAAGAATAAAAATATCGTAGAAACCTCGGTTTGTGTCGATGACGGCCGCAGGCAGTTGGTACAATTCACCGAAAAAGGGAAGGCCATTCTTAATCAAATACTCCCTATTTGGGAAGCTATTAACAGCAGCATGACCGAGCTTGCCGGAAGCGATGCTACCGCGATGCAGCTGTTGCCCGCTATCTCGGCAATGGAAAACCTCTTCCGTTCGGCGGATTTTGCAAATAGTATAAGTGGAAAATTAAACCCAGTGGGCCATGACTAATTTTAATTATGGTGTACAGCACCTTTCTATAGGTATAGCCCTCGATATCGCATCGGGTAAGGTGAAAGGAGGGATCAACACAGAAGCGACGGGCAAGATTGAACGGTCGTGGAGAGAGGTGGAGAAGATAGTACACGCGCAAAAGCCGGTTTACGGTATTAACACCGGGTTCGGGCCGCTTTGCGATACCAGCATATCTGAAAAAGACACCAGCCTGCTGCAAAGTAATATCCTCAAAAGCCACAGCGTAGGGGTGGGCAAACCCATCCCGCAGGAGATAGCCAAACTCATGCTTATCACCAAAGTACAGGCACTAGCGCAGGGTTATTCAGGCATTTCACCCAAAACATTGGAACGGGTAATATGGCATGTTGATAACGATGTGATACCTGTAGTACCCGAAAAAGGTTCGGTAGGTGCCTCGGGCGATCTTGCCCCATTGGCACATTTATTTTTGCCGCTATTAGGTTTGGGTGAAGTATTTGTTGGCGATGAAAAACATCCCGCAGGCAAAATATTACAGCAACACAATTTACAGCCATTGGTGCTTGGCCCCAAAGAAGGGCTTGCCCTCATCAACGGTACGCAGTTTATTTTGGCGTTCGCTATAAAGGCGGTGGAGCGATTAAACAATGCTTTAAATGTAGCCGACCTGGTTGGAGCGATGTCGCTGGAAGGGTTGATGGGCTCCTCGCGCCCCTTTGATGCAAGGCTGCATGCCATCCGGCCATACAAAGGCACTAAGCACGTTGCACAGCGCTTAGCCGCCCTGTTGGATGGCTCGGCCATCAATGGAGCACATGCAGATTGTAATCGCGTGCAGGACCCATACTCGCTGCGCTGCATGCCACAGGTGCATGGCGCATCGCGCAACGCCTGGCTGCATTTAAAAGAATTGACGGAGATAGAACTCAATTCCGTTACCGATAACCCCGTTATTTTTTCTGCGGAGGACACCATCAGCGGCGGTAATTTCCACGGGCAGCCATTGGCATTGCCCTTAGATTATGCTACCGTTGCCGCTGCCGAATTAGGCAACATTGCCGACAGGCGCTGCTACCTCATGAGCGAAGGGCGTTACGGTCTGCCAAAATTGTTAACTAATGGTGCCGGGCTAAACTCCGGGCTGATGATACCCCAGTACACCACTGCCGCGCTGGTTACCGAAAATAAAACCTTTTGCTTCCCCGCCAGTGCCGATAGTGTGCCCACCTCGCTGGGGCAGGAGGATCATGTTTCCATGGGCTCTATTAGCGGGCGCAAGCTGCACATGGTGCTGGACAATATCGAATACATCCAGGCTATCGAACTGCTTTATGCCGCGCAGGCACTGGATTTCCGCAGGCCGCTTCTATCAACTCCTGTTATCGAGGCTTGTCACCAATTGGTACGCAAGCATGTGCCATTTATAAATGAAGACAGGATTTTTGCGGAGGATATCAATGCCCTACATCAACTGATTACAAGCGGCGAGTTTCAGCAGGTAGCTGACGCCGCCGCCAAAAAACATAACATCAATTTAAACAACGATGACGAGTTCGGAATTTATTAAAACATACGCCAGTCACCCCGTGTACAAAGCACCGGTGGGCAACCAACTGCACGCCAAAAGCTGGCAAACGGAAGCGCCGCTGCGGATGCTGCTGAACAACCTCGACGGGCAGGTAGCCGAAAACCCCGACGAACTGGTGGTGTACGGTGGCATCGGCCAGGCAGCCCGCAACCCGGAATCGCTCAGGAAAATTATAGAACTTTTGCTGGAACTGGACGAGGAGCATTCCTTGTTGGTACAATCGGGCAAGCCGGTGGGTATCATCCGTAGCCATCCGCAGGCGCCTAGGGTTTTGATAGCCAACAGCAACCTGGTACCCGCCTGGGCAACCTGGGAGCATTTTAATAAACTCCGTGCCGAGGGGTTGATGATGTACGGGCAAATGACCGCCGGCAGCTGGATATACATTGGCACCCAGGGTATATTGCAAGGCACTTACGAAACCTTTGTGGAAGCAGGCCGACAGCACTTCGGTGGCGACCTAACCGGGAAACTCATCGTGAGCGCAGGCATTGGCGGTATGGGGGGCGCACAGCCGCTGGCTGCAACTATGGCCGGCGCAGTATTTTTAGGTGCCGATGTGGATGCAAGCCGCATCCAAAAACGAATAGATAGTAAATACATAGATCGACTGACCTACTCCTACGACGAGGCAATTGCCTGGGTAAAGGAAGCCATGGCTAAAGGCGAAACGCTTTCAGTCGGCTTGGTGAGCGATGCCGGCGATATGCTGGAGCATTTGATAAAAGACGGCATCGTGCCCGATATGCTTACCGACCAAACCTCGGCACACGACCCATTGAATGGCTATATTCCCAACGGGTTACGGTTAGACGGAGCGCTGGATCTGCGCAAAGCAGATGCGGAACAATACAAACGCCTTTCGCTAAAAAGCATGGCGCGCCATGTTGGTTTTATGCTGGAGTTGCAGAAACAGGGCGCCATTACTTTTGATTACGGCAACAACCTGCGCGAATTTGCACGGCAGGGTGGCGAGCCGGATGCCTTTAATTTCCCGGGATTTACACCGGCCTTTATCCGTCCGCTTTTTTGCGAGGGGAAAGGGCCGTTCAGGTGGGTAGCCCTCAGCGGCGACCCGGAAGATATTTATACAACCGACAGGGCATTGATAGAAGCCTTCCCCGAAAATAAACCGTTGATCAACTGGCTGGAGAAGGCGCAAAAACAAATCGCCTTCCAGGGCTTACCCGCCCGCATTTGCTGGCTGGGCATGGGCGAACGCGAAAAGGCTGGGCTGATATTGAACGAATTAGTGGCAAGCGGCAAAGTTAAAGCGCCGATAGTAATTGGCCGCGACCATTTGGATTGCGGCTCGGTAGCATCGCCAAACCGCGAAACGGAGTCGATGAAGGATGGCTCGGATGCGGTGTCCGATTGGCCGTTGCTGAACCTAATGGCGAATACATCAGGCGGGGCAACCTGGGTATCGTTTCATCATGGTGGCGGGGTAGGTATGGGTTATTCGCAGCATGCGGGCATGGTGGTTGTTGCCGACGGCACCGACCGGGCCGCAACCTGCCTCAAACGCGTTTTGCATAATGACCCGGCGATGGGAATCTTCCGCCATACCGATGCCGGTTACGATAAAGCCAGCGAATGGGCGGATAGGTTTGGATTGAAGGTGTGGTGAGCCGAATTTTATCACATCGTCATCGCGTGGATAATGAATAATAAGAATGAAAAAACTAATAGGCCCGTTTAAGCAAATACTCCCCTTAACCGGCATGCCTTTAAAAGGCGTGCTGAGGGACGAGCAACTGCACATTATAAGCAATGGCGGTGTGTTGGTGGAGGATGGGCTGATACTGGCTGTGGGCGATTTTGAAGAGGTACGTAAACAAAATCCAGCGGTCGAAAAAGAAGAAGTAACAGGCGAACAGGTATTGCTCTCCGGCTTTATAGATTGCCATACGCATATCTGTTTCGGCGGCAACCGGGCGAGGGATTATGCCATGCGGATAGCGGGTAAAACCTACCTGGAGATTGCCCAAAGCGGCGGCGGGATATGGGATACAGTTACGCAAACGCGGCTGGCAACGGAATGCGAACTGGAAGATTCATTGGCGCAACGCGTAAACCGCCATCTGGCCGAAGGCGTAACCACCATAGAAGTAAAAAGTGGCTATGGTTTAAATGTGGGCGAAGAGTTAAAACAACTGCATGCTATTAAAGCGGCATCAGCTAAAACTAATGCAAAATTGGTACCTACCTGCCTGGCAGCACACATGGTGCCCAAGGATTTTAATGGGTCGCAAAGCGGATACCTGCAATATGTGCTGAACGAGTTGTTGCCGGTAGTGAAGCAGGAAAACCTTGCCAACCGTGTGGATATATTTATTGAACAAAGCGCTTTTGACGCAGAAAATGCTTTGTTTTACCTGAATAAAGCCAAAGATATGGGTTTTGATATCACCGTGCATGCCGACCAGTTTACCACCGCCGGCAGCAAAGTTGCCGTTGAGGTCGGCGCATTATCTGCCGACCATTTGGAAGCATCCGGCGAAGCCGAAATAAAACAATTGGCCAATTCCAATACCGTTGCGGTAACTTTGCCCGGCGCATCCTTAGGGTTGGGGATGCAGTACGCACCCGCCCGCAAACTGCTGGATGCCGGTGCCTGCCTTGCCATAGCCAGCGACTGGAACCCCGGCTCGGCCCCAATGGGCGACCTGCTGATGCAGGCGGCAGTAATGAGCGCCTCCGAAAAATTAACAACAGCCGAAGTATTTGCGGGGTTAACCTATCGAGCCGCCGCCGCTTTAAAAATAACAAACCGCGGTATATTAGCACCCGGAATGCTTGCCGATATGCAGGCCTACCCCTGTGCAGATTACCGCGAAATATTATATTACCAAGGGAAATTGAAACCATCCACAGTGTGGACCAGCAGCAATGACCCAATGACTCAATGACCCAATGAATAAATTAATAGAATGCGTACCCAATTTTAGCGAAGGCGTAAACCTGGCTATCATTAAACAAATAACCGATGAGGTTGAAACGGTGGAAGGCGTTCGCCTGCTAAATGTTGACCCCGGCAAGGCAACCAACCGTACCGTAGTAACCTTTGTAGGCGAACCGTCGGCGGTGATAAACGCTGCATTTTTGGCGATAAAAAAAGCGGGCGAACTGATAGACATGAGCAAGCATAAAGGCGAACACCCCCGGATGGGCGCTACGGATGTTTGCCCGCTGATACCGATTGCCAATATTACGATGGAGGAGACTGCTGAGTACGCCAAACAACTGGCCAAACGCGTGGGTGAAGAGTTGCAGATTCCAGCGTATTTATACGAGTATGCGCAAGCAGATAAGAGCCGCAGTAACCTATCCATCATTCGGGCAGGCGAGTACGAAGGCTTTTTCAAAAAAATAAAGCTGCCGCAATGGAAGCCTGATTTTGGCCCGGCGGAGAACGACGTTAAACGCGGTGCAACGGTAATTGGTGCGCGCGAGTTTTTGATAGCCTATAATGTAAACCTGAATACCACCAGCACCCGCAGGGCAAATGCCATTGCCTTTGACGTACGTGAGGCTGGCAGGGTAATGCAGGAAAACGGCAAAGTAGTTACCGATGAGAACGGTAAACCAAAAAGCATCCCCGGCTCGCTGAAAAGTGTGAAGGCGATTGGCTGGTATATTGAGGAATACGGTGTTGCGCAAATCTCCATGAACCTTACCAATATTGAGGTTACGCCTATTCACATCGCTTTTGATGAGGTTTGCAAAAAAGCCAATGAGCGCGGTATCCGCGTAACAGGCAGTGAACTTGTGGGCCTGATACCCCTGAAAGCCATGCTGGATGCCGGTAAATATTTCTTGCGGAAGCAGCAGCGCTCGGTAGGGGTGAGCGAGGCAGAGTTGATCAAGATCGCCATCAAATCGATGGGCCTGGATGAGTTGGGGCCTTTTAATCCGCGTGAGCGAATTATCGAATACTTGTTGCAGGATGTCGTAGCAAGCAAGTTGGTTGGCATGACCTTAACCGCCTTTGCAGATGAAACCGCAAGTGAAAGCCCTGCGCCGGGAGGAGGCTCTATCTCGGCTTATATGGGCGCTTTGGGTGCATCGCTGGCTACAATGGTAGCTAACTTGTCCTCGCATAAAAAAGGCTGGGATAGCCGCTGGGAAGAGTTCAGCAACTGGGCGGAGCAGGGGCAGGCTTATAAAGATGAATTGTTAAGACTTGTTGACCTGGATACTGCGGCGTTCAATAAAATTATGGAAGCATTTAGCCTCTCGAAAGGTACTGATGAAGAAAAGGCAACCCGCGATAAGGCCATACAGGATGCGACCAAATATGCTATCGAGATACCCTTCAAGGTAATGCAAACCGCGTTTGAAAGCTTAACGCTGATAAAAGCGATGGTGGAAACAGGCAACCCAAATTCTGTTAGCGATGCGGGTGTGGCCGCCCTTTGCGCCCGCTCGGCCGTGCTGGGTGCTTTTATGAACGTGAAGATAAATGCATCGGGGTATAAGGATAAGGCATTCGTGGATGATATTTTGAATAAGGGAGAGCATCTGGAGCAACAGGCCATTGCTGCCGAGGCAGAAATAATTCGGTTGGTGAATGAGAAGATAGGCTTGTAGCGACGCAATATTTTGCTTCTTCAATAAATATTTTTTAACCATGTCATTGCGGGGCACGAAGCAACCTCATAAGACAGGTGGCAAACTTTGCAGGCCGGAATGTCCTATGAGGTTGCCGCGCTATCGCTCGCAATGACACGGTGGTTTAAAGGTAGAGATGCAAAATATTGCGTCTCTAGGAAAACAAAAAGAGGCGCGGTTGCCCGCGCCTCTTAGGATATATGTGAGATTTAGTTGATTTCTCTTAGTAATGATACCTCACAAACGCCTCCATGGCCGCATATTCGGCCATGCCGAGTTTGTCGTAATTTACGGCAGTCTCGCGGTTTCGGTCCTCGGCGCGTACCCAGAACTCGCGGGCATCGTCTCCCGGGAATACGGGGCGGTCCTTTTGGCTTTGGTGTTTGAAGATAGCATCGCGCTTGCGCAATACCTCGGCAGGTGAAAGCGGCACCGCCATCTCGATCTCGTGGGTAGCGAACTCGTGCCAGGCCCCGCGGTAAAGCCACATCCAGCAATCTTTTACCCAATCTTCGGTCTCTTTCAGGCGGGTCAAGGCAGCGAGGATGATGTTGAAGCATACGATATGCGTGCCGTTCGGGTCGGCGAAATCGCCTGCTGCGAATACCTGCTGGGGTTTCACTTTTTGGAGGAGCTCCATGGTCAACAGGATATCTTCCTCGCCTACGGCGTTTTTCTTGGTTTTGCCAGTTTCGTAGAAAGGCAAAGCCTGGAAATGGATATTGCTATCCGGCACGCCCGCGAACCTCGCCCCTGCTATGGCCTCCGTTTTGCGGATGAAGCCTTTTACGTTGCGTATTTCCTGGGTATCTATCTGGTTAGGCAGTTTGTTCTCGATAAAATGGCGCATCTCGCCGTAAAGCTTTTTTAATTCCGCTGTATCCTCGCCTACGCTCTCCTTAAAGTCGATCGCAAACTCCACGTAGCGCAGCACGTCATCATCCCAAACGGCGGTATTCCCCGATGTTTGGTAAGCTACGTGCACATCATGCCCCTGGTCCACCAAACGGATGAACGTGCCGCCCATCGAGATCACGTCGTCGTCCGGGTGCGGGGAGAATACGATGGAACGCTTGCGCGCCGGCTCGGCACGTTCCGGGCGTTGGCTATCGTCGGCCCCCGGCTTACCGCCCGGCCAGCCGGTTATGGTATGCTGTATCTGGTTAAAGATGTCGATATTGATATCGTAAACAGGACCCTGCTCTACGGCCAGTTGCGCCATGCCATGGTTGTTGTAATCCTCTTCGGTCAGCTTCAGTATCGGCTTACCAACGGTGCCCGAAAGCCAGATAACCGCTTTTTTGATCAAAGCGTTCTCCCAAACGCAATCCTTTACCAGCCATGGCGTATCGAAGCGGGTGAGAGCCGATGCCGCACCTTCATCCAGTACGAACTCCACATGGTCGGAAAGTTGCAGGAAGGTCGCAGGCACGTCGCCCGATATCTCGCCTTCTACAGCCTTACGTATAATGGATGCTTTCTTGGCGCTCCAGGCCATCAGGATAATCTCCCTTGCCTTGAAGATAGTGCCTACGCCCATAGTGATGGCTTTGGTGGGGACGTTCTGCTTACCGCCGAAATCGCGCGAAGCATCGCGGCGGGTCAAATCGTCAAGCGTCACCAGCCTTGTGCCCGAGTTTGGCGCAGAGCCCGGCTCGTTGAAGCCGATGTGGCCGGTACGGCCGATACCCAATAGCTGCAAATCCAACCCGCCCAGTTCCGACAGTTGCCTTTCGTAATCCAGGCAGAAAGCCGCTACATCTTCCTGCGCCAGGGTACCATCGGGGATATGTACCAGGCTTTTATCGATATCGATATGGTCGAAGAGGTTCTCATTCATGAAAGTGACGTAGCTCTGGGCGGCATCAGGCTTCATGGGGTAGTACTCATCCAGGTTGAAGGTGATCACATCCTTGAACGACAGCCCTTCCTCGCGATGCAGTCGGATGAGCTCGGCATACACGCCTATTGGCGTAACGCCGGTGGCCAAACCTAACACGGTTTGCTGCCCCAAAGCCTGCTTGCCGCGAATCAGCGCAGCTATCCTTGCCGCTACCGCCAGCGAGGCCGCTTTCTGGTCGGCATAAACGCTAACCGGCAGCTTTTCATACCGTGTCTCTTCCAGTAAATTTAATCTTGCCATAAAAATTCAGATATATTTTGCTTGTATTTTACTCCTAAAAAATTAGCACAAAAAAAATCCCCACCGAAGCGGGGATTTACCAACCAATTAACTATAAAATTTAATTCCCTTAACGAGGAAAAGTAGTACGCGATATTTAATGATAGGATATTCATCATTGTTACAAACTTACTAAAGTTAATTTGATAAAACAAAATACTTCTTAAAATAATTTAAAAAGATTATTTTAAGATAGAAAGGCCGTTCCCGAGTAATCGGGCATCGAAATGTTAAGGAAGATTTATGCAAGTTCCGGTTTCTTCCCTCGGCTGATATAGTAAATCACCAGCCCCAGCGCATAAGCCGCCAGGCAAAACAACGCAGCGTACGGGTTCTCTTTAAACGAAATGAAGATATTGATGGTAACGAACCAGTAAGCCAGTATAAAAAGCACAGGCACCACCAACGGGAACCATTTGATGGTGTAAATGCCCGCGGTATCCAAACCTTTCGTTTTTTTGCGGAGGATAAAAATGGCCATTGCGGCAATGGATACGCCGATAGTCTCGAAGAACATTACATACCGCAACATATCGCTAAACGTGCCCACGAAAAACAAGATAACCAATATAGCCAACACAAAAAAGCTCATGCCGAATTCCTGCACCTGCGTTTTGGGGTTTATCCGTTTAAAAATAGCTGGCAGCATGCCATCCTCGGCCATGGCGTAATACACGCGCGGACTGGATAATATATTTACGTTTACATAAGCCACTACCGATACAAACATGAGTATGGAAGTAATCTTTGCCCCAATAGCGCCGAATAATACGCCGGCCATGGTAGCCGCAAGCGTGTGGGTTTGCTGCAAGCCGTTAAGGCCCAATACGGCGAAATAGGCATAATTAATGGCCAGGTATAAGGCAATCACCACCCCAATCCCGATGAAGATAGAACGCGGGATATTCTTTTTGGGGTTGATAATATCACCGCCGAAATTGATGGTTTGCGCATAGCCGGTATAAGTAAAAAACACAGCCACAAGGCTTAGTCCGAACGCGGTTATCAAACTGCCGCTATGGGGGATTGCTGCAATTGGATTGACGGGTTGTGCATCGCTTTTGAAGATGGCGGTGCATAGCACCAATATCATTCCTGCCTTAAAAATGGTCAACACATTTTGGGCGCGGGCGCTTAGCTTTATCCCCAGGAAATTAATGGCGTATAATACAAGTACCGTAAGTATAGTGGTAAGCTTGGTGCCCAGGCTGCTTTGGAGGCTTACGGGCAGCAGGATGGGGTTAATATATTCGGCACCCAAAAGAGCCACCGCCGCAACCGAGGCTGCGTTGCTGATAACCAGCACCCAGTTGATCATAAATGCGAACGCAGGGTGGTAGCAGTAAGAAAACACCTTGTAAAAACCGCCGGTGGTGGGGTAGCGCGCGCCGATTTCGGCAAAGGTGAGGGCACCGCAAAGACTCACGATGCCACCGAATATCCATGCACCGAAGAATACCCAGGTACTGCCCGCTTTAACGGCAACATCGCTAGGCGTGCCGAAGATGCCCATGCCAATTACCAGGCTTATCACGATCATGGTAAGGTCGAAACGGCTCAATTTGGGCTTTATGCTCATTTAGCTAAACGTTTATTTTTTAAATTTATATTATAAGTAAATTGTAAATACTGCTTAAATTCGATTAAATTCGTTGGTTGATTTTTTGTATTACCTGCTTGATTGAACTATTTTGAGGCAAATTAAACAAATATTGCTTATCGGCATCTTGTTGTTTTGCATTGCGCCCGCAATTGCACAGGGCAACAAGCATCTCGTCGGCAAGAAAAAAACTGCCGCTGCCTCAAAGCGGCAATATGAGAGCCCCCAATTGCAGAATTTTAAGGAGATAGCCAGGCGCGCCAACGCCGTGTTCACCTTCCCGAAAGGCTTCAGGGAGATACCCGCACCCGATGACGAAGATTTTTCTTTCGATTACGCTATGGAACTGCCGGGCAGGGAGTTTGAGATATGGTTTCAGGTGAAATCGCAAAAAGAGAACTATGCATCGTACCTGCGCAATATAGGCAGCAAGCAAAGCGGGCAGGATAACCCCGATTCGTTATACCAGGGCATGGGCACCGCACAGGCCATGGGCTTCACCGGCGATAAAAGTGGCTACTTCCAGAAGAGCATCCCGGCACCGTATTTGGCTCGCTATCGTGCCGACGCGGGCCGCAGCTATCTGCTCAATCTGCAGGATATGGTCGTCACAAAACACTACAAATACGGTTTGCTTATTACCCTGCAAAAAGCCCACACCGGCACCATCATAGCCGTGTGCTTTACCAACGATAAAGGCCCGGAGTTTTTCAAGAACATCGATAGGGCCAGTAATTGCATCAAGTTCAACCTCAAGTAACACGAATGTTGATAAGTTAGCGCATTTTGATACGGATTTAAATGCGGGACGTTTATTTTTGCAACGGGCGCATCCGCACGCCTTTTTTTAAGGAGATTTATGGCAGAGAGCAATTATAATGACGACAGCATCCGGTCGCTCGACTGGAAAGAACATATCCGCTTACGCCCCGGCATGTACATCGGTAAGCTGGGAGACGGCTCGGCGTACGACGACGGCGTGTACGTATTGTTAAAAGAAATCGTGGATAACTCGATAGACGAGTTCGTGATGGGCTCGGGCAAAACCATTGAGATAAACATGGGCGAGCACAAGGTATCCGTGCGCGATTTTGGCCGAGGCATCCCCCTGGGCAAAGTAATCGATTGCGTATCTAAGATAAATACCGGCGGTAAGTACGACAGCAAGGCTTTCCAGAAATCAGTTGGTTTGAACGGCGTGGGTACCAAAGCGGTGAATGCGCTTTCTAACTTCTTCACCGTACAGAGCTATCGCGACGGGCGCACTAAGATTGCCGAATTTGAGAAAGGCGAGCTAACACGCGACGAGCCTGAAAAAGAGACTGCGCAACGCAATGGCACGGCCATCAACTTCGTGCCCGATGATACCATCTTCCGCCATTACCGCTTCATCCCCGAGTTTGTGGAGAATATGATATGGAACTACGTGTTCCTCAACTCCGGGCTTACCATCAACTTCAACGGTAAAAAATATCTTTCGGAACGCGGGCTTTATGATTTGCTGGTGCGCAACGCCGACGCTGAGAACCTGCGTTACCCCATCATACACCTGAAGGGGCACGATATCGAAATAGCCATGACGCACGGACAATCGTACGGCGAGGAGTACTACTCCTTCGTAAACGGGCAGAACACTACGCAGGGCGGTACCCACCAGGCGGCCTTCCGCGAAGCGGTGGTAAAAACCGTGAAAGAATTTTACGGCAAGGATTTCGAGGCTTCGGATATCCGGGCATCCATCGTTGCCGCTATTGCCATAAAGGTGCAGGAGCCGGTTTTTGAGTCGCAGACCAAAACCAAGCTGGGCTCGCAGAACGTAGGGCCGGATGGGCCATCGGTACGTACGTTCATCGGCGATTTCGTAAAACGCGAATTGGATAACTACCTGCACAAAAACCCGGCTACGGCCGATGCCTTAAAGGCAAGGATACTGCAATCTGAACGCGAGCGTAAGGATATTGCGGGGATCAAGAAACTGGCCAACGACCGCGCCAAGAAAGCATCGCTGCACAACCGCAAGCTGCGCGATTGCAAACTGCATTTCGACGATAACCACGAGCGGAAGCAAGATACCACCTTGTTCATCACCGAGGGTGATTCGGCCAGCGGGAGCATCACGAAATCACGCGATGTGCAAACCCAGGCCGTATTCAGCTTAAAGGGTAAGCCGCTGAACTGTTTCGGCCTCACCAAAAAAGTGGTTTACGAGAATGAAGAATTCAACTTGCTGCAGCATGCGCTGAACATTGAAGACGGCATAGATAACCTACGCTACAACAATATCGTAATTGCTACCGATGCCGATGTGGACGGGATGCACATCCGCCTGCTGCTGATGACCTTCTTTTTGCAGTTCTTCCCCGATTTGGTGAAGGCAGGGCACGTATCTATCCTGCAAACGCCCCTGTTCCGCGTGCGTAATAAAAAAGAAACTATTTACTGCTATAGCGACGAAGAGCGCCGCAACGCCATTGCCAAACTGGGTAATAAGCCAGAGATAACCCGCTTTAAAGGCTTGGGCGAGATATCGCCCGATGAGTTCGGCTTATTCATCGGTAAGGATATCCGGCTGGATCCGGTGTTTTTGAAGGATGCCAACATCAAAGCCTTGCTGGAATATTTTATGGGCAAGAATACCCCTGCCCGCCAAATGCATATCGTAAACAACCTGCGTGTAGAGAAAGACGATGAAAGCGTAAACCCATTGGTAGCCGGGCATCTGGATAGCAGCGAATTGCCGGTGGCGAGTTAGTTAGGCTTGATATGACGGAACTGAATGCCATTTTTGCCAGGTATAATTTCGAAAAAAAGGTTACGCCTGCTGAAAACATTCAGTTAATACAAAGCGAAATTGGATTTCAATTGCCCGAGGACTATCTGTATTATCTTTTGAATTATAAAGGGTTTGAGGGTTTTATCGGATTAGAATATGTAGTTCTTTGGGATGTAGACGAGTTGCTGCAACTAAACAAAGATTATGACATTTTATCCTCGTTCCCCGAAACGATTGCTATTGGTAGCAATGGCGGTAGCGAATTTATTGGCATTGCATTCAATGACCAGCAGTACAGGCTCGTTGTTTCCCCGTTTATCGATTTAGATTGCGCATACCATATTGACATTGGTGATTCCTTTTCGGATATGCTTTGCCGATTAGAACAGGGTAAGGCGTGGTTTGAATAATAGATTTTTATTCCCTTTTGATTCGCAGGTAAAGTGTGGCAATGGCAGGTGCCTCAATCTTGTTTTTATTTAAAGAAGCCTTCAGAATTAATATTAAAAGCAATAATTTTTATTTTTCCATCGCTTTCTCTGGTTAGGCTTAGCGTTTCCTTTGCATCGTATTTTTCATATTTATTTACGTAATACAAAATATATTCCGCCGACGGATTCGTGCCTTCTACTCGCCTCGTTTCCCAATGGTCTAGTTTAATATCTACCAATGCGCCAAGTTTTTTGTTCGTTACTGTAAATATTTCTTTGGTTTTTTCTTTCGAGGTTACTGTCCAAAACTTGTCGCTAAACAATGCGAACGATTCGTCGTATTTTTTTGCTTTAAGCAGGTCGAAATATTGGTTGGTTATTTTTTCCGCAGCGTCTTTGTCTTCTACCCTATTAACGTAGGAGCTATTAAACTGGCAGGAAAATAGCAACAGTACTGTAACGGCGATTGCGAATGGTTTGAGGTTCTTCATATCGGATTTAAATATATCACTATTTAGGTCAATATTTTGAACGTTAGTTTTTTTTCTTATCTTGTATCCCCCTCTTTTTCAGACGGGCTACCAAGATGACAGAACACGAAATAAAAATAGCCTTTAAAGAATACGATTCGGTTGAGGAGTTGAACACCGAAGACCATAATCTTTGCCTGGAAGCCGTAAAAGCCCTGGCCTCGTCGCATTCGCCTTACTCCAAATTCAGGGTGGGGACCGCGTTGCTGCTTAAAAGCGGTAAAGTTATCCACGCCAGCAACCAGGAGAATGTGGCCTACCCAAGCGGCCTGTGCGCCGAGCGCGTGGCCCTGTTCCATTGGGGTACCGCATATGCCGATGACCCCATCGTTGCTATGGCCGTTACGGCAAAAACCGACGAGTTTGAACTGCTGAAGCCCGTAACCTCGTGCGGGGCATGCCTGCAGGTAATGGCCGAATGCGAAAAACGCCAAAACAGCCCTTTTAAAATGTTGTTATATTGCATAGGCGGCCCGGTTTGGGCCATAGATGGGGTGCACAGCCTGATGCCTTTTATGTTTTTTGAGGATAGATTATCGCAGGCAGTATGAAAATCAAGATCATAGTACTTTTTATTTTGGCGGCCACAGGCATTGCCCGGGCGCAAACCGGCTTCCCCTTCGATAACGAGATTCGCGATTTCAAACATCAGGACAGCCTCAAATTCCCGCCGAAGGACGGCATCCTGTTCATTGGCAGTTCCTCCATCCGTAAATGGACCGATTTGGAGCAACGCTTTAGCGATAAGCCCATCATCCGCCGCGGTGTGGGCGGCTGCACGCTGGAGCAGCTGGTAGATTATTACACGCCTTATATATTGCTGCCTTATCGGCCAAAGAAGATATTCGTTTACGCGGGCGAGAACGATATCGCCTCCGATAAATCGGGGGCCTTCGTGGCCGCTGAGTTTACCAAACTTTGGGCCATCATCAGCAGTAAATTGCCCAATACCGAGGTTTATTTTATGGCTATTAAACCCAGCCCAAGCCGGGCCAAGTACCTAAGCGAAGTAAATATTGCCAACGCACAGATAAAGACGTTTTTGGCCGGCAAAAAGAAGGGCCATTATATCGACGTGGCATCGGTCATACTGAACCCAACCACCATGCAGCCCGATTCGAGCTTGTTCGAGAGCGACCTGCTGCACCTTAATAAAACCGGTTACGATAAATGGCAGGCGGTATTGCAGCCCTTCGTAAAATAATAAAGCCCCGCAATTACTGCGGGGCCTCACACTTAAACACTAAACTAAACTAATAATTATTTAAAAACACTATACACATTGGTAATCTTCCAGCCATCGCCGGTGTTTGCAACGGTTACGTAATTGCTGCGGGTAAAGCCGTCGAATTTCATATCTACCTTTACCACTTTCACGTCGGCATTGCTTGTAACAATTTCGGTGCTGGTGGTGCAGGCCTGCTCTACGTTTTTATCACCTTTAAAAAATTCCATCATCTGCTTTTTATCGAAGCTTAATACTTTGGTGCCGCGCAGCATACTGAACTTTACCGACTGGTCGAGCACGTCGTTAAGGCCGTTTAGTTTGCCGCGGGTAATGGCGTCAACATAGGTATTTATGGCGTGGGTTGCAGTAAGGTTGTCGTTTTCGTTGATTGGGTTTGCGTTAACGGCACCACATATTAATAAAAGGGCTAAGCCGAGTACGATTGATTTTAGGTTTTTCATGATTTCTATTTATTTGGTTGATTTTATACTCATAAGATGCTGCCAGCAACCGAAGTGTTACACCCCGAAGTGTTAAATTATTCCATTTAACAAACATTTAACAATTGCCTTATCTATCCGCTATATTTGGCTATGGTTGATTTTAGTACCCTCATCCTGCAGTTTGGCGATTACGGCGATAAAACCGGGTGGACCTACATTATCATCCCTGCCGATATTGCGATGCAGCTAAAACCAAATGATAAGCGTTCGTTCAGGGTAAGGGGGTTTTTAGATGAATTTGCCATTGCTGGTAAATCCTTGCTGCCGCATGGCGATGGTACCTTTATATTGCCGCTGAACGAGGGGATGCGTAAGGGCTTCCGCAAAAGCAGGGGGGCGATGCTACGGGTACGCCTGGAATTCGACCCGGATTTTAAGCTGGAGATACCCGAAGAACTGCTGGAATGTTTCGACTTTGAACCGGAGGCTGCGGATTACTTCAACAGCCTCACCAAATCGCACCAGGGGTATTTTATCAAATGGATAAACGATGCCAAAACAGAAGAAACCCGCGCTAACAGGATAGCGAGTACTGTTAATGCTGCCTTGCGCAGGATGGATTACGGGATGATGCTGCGGGAGAAGAAAAAGCTGCGGGAGGGGTGATTACGAAAGATAGAGAGGCCATTTAGGACTTTAATTTTATTTGGATATTTTTAATTCAAAACTTTCATTAGTGCCCATGTCGTATAGATACAGCTTGTCGAATGAACTTATGAAATTATGGTTAATTACTTCATTGATATAGTCCAAATCGTAATGTCCAGTAAAAGAGAAGGTATTAAGAGTTATTAATAACCAAAATTCATCGTACAGGTTTTTATATTTAATTGCCTTTAGTTCTTTATTATCTATTTTCTGCTGGATGTTTTCTGAAGTCAATCTCGGCACCATATATCCACCCGATGTACTAAAAAAGCCTTTCCATTTTCCCGTTACGTCTGTTATACGAATACTGTCGATCTTTCGAGGTAAAGTAACAGAAAGTTCCATATCGTAGTGATCAAGGCTTATATATGCACCAACTGGAGGACAGTGTTTTACAACTAATTTGCAAATTGATTCCGCTAAACTTTCAATATCGGAAAACTTTACCATTGAATCTTTATCGAAATGGATGAGTCCGGAATTATCTAAAAATGAAACTCGAACCTCGAGTTCCTGTTTAAAGTCCAAACGTTTAAATAAGTCTTCGGATTTTTGTACAATAAATTGGCAATTTTTCTTGAATTGCATTCTCGACAGACCGTCATCTGTAACATATAATAATTGGGTTTCTTCAATAGCTATCTTCTTTTTGTTAATCAACAAAGTAAAATCACCCTGTTCTTCGGGTATTTCAGCCAATTCAAAATCCACTAAGTCTAGTTTCCTTAAAAATGCATTGACGTGCATTTTTTCCTTTGCCTTTTTGTTTACGCTCCCCATTTTAAAAACGATAGGCTCACTTTCTTAGATGTTTTAGCTTTTCCGTTATCCGGCGCATCGCTTCTTCGTGTGTGTGCACCCGACCTTCAGCTACGTCTTTTAAGCCTGCCTTGATGCCTTCGATTTCTTGTTCCGAAAGCCCGCCCCAGTCATCTTCTTCAGCGTGATTTTGCAAATCCGAATAGTCTACTGTACCCATATCCGAATTTACAAAAAAACTGTAAGAAAATTACCACGGTGAATGCCGCTTTATTATTTGCATAAATCAGCCATAATTATCGAAATTCGTTCCCGATAACTAGATTAAACCCACAAGCCCCCAAATCAAAATGAAGATCTTTAACCTCGTATTCGTTTTCATATTCATCGTTTTCGCGGCCCTGCAGTATAACGACCCCGACCCTTACATCTGGATGCCTATCTATCTGTACAGCGCGGCGCTTTGCTACTTCGCATCGCAAAAGAAATTCTACCCTAAGGCGTACCTCGCCGGCGTTATCGTTTATGGCGCATACGCGGCTTACTTGTTTTTTGATAAAACCGGCGTTATTGATTGGATTAAGGAACATCACCATGAAAGCATGGTTCAAACCATGAAAGCCGAAAAACCCTGGATAGAAGAAAGCCGCGAATTCTTCGGCCTGGTAATTTTGATTGTGGTGATAGCGGTAAACTGGGCATACATGAAACGCCTGGCCAGGAAGTAAAACAGGCTGGAAATTCCTGGAAAATCATAGCTAAAAAAGTGCAATTTATTGGAAAAAGCTGGAAAAATTTCGCGGTCGGCAAACACGATATTTAGTCAAAAACTACCATTCCATGCAAATAAGGCCATTTTTGAGTGCCGCCGGAAAAATCTCTGAAAACGCCTAAAAATTAAGAAAAACGAAGATTTTTGAAGATTTTTCGGGAAATTTTGGCCTGCCGCAAGGGCGATAAACCAGCATGTAAGCTCATCGCTGGCCGACCCGATTTTCACAGGTTTGTCCAATATTTCTATAAAATAAAACTGGACAAACTGTACACGCCAAGACCCGTGTTTTGCCGTGGCACTATCGGTTGCTATTTTTTTTAGTAATTTTCAAACGGGAGTTCGCAGCTAAGTATCTTTTCGTAATTTAGTGCGTCCAAAAAAAGGGTACTTTTTTATGCTTCAAAAGCTAACCATACAAAACTACGCGCTGATAGACAACCTTGAGATTAAGTTCGATAAGGGGCTCAATATCCTTACGGGTGAAACAGGGGCGGGTAAATCCATTATCCTGGGTGCCTTGTCGCTTATACTGGGCCAACGTGCCGAGAGCCGTTACTTTTTCAATCAGCAAAAAAAATGCGTGATAGAAGGCTCGTTCAAAATAACGGGTTTTCACCTCAACTCCTTTTTCGAAGATAACGACCTCGACCATGAGGACGATACCGTTTTGCGCCGCGAAATCTCGAGCGATGGCAAATCGCGTGCTTTTATCAACGATACCCCGGTTAACCTTACCCTGCTGAAGCAATTTGGTGAGAAGCTTATCGATATCCACTCGCAACATGCCACCCAAGAAATAAACGACCCTGATTTTCAACTGCTCGTTGTTGATGGCGTTGCGGGGCATGGCGAATTACTGGCCGGTTACCAAAGCAAATATAAAGCCTACCGCAAATCGCTAACGGCGCTGCAGCAACTGATAGAGCAAAGCGACAAAGCCAAAACCGATCTGGATTACTACCAGTTTCAATTTGATGAACTGGAGAAAGCCGGTCTGGCTGCCGACGAGCAGGAGGGCCTGGAGAAAGAGCTTTACGCGCTTAATAACGCCGAAGAAATAAAACGTAACCTGCTTGGTGCGCACTACCTGATGCACGAGGGCGAGGCATCGGCCATTATACAGCTGCGCGAAGCGGGGCAGCAATTGTCCATCGTAGAAAAATACGATAGCGAGGTAGAAGAGCTGCACCAGCGACTCAAAAGCACGCTGATAGAACTGAAAGATATTGCCGCAGAGATAGAAATCATCGAGCAGCGCACCGTAACCAACGATGCCCGCGCCGAAGAAGTGAACACCCGCCTCAGCCTGCTGTATAACCTGCAGAAAAAGCACCGCGTAAACAGTAACGAGGAGTTACTCGCCATTCAGGCAGATTTGTCAGAGAAAATAGCACAAGCCGTTTTTGGCGACGAAGCTGTAGAAAAGCTTCAAAAACAGATAGCTGCGGCACAAAAAGAGCTTGAAGAGTTGGCCGCACAGCTCTCCGCCAATCGTAAAAAGGCCATCCCGGTTATCATACAGAAGGTGCTGGCCAACCTTACCGAAATGGGTATGGGTAATTCTGTTTTAGAGATAGAGCAAGCAGCGCTTGCCGAACTTGGTAAAACAGGCCTCGATGGCATAAAATTCCTTTTCTCCGCTAACAAGGGCCATGCCTTGGCGGATATGAGCAAGGTGGCTTCGGGCGGCGAGTTGAGCAGGCTGATGCTCAGCATAAAATCCATCATTGCAGAATATACTGCGCTGCCTACCATCATATTCGACGAGATAGATACCGGCGTAAGCGGCGAGGTGGCCAACAAAGTAGGGCAGGTGATGGAGCGCCTGGCGCAAAACCTGCAGGTAATTACCATAACCCACCTGCCCCAAATTGCAGGCAAAGGCAAAAGCCATTACTTTGTTTATAAAGACGATACAGACGTAGCCACCAAAACCTGCATCAAAAAATTAAGCGATGACGAGCGCGTGCTGGAGATTGCTAAAATGCTCAGCGGCGATAAACCGGGCGAGAGCGCACTGCAGAATGCGAGAGAACTTTTAGGAGTGAAAATCGGCCTGTTCGGGTAATTGTTTTAACGTTGCTATGGCGAAAGCAGGATGCTTTTGCCATACGCAACCACGAGATACGCTTCGCTCGTGCGGTAGCTTTTTTTTCGGGCATCAGCGAAATCTCAAAATCATTTAAATCAACGGTTCAGAAAAATGCGATAGGGATAGCAGCGGAAACCCCGGAATGAAGCGCTGCTTCTATCAGCAGAGCGGAATGAGGAGTTGCAGTGCATAGCCCGGGCCGCAGGCATCGCCAATAACGTTTTTAAAAAGCCGCGTCATTGCGAGGCACGAAGCAATCTCTACTCAGGACAAGCGACTTTGCAGAGCGGCTCTGCTTACGTAGAGATTGCTTCGTGCTTCGCAATGACGCTGTGGAGATAATTAAAACTTCCAACAAAAAAACATAACTTTGCCGCATTATAAAAACCAAAAACAATGGCTTACAATTTATTAAAAGGTAAAAAAGGGATTATTTTCGGTGCGCTTAACGAGCAATCTATCGCCTGGAAAGTGGCTCAACGCTGCGTGGCCGAAGGTGCCGAAATAGTTCTGACTAACTCGCCGCTGGCACTGCGCATGGGCGAACTGAATAAACTTGCAGAGGAATGTAATGCCCCTGTTATTCCTGCTGACGTTACCAGCAACGAGGATGTTACCAACCTTATCGTTAAAAGCATGGAGCATTTTGGCGGCGGTGTGGATTTTATCCTACACTCGATAGGTATGAGTGTAAACGTGCGCAAAAACATCCCTTATACCGACAATAACTACGAATTTACCCACAAAGGGCTTGATATATCGGCACTGAGCTTCCACCGTGTAATGCAGGTAGCTATGAAGCATGACGCGGTTAACGAGTGGGGTTCGATAATTGCTTTAACTTACATTGCTGCCCAACGCGTATTCCCTGATTATAACGATATGGCCGATAACAAGGCTTACCTGGAAAGTATTGCCCGCAACTTTGGCTACCAGTATGGTGTAAAAAAACACGTACGCGTAAATACCATTTCGCAGTCGCCAACCCGTACTACAGCAGGTAACGGCGTTAAAGGCTTTGATGGTTTTGTAAACTACGCCGAAAAGATGAGTCCGCTGGGTAATGCTGATGCCGACCAATGTGCAGATTACGTAGTAACCCTGTTTAGCGATCTTACCCGTATGGTTACCATGCAGAACCTGTTCCACGATGGTGGCTTCTCTTACACCGGTGTTACCCAGGCGGTGATAGAGCAGATGGAAAAATAAGCCCCACCCAAACCCTCCCCGGAAGGGAGGGCTCACAAAAAAGGCGCCCAACCGGCACGAATGGTCGGAAGAAATTCCGGCCATTTTTTATGTTTTAAAAAAGAGGCCTGGATCACCGCCGCATTGTATAACGATCAGAGCGATTGCCAAGTCTCTGACTTCCATAGCAAATCGTCTTTTGGAAGTTTTATAGCCCTGTTTATTCCCTTTTTTGTAGATCAACACCAGCATACTGGTTATCAATGTCATATATAACATAACCTGCAGTCCATTTTGATTAAGGGAAACCAGGTGAGATACGT